>JAVKDQ010000196.1:0-43437 GCA_040222155.1 Roseovarius sp.
CTACAGCGGGCCGGTGGAGGCCATCAAGGGGATGTTCGACATCGCCTATCAATGGGCGCTCAACGTGGCAGACCCGACCTTCGGCGCCACGCTGCTGGGCGGTGCGCTGGCGGTGGGGCTGCTGGCGGAGCTCGTCTCGCGGCGGGCCTCCTGAGCGGATGCGGGGCGAGATCTTTCTCACCGGACCGATGGCTTGGACGCCCTTGCTGGCGCTGCTTCTCGGCACCCCGCCGCCCGAGCGCTCCGAGCGCCCCGTGACGCTGCGGGGCGTGGCGCTCGCGGGCGGCGATGCCTGCTTTCCGCGTCTCGTGCCGGCGGAGGGGGCCGAGCTGTCGGGGTTGCTGCTCTGGGCGAAGGGGCCGGAGAGCTTCGCGCGGCTCGCGTTCTTCGCCGAAGCCATCGGCATGACGCCGGTGCCCAAGCATTTCCACGACGGTGAGGAGAGCGGCGCGGCGGTGGCGTTTCTGGCGGAGGAGGCGGCCGCGCCGGCAGCCGCACCGTGGGACATGGCCAGCTGGGAGAGCGCTTGTGGCGATATCGCCCTCGGGGCGGCCGCGGAGATCATGGGATATTTCGGGCGCAAGCCGTCCTCGGAGGTGGCGGGCCGCCTGCCGATGATCCTCTCGCGCGCCACCTCGCGGGTGGCCGCCGTGGCGCATCCGGCGCCCGCGGCGCTGCGGCAGGGGCAGGCCACGGAGGCCCCGGAGGTGCTGAGCGTGGAGGCGCCGCATGAGGGGTTCTACCTCACCCGCGCCTACACGCTGCGCCAGCCGGCCTTCGGCGGGGGCGCGAGCGTGCCCCTGCAGCGCGAGGTCTTCGTGGCCGCCGATGCCGCGATCGTGCTGCCCTACGACCCCGCACGCGACAGGCTCCTGCTCGTGGAGCAGTTTCGCATGGGGCCCTTCGGGCGGGGCGACCCGCGGCCCTTCGTGCTCGAGCCGGTGGCGGGCCGCGTCGATGCGGGTGAGACGCCGGAAGAGGCCGCGCGGCGCGAGGCGCGCGAGGAAGCGGGGCTCGAGTTGCAACGGCTCGAGCACGTATCGAGCCATTATTGCTCGCCGGGCTGTTCCACCGAGTTCTACCATTGCTTTCTCGGCCTTGCCGATCTGCCCGAGACGGGGCAGGGGCGAGGCGGGCTCGAGACCGAGAACGAGGATATCCGCACCCATGTAATCGGTTTCGAGCAGGCGATGGGCCTCGTGGCGAGCGGTGAGGCCAATATTGGCCCGCTCGTGCTGATGCTGCTCTGGCTGGAGCGTGAGCGCCCCCGGCTGCGCGCGGCGGGCTGATGCGGGTTGAGTTTCGGCAGCGCACGGCCTAATCCCTACGGGGTGGCAACATACGGGGAGCGACGGCGATGCGCGTGGCGAAGGATCTGGCCGAGGCGGTGGGAAACACGCCCCTAATCAAGCTGCGCAGGGCCAGCGAGGAGACCGGCTGCGAGATCTATGGCAAGGCCGAGTTTCTGAACCCCGGGCAATCGGTGAAGGACCGTGCGGCGCTTTCGATCATCCGCGATGCCATTGCGCGCGGCACGCTCGGGCCGGGGGGTATCATCGTGGAAGGCACGGCGGGCAACACGGGGATCGGCCTCGCGCTCGTGGGCGCCTCGATGGGTTTCAAGACGGTGATTGTGATTCCCGAGACGCAAAGCCAGGAGAAAAAGGATTTTCTGCGGCTGGCCGGGGCGGAGCTCGTGCAGGTGCCTGCCGCGCCTTACAAGAACCCCAACAATTACGTGCGCTATTCGGGCCGCCTGGCCGAGAAACTCGCGGCGGAGAGCCCGGGCGGTGCGGTCTGGGCCAACCAGTTCGACAACGTCGCCAACCGGCAGGCCCATATCGAGACGACAGGGCCCGAGATCTGGGAGCAGACCGGCGGCAAGGTGGACGGCTTTGTCTGCGCGGTGGGTTCGGGCGGCACGCTCGCGGGCGTGGCCGAGGCGCTTCAGCCCAAGGGCGTGAAAATGGCGCTGGCCGACCCGATGGGCTCGGGCATGTTCACGCTCTACCGCGACGGCGAGGCCAAGGCCGAGGGCAACTCGATCACCGAAGGGATCGGGCAGGGCAGAATTACCGCCAATCTGGAGGGCTTCACCCCGGACATGGCCTACCAGATCCCCGACGAGGAGGCTTTGCCGATCGTCTTCGACCTGCTCGAGGCCGAGGGGCTCTGCCTGGGTGGCTCCTCGGGCATCAACGTGGCCGGCGCCATGCGCATGGCGCGCGAGATGGGGCCGGGGCACACCATTGTCACGGTGCTGTGCGACTACGGCAACCGCTACCAGTCGAAACTCTTCAACCCCGCCTTCCTGCGTGACAAGGGCCTGCCCGTGCCACGCTGGATGGAGGCGGAGCCGCGCTCGATCCCCGGGGTCTTCGTCGAATGATGGCGGCTCTACGCCTCTGCCTGCTGGCGCTCCTGCTGGCGCTCGGCGCGGCTGTCGGCATTCCGGGCGGCGCCCCTTCGATGGCCTGGGCGCAGAGCGCCCCGCAAGAGGTCGATTACGAGGCGTGGGACCGCACTGCGCGGCGCGCCGAGGAGGCAGTGGAGGCCGGGCGCGCCTCGACTCCGGCGCTTGAAACCCTGCGCGAAGACCTCGTGCGCTGGCGCGACCAGTTCAGCCGTGCGCAGCAAGCCAATGCCAGCACCATCGCGACCGTGCGCCAGCAATTGCAGGCCTTGGGCGATGTGCCGGAGAATGGCGTGGAATCCGAGGATATCGCGGCGCAGCGACAGGAGCTCAATACACGCCTCGCCGATCTTCAGGCACCGGGCAAACGCGCCGAGATCGCCTTCAACCGGGCCGACGGGCTGATCAAGGGGATCGACCGGATCGTGCGCGGGCGACAGGCGGAAGAACTGCTGCAATTCGGTGCCTCGCCCATCAATCCGGTGCACTGGCTGCCTGCGCTCGGGAAGCTGCGCGAGACGATCATGAGTCTCCAGGTGGAGATGCGCGTGGCGTGGCAGAACCCCGTGCAGCAACGCGACATGCGCGAGAACCTGCCCTTGGTGCTGTTTCTGCTGGTGGTGGGCTCGGTGCTGGTGGTGCGCGGGCGCAGATGGAGCCGCTTGCTGAGCTCGCGCGTTCTGGGCGAAAACCCCAACGCGCTTTACTGGATCATCGGGTTCACGCTTTCGCTGGGCAGCCTCCTCTTGCCGCTGATCGGGGTCTACGCCATCATCCGTGCGATCTACGCTACCGAACTCGTGGGCCTGCGCAACGATCAGGTGCTGGCGGCGGTCTTGCCTGCCACGTTCGTTTACCTGCTGGCGCGATGGCTTGCCATGCGCATCTTCCCTGCCAAGGAGGCGCGCACGCTACCGCTCAACCTCGACGATCACCAGCGCTTCGCCGGGCGTTGGTATGGGGGAATGTTGGGGGTTTTCACGGCGCTCTACTATTTCCTCCAGGCGGTGGGAGACGGCGCCAACTGGTCTGAGGCCACAAAGAACACGTTGCTCTTTCCGGCGCTCGTCGCGGTTGCTTTCCTGCTATTCCGCATCGCGAAACTTCTGCGCGCCCATAGCCGCAACTCCACCCAGGGCGACGCGGAAGAGACCTACCGCACAAGGCTCACACGGCTTCTGGCGCTTGCGCTGAGCGCGGTCTGCATCCTGTCGCCTGTCCTTGCGGCGGTGGGCTATTTCACGCTCGCGCATTTCCTGATGTTCCCCACGCTCGCCTCCCTGCAGATTCTCGCGATCCTGCTGGTGCTGCAGCGCGTCGTCGTCGAGGTTTACGTGCTTGTCAGCGGCAACCGCGAGCGCGCGGCTGAATCGCTCATCCCGGTGATAGTGGGCTTCCTGCTCGTGCTGGTTTCGCTGCCCTTCTTCGCGCTTGCATGGGGTGCGCGGGTTACTGAACTCAACGAGCTCTGGTCGCAGGTGCTGCAGGGATTCGACGTGGGCGGCATTCGCATCTCGCCCGCCGTCTTCCTGACCTTCGCGCTGATCTTCGCATTGGGCTATACCGCAACACGGCTTCTGCAGGGCGCGCTCAAGAACACGGTGCTGCCCAAGACGCGGCTCGATATGGGCGGGCAGAACGCCATCGTCTCCGGCGTGGGCTATCTTGGCATCTTCCTCGCCGCTGTCATCGCAATCACCTCGGCGGGGATCGACCTGTCCTCCATCGCCATCGTGGCCGGTGCGCTCTCGGTCGGTATCGGTTTCGGCCTGCAGACCATCGTTTCGAACTTCGTCTCCGGCATCATCCTCCTGATCGAGCGGCCGATTTCCGAAGGCGACTGGATCGAGGTGGGGGGCGTGCATGGCACGGTGCGCAATATCTCGGTGCGATCGACCATCATCGAAACCTTCGACCGCTCCGATGTGATCGTGCCCAACTCCGACCTCGTGAGCGGGCGGGTCACCAACTACACGCGCGGCAACACTGTGGGCCGGGTGATCGTGCCGGTGGGCGTGGCCTATGGCACCGATACGCGCAAGGTCGAAGGCATCCTGCGGGAGATCGCCGAGGCGCATCCCATGGTGCTGCTCTCGACGCCGCCCTTCATCAACTTCAAGGGCTTCGGGGCGGATTCGCTCGATTTCGAGATCCGCGCGATCCTGCGGGATGTAAACTGGGTGCTGGCCGTGCACTCGGACATGAACCACGAGATCGCCCGGCGCTTCAAGGACGAGGGCATCGAGATTCCCTTCGCGCAGCGCGACGTGTGGCTCCGCAACCCCGAGACGCTGCGGGCCGAGCCTGCGCAGGAGGTGCAGCCGAAGAAGCCCCCCTCGACCGCGGCGGAGGCCGAGAAGGCGCGCGCGCATCTCACCGGCGATGATATCGACACCGCCCGCGACGGCTCGGATGCGGGCGACGGAGACGGGCGATGACTTCGGCGATGACCCGGCCGCTCTTTCTCGAGGATGCCTATCTTCGGGAGGCCTCGGCGCGCGTGGTTTCGCACACGTCCGAAGGCGGGATCGTGCCCGATGCCGCGCTGTTCTACGCCGAGGGTGGTGGGCAGCCGGGCGATAGCGGGCGGATCGAGTGGGACGGCGGCACCTGCGCCATCGCCACGACCGTGAAGGCCGGGGGCGGTGCCATCGCACTCGTGCCCGAAGAGGGGGCCACGCTGCCGCCGGTGGGTGCCGAGATCCGGCAGGTGCTCGACTGGGAGCGCCGCTTTGCCCATATGCGCATCCACACGGCGTTGCACCTGCTCTCGGTGGTCATCCCCCTGCCGGTGACGGGCGGGGCGATCACCGCCGAGAAGGGCCGGCTCGACTTCGACATGGACGCGCCGCCCGAGGACAAGCCCGCGCTGGAGGCGGCGCTCAATGCGCTCATCGCGCAGGATCTGGCGGTGACCGAAGACTGGATCACCGAGGCAGAACTCGACGCGAACCCGGGCCTCGTGAAAACCATGTCGGTGCAGCCGCCGCGCGGGGCAGGGCGGGTGCGCCTCATCCGGATCGGCGCGGGCGAGGCGCAGGTCGATCTGCAGCCCTGCGGCGGCACCCATGTGGCGCGCACCGGCGAGATCGGCTTGGTGCGGCTCGGCAAGATCGAGAAGAAGGGCCGCCAGAACCGCCGGGTGAGCCTGCACCTCGTGGGGTGAGGCGCGTCAGATGTCCGAGAGCAGCCGCCGCGCCTCGTCAGCGCAAGGCGTGAGCGCTGCGCGATCCTCGCCGGGAAAGAAGCGCGCGCGCGTCGCGGTGGGCATGGGGGCGGGGGTGAGCACATGCACCCTCGGGCCGGTCCGAACGGTTTCTGCCTGCCAGCTGCGCGCCAGCGCGACCTGTGCCGCCTTGCTGGCGCCGTAGGCCCCGTAGAAGGGCTCGCCCGCGCGCGGATCGTCGAAGAAGAGTGCGCGGCCCTTTGCGCCCAGAAGCGGCGCGATGAAGGGGATGAGCTGGCCCGTGGCGGTAACGTTGACGGCCACGGATTTCTCCCAGTCGCGGGCGTCGAGATGGTTGGCGGGGGCCAGTGGCGCGGCATGGACGGCGCAATGCGCCCAGATGTCGAGCGCGCCCGCGCCCTGAGGGTCGCCCGGCCCCCAACGATCGTGGATCGAGCGGCAGAGCTGGGCCATCGCATCCATCTTGGTCACGTCCATCGGGGCGAGCGTGGCGCTGCCGCCCTTGGCCTTGATCCGGTCGTCGAGTTCCTCGAGCGCGCCGGTGGTGCGGCCCACGGCCACGATGTGATGCGTGGCGGCCAGCGCTTCGGCCAGCGCCGCGCCCAAGCCCCGCGTGGCGCCTGTGACAAGGGCGAGGGGGCGGCTATCGGGGAGGGGGCTTGCATCTGTCATGGGCGCTGCATTTCCATCCCGGCGCGCGGAAATCAAGCGAAAACGCCCCGCGCATCATCCCTTGCCGGGGATCGTGAGCGCGTGGGGCTGGTTGAGCAGCAGCATGTGGACCCGCCCCATTTCGATTGCGTGGATCTGCGCCTGCCCGATCCTGTCGCCTACCTTGACCTGCTGCAGCTTGCCCTTGGGAGTGCGGATGAGCGCGCTGGCGCCATCGGGCTTGAGATAGGTGCCAAGCAGCACCGGACGCGGCGCGTTGGGCAGGGCATCGAGCTCCGTGGCCGAAGAGATCGTCTCGTCGGAAAGGGGCGTGGTGTTGGTGGTCTGGCTCATGGCGCGTATCCGTGATGGAAAATCAGAACCGCGCAGTTAGGCCCGCCCGGGGCCGAAGGGAAGAGGCAGCGCCGCCGCTCGGCGGAAACATGCCGCAGCGCAGCGAAAGGGCCGGTGATGGCGGCGGTGCCTACTCCGCCGCCTTCAGCTCGAAACCCTTCTCGATCATGTCGGAAGGCGCCACCGGGTAGTCTCCCGAGAAGCAGGCATCGCAATATTGCGGGCAGGAGGTATCGCGCCCATTGGCCTCGCCCACGGCGCGGTAGAGCCCGTCGAGCGAGATGAAGCGCAGGCTGTCCACCGCGAGATGCACGCGCATCTCCTCTTCCGACATGGTGGCCGCGAGCAGCTTGTCGCGGTTGGGCGTGTCGACACCGTAGAAGCAGGGCCACGCGGTGGGGGGCGATGCGATGCGGAAATGCACCTCCTTCGCGCCCGCGTCGAGGATCATCTCCTTGATCTTGCGCGAGGTGGTGCCGCGCACCACGCTGTCATCCACGAGGATCACCCGCTTGCCCTCGATGAGCGCGCGGTTCACGTTGAGCTTGAGGCGCACACCCATGTTGCGGATCTGCTCGGTGGGCTCGATGAAGGTGCGGCCCATGTACTGGTTGCGCACGATGCCCATGGCGTATGGGATGCCGCTCTCGTGGCTGAAGCCGATTGCGGCGGGCGTGCCGCTATCGGGCACCGGGCAGACGAGATCGGCCTCCACCGGCGCCTCGCGGGCCAGTTCCACCCCGATCTGGTGGCGGGTTTCATAGACGGAGCGGCCCCGGATGATGCTGTCGGGGCGCGAGAAATAGACGTGCTCGAAGATGCAGAAGCGCGATTTCTGGCGGCGGAACGGGTAGTGGCTCTCTACCCCCTGCTCGTTGATCACCACCATCTCGCCCGGCTCGATCTCGCGCACGAAGCGCGCGCCGATGATGTCGAGCGCGCAGGTCTCCGAGGAGAGCACCCAGCCGTCGCCGACCTGGCCCAGCACGAGCGGGCGCACGCCCAGCGGGTCGCGCACGCCGATGAGCTTGGAGCGGGTCATGGCGACCACCGAGAAGGCGCCCTCGACCCGGCGCAGCGCGTCTTCCATCCGCTCGGGGATGTTGCGCTGCAGCGAGCGGGCCATCAGGTGGATGATGCACTCGCTGTCGGAGTTCGACTGGAAGATCGAGCCGCGCTCGATGAGTTCGCGGCGCAGCGCGTCGGCATTGGTGATGTTGCCGTTATGCGCGATGGCCGCGCCGCCCATGGCGAATTCGCCGAAGAAGGGCTGCACATCGCGGATCACCGGCTGCTTGCCGCCTGCGGTGGAATAGCGCACATGGCCGATGGAGAGCGGCCCCGGCAGCGTTTCCATCAGGCTTTGACGGGTGAAGTTGTCGCGCACATAGCCGAACCGGCGGGCCGAGTTGAAGCCCTGCTCGGGGTCGTGCGAGACGATGCCGCCGGCCTCCTGCCCGCGATGCTGCAGGGCATGAAGGCCGAGGGCCACGAAATTGGCGGCATCGGTCACGCCGATCACGCCGAATACTCCGCATTCTTCGCGCAGTTTGTCGTCGTCGAAAGGATGGGCGGGGGGCATTTGCTTTGGCAAGGGCAGCTCCGAATCTCACGGTTGCCAGTCAAAGCCCTACATAGGGTGTCTGACCTGCCTTGTCACGAAACTATCACGAAACGTTTCGTCACAGGGCCTGTGCTCTGGCGAAGGTTGAAACAAGTCGGGCCCTTGCCCACCAGGCCGCGCCGCGCTTGGGGCCACGCGGCTCGATCCCGCACTGGCGCGCCGCGCCCGCTTCAGCCTGCGTCGCAGGCGCCCACAAGCTGCTCGTATTGCCGGGTTATCCAGCCGAGCGCCGCCTCGGGGTCGCCATCCTCGACATTGTCGGTAAGCATGGCGAAGACCCGCGCCGAGCGGCTGTCGTCGATCATCGCGATGTCCTGGCTGGTGATGATCGTCTCGTAGACGAAATAGGCGATCGCCACGAGCAGGATGCCGCGCGCCACGCCGAAGAGAAAGCCGAGGCCCTGATCGATGCCGCCGAGCGCCGAGCGCTGCACCAGCGAGGAGAAGAGCGGTGTGATCACCGAGGCCACGATGAGGGCGATGGCGAAGATGGCGGTGAAGGCCGCGATCATCGAAAGCTCGCAACTGTCGGCGATGAAGCCGCCCACCACGGGCACTTCCTTCACCAGCGGTTCGACCTGCGGGGCGAAGACGAAGGCGAGGATGCCCGCCACGACCCAGCCGATGATGGCCAGTGCCTCGCGCACGAGACCGCGTGAATAGGCCAGAAGGGCCGACAGCACGATGACGAGCGCCACGACGCCGTCGATGATGGTAAAGCCTTCCATGTCTTCGTCCTGTCCCGTTTGGCGCCTAGCCCGCGCCGAAGATATCCCCTGCGAAGCCGGTCAGATCCTCGTATGAATCGAGGGTGAGCCCGCTCGCCCCGCCGGGCTTTCCGCCTGCCGGCACGATCGCGGACGTAAAACCAAGTTTCTTCGCTTCTTTCAACCTGTTTTCGGTCTGCGACACCGGGCGGAGGGCGCCGGAGAGGCTGATTTCGCCGAAAACCGCCGTCTGGGCGGGGAGGGGCGTATCCTCCCGGGCACTCAGAAGCGCCGCGGCCACGGCGAGATCGGCGGCCGGCTCGGAGATGCGGATGCCGCCTGCCACGTTGAGATAGACATCGAGCCCGGTGAAGGGGATGCCGCAGCGGGCCTCGAGAACCGCCAGCACCATTGCCAGCCGGGCGCCATCCCAACCCACCACGGCGCGGCGGGGCTGGGCGTGGGGCGTGGGGGCGACGAGCGCCTGAAGCTCCACCAGCAGGGGGCGTGTGCCCTCGATCCCGGCGAAGACCACCGAGCCCGGCGAGGGCGCGCCGCGGCCGGCGAGAAAGAGCGCCGAGGGGTTCTCGACCTGCTGCAGCCCGGCGCCCGTCATCTCGAAGACGCCGATCTCGTCGGCGGGGCCGAAGCGGTTTTTCACCGAGCGCAGGATGCGGAACTGGTGGCCGCGCTCGCCCTCGAAATAGAGCACGGTATCGACCATGTGCTCGACCACGCGGGGGCCGGCGATCTGGCCGTCTTTCGTGACATGGCCCACCAGAACCACCGAGGAGCCCTTGCGCTTGGCGAAGGTGGTGAGCTCATGGGCCGCCGCGCGGACCTGGCTCACCGAGCCGGGGGCGGCCTCGACCGTATCGGCCCACATGGTCTGGATCGAGTCGATGATGACGAGGCCGGGATTCTCGGCCTCGAGCGTGGTGAGGATGTCGCGCAGGCTGGTGGCGGTGGCCAGCTTGAGGGCCGCGTCCGAAAGGCCGAGCCGGGCGGCGCGCATGCGGATCTGGGCTGAGGCCTCCTCGCCGGAGACGTAGATAACCTTTAGCCCTGCTTGGGAAAATCGTGCCGCGGCCTGCAGCAGAAGCGTGGATTTGCCGATCCCGGGATCGCCGCCGAGAAGCGTGGCGGAGGCCGGGACGAGGCCACCACCCAGCACGCGGTCAAGCTCGCCGATGCCGGATTTCGTGCGGGGCGGGGGCGTCTCCTTTGCCGAGAGATCGGTGAGCGCGATGGCCCGGCCGCGCTTGGCGCCGAGGGCCGCCTTGCCGGGGCCGGCGGAGAGCGGTGCTTCCTCGGCGATGGTGTTCCACGCGCCGCAGGCATCGCACTGGCCGGACCACTTGGTGTGGCTCGCGCCGCAGGCGGAACAGGTGAAGAGCGGGGTCTTGGCCATGGCTCTTGGTGCCTCAAGCCTCGCGCGCTGGCAAGCGGGCTTGACGCGCGGTGAGGATGGATATGGCGAGCGAGGCGAGGATGCAGGCGGTGAAGAGATAGAGGCCCCATGCGGTTTCGATGCGGCCCACGCCGATGCCCTTGGAGATGGTAATATAGAGCGCGATCAAGAAGATATCGGCCATGGCGAGCTTGCCCATGATGTGGAGCACGGGCAGCACCCGGGCATCGAGCAGGTTGAAATGCAGAAGCGCGAGGCCGATGGTTTTGAGGTAGGGCGCGAAGAGGGCGAAGAAGGTGACGAGAAGCGCGAGGATCACATCCGTGCTCCAGAGCGACTGCAGGCCGGAGAGGACGGAGATCTCCGAGAGCCCGAAGAGCGGCAGGACGCCCGCGCGCAGCATCGGCGCGAACCACGAGAGCGGGAAGAGGACGAGGAGCGCGAGGTTGGCGGCTTTGAGCATGGGGCGTCCGGGTGAAAGCGTTACCGAGAGGTAAACACGGCGCGGACCGGGCGCAAGCGCTCGCCGCGAGGGTGGCGGCGAATCGTGGGTTAACGCCAGAAAAACCGGGGTTTCGCGATGTCTGTATCGCGTCGGTATCCTGTCGGTATCGCGTCGGTGCGCTGCGCGGTGCGGGGGCGGGTTAAGCTGGCGCGCGGTGGCAGGCCGCGCAACGGGGGCCTCGCGGCGTGCGGGCGCATGGTGGCCCCGGCGCGGGATAAAGGCCAAAGGCCGCCGCGCTCCCACGCGGCGGCTTTTCGGGGACGTCATGCTGCCCTTTCGAGCATGGATGTGGATGGCACCATGAAGCGCATCGCTCCCGCCGGCCAACCGCCGCCGCGCGCGCCGGCTTTGGCGCGGCTCCGGTGCCTAGCGGACCGCCTCGATCGGGCCCTCGGCGCGGCCGGAGATGAACTGGTCGAGATAGGGGTCGCCGGAATGGTCCATCTCGCTGACCGGCCCCGTCCACTGGATGACGCCATCATGCAGCATCGCCACGTTGTCGGCGATGGCGCGCACGGAGGTCATGTCGTGGGTGATGGTCATGGCGGTGGCGCCCATCTCGGTGACGATCTCGCGGATGAGGTCGTTGATGACGCCTGCCATGATCGGGTCGAGCCCGGTGGTGGGCTCGTCGAAGAAGATGATCTCGGGTTCGGCGGCGATGGCGCGGGCAAGGCCCACGCGCTTCTGCATGCCGCCCGAGAGCTCGGCGGGGAACTTGTCGGCCTGGTCGGGCTTGAGGCCCACGCGGCGCAGCTTCTCGATGGCGATCTCGCGGGCCTCCTCGCGGGGCCGCTTGAGCGAGCCGCGCAGCAGGCGGAAGGCGACGTTCTGCCAGACGGGCAGCGAATCGAAGAGCGCGCCGCCCTGGAAGAGCATCCCGAAACGGGCGAGGAAGGCGTCGCGGTCGCCTTTCGTGACGTCCTTGCCGTCGAGGGTGATGAGGCCGCTATCGGGGCGGATGAGGCCGAGGATGCATTTGAGCGCCACGGATTTGCCGGTGCCCGAGCCGCCGATGATGACGAGCGAGGTGCCCGACGGAATCGTGAGGTTCACGCCCCGGAGGACACGGTTGCTGCCGAAGGCCTTGTGGACGTCGCGGAGCTCAATCATCGGGGGCCATCATACCGAAAAGAACAGGCTGGTGAGAAGGAAGTTGGCGGCGAGGATCAGCACGGCGGCCGCCTCGACGGCGGATTTGGTGGCGCGGCCCACGCCCTGGGCGCCGCGGCCGGTGTTCATGCCGTAATAGCAGCCCATCACCGTGGCGATGAAGCCGAAGGCCGCGCCCTTGGCGAGCGAGGAGACGATGTCTGTCGCCTCGATGAAATTGACGGTGTTGGTGAGATAGGTTGCGCCGTTGAAGCCCAGCGTCTGCACCGCCACCGTATAGCCGCCGAGGATGCCGATGATGTCGCCCACGCCCACGAGCAGGGGCACCATGGTGACACCGGCGAACACGCGCGGCACGGTGAGGTATTTCATCGGGTGGGTGGAGAGGGTGGTGAGCGCGTCGATCTGCTCGGTCACCTTCATGGTGGCGATCTCGGCGGCGATGGAGGAGGTGACGCGGGCGGCCACCATCAGCCCCACCAGCACGGGCCCGAGCTCGCGCACCATGCCGATGGCCACGATCTGCGGCACCACCGCCTCGGCGTTGAAACGCGCGCCGCCCGAGTAGATCTGGAGTGCGAGCGCGCCGCCGGTGAAGATGGCGGTGAGGCCCACCACGGGCAGGCTCAGGTAGCCCACATGCAGGAGGCTCGAGGCGATCTCGCGGGCATAGAGCGGCGGGCGGGCGAGGTGGCTCATCGTCTGGCCCGAGAAGATGGCGATGCGGCCGATGAAGGCCATCCCGCCCAGCACGGCGCGCCCGAGCGCGGCGAGAAGGGAGAGCACCCAGCTCATGGCCCGAGATACCGGCGCGTGTAGCGGGCGCCCAGCGAGGTGAGGATCTCGTAGGGGATGGTATCGGCGTTCTCGGCCAGCGTGTCGATGGATTGGTGCAGGCCCATGAGCTCGAGCGCGGCGGGGTCGCGGCCGAGGCCGGTGATGTCGACGCCGATCAGATCCATCGAGATGCGGCCGGCGATGGGGCAGGGGATGTCATCGGCATAGAGCGCGGTCTTCGGCCCCAGCGCGCGCAGGATGCCATCGGCATAGCCCGCCGAGACGGTGGCGATGCGGGTTTGCCGCTGGGCGGTGAAGGCATTGGCGTAGCCCACCGTCTCGCCCGGCTCGAGCGTGCGGCACTGGATCACCGGGATCTCGACCCGCGCCACCGGGCGCGCATCGACGAAGGGCATCCCGCCATAGGTGCCGATGCCGGGGCGGGTGAGATCGAAGTGATAGTCGGGGCCCATGAGCACGCCGCCGGTATTGGCGAGCGAGCGGGGCACGCCCAGCCCGTCGGTCATCTCGCGGAAGGCTTTCAGCTGCTGCGCGTTCATCGGGTGATCTGCCTCGTCGGCGCAGGCGAGGTGGGACATCAGCAGCGTGGGTGTCTGCTCGAGCGCCACATCGCGGAGCGCGGCCCATTCGGCGGGCTCCATGCCGAGCCGGTTCATGCCCGAATCGAGCTGGATGCCGAAGGGCTTGCCGGGCAGCGCCTCGACATGGCGGATCATCTGGTCGATCGAGTTGATCATCGGCACGAGGTCGAGATCGCCCAGCATGTCGGCATCGCCGGGCATGTGGCCGGAGAAGACGTTGATGGTGGGGCCGGGGCCGAGCGCCTCGCGCAGCGCCGCGCCCTCCTCGGCGATGGCCACGAAGAAGGTGCGCGCACCTTCGCGGGCGAGCGCGCGGGCCACCCGGGCGGCACCGAGCCCGTAGCCATCGGCCTTGACCACGGCGGCGGTTTCGCAATCGGTCATCGCGTCGAGCGCGCGCCAGTTGGCGGCAAGCTCATTGAGGTCGATGGTGAGTGTCGCGGTTCCCATGGGGGAGGGTTTTGACAGGATGGGCGGAGGCGTCAAGCGGAAAGGGGGAGGGCGTGTCAGACGGTGCCGGTGGCGATGACGAACTCGCCGGGAATGGCGTAGCCTTGAGGCATCCTGAAGGCCGCGACGCTGGCCAGAAACTCGGCATCCACCTCCGCCCGCACCGCCGGATCGAAGCGCTTTGCCGCCATCGCCACCGCGCCGCCGTCGATCACCGCCTCGAGGAGCGCCGCGTCGGAGGGAAACCGGATGGTGACCGAAAGCCGCCGCTCCTCGAACTCCGAAAACCCGGCCTGCCGCATCGACCGCTCGAGCGCGCCGGGCGCGCCGAGGCCGAAGAACATCGGGCAGACCTCCGAGTGCACCCGCGCATCGGTAATCGGGAAGATCGAGGCCCAGCCGCAATGCCTGCGCTCGCCCCAGACAGCCACCGCCGCCCGGCCTCCGGGGCGGAGCACCCGCGCCATCTCGGAAAGCGCCTTGCCCGGATCTGGGCAATACATCAGCCCCAGCGCGCAGATCGCCCGGTCGAAGCTGCCATCCCCGGCGTCGAGCGCCTCGGCATTCTGGCGGGCGAACCGCACCTGGGAGAGGCCGAGCTCGGCCGCGCGCGCCGCGCCGAGATCGACCATTTCGCCGGAGATGTCGGTGGCCAGGACATGGCCTGCGGGCCCCACGGCGCGGGCCGCGGGAAAACTGGCGAGCCCGGTGCCGGCGGCGGTTTCGATCACGCGCTGGCCGGGGGCGAGCCGCGCCATCTCGAGCATGGCCTCCTGCGGGGCCAGAAGCGCGTCGCGCCAGCCGGCCTCGTAGACCGGCGCGGCGGCATCCCAGCCATAGCGCTGGACCCGGAGCTGAAGCCGCGCATCCATCGCTCAGGCCGCGTGGGTGAGGCGGGTGACGACCTTCTGCGCATCGCGCAGGGCGAGAAACCACGGGTCGGCCGCGATGGCATCGGCGAGAAGCGCCTCGATCGCCTCTTTCGGCTCGTCGCTCTCGATCGTCACGGCCACGCGGGTTTCCAGCGGCGCGGCGGAGTTGGGGCCGATGCCGAACATCGCGGAATTGTCGAAATCGACCTCCATATCCACCGCGATACGGCGCACCGAAAGCCCCTTGAAGATGGCCGTCTGCTTGAGGCCGATGGCAAGGCAGCCACAGATACCGGCGCGGGCGTAGAAGCCCGGTGTCTCGCCGGTCTCGCCGCCGCCCAGCGGCGCGGGCATGTCCATCACCGCGCGAGCCTCGCCCTGGCTGAACTCGCAGCGCAGCCCCTCGGTTACGACGCCGCGCGCCTTGGTGGTGCTCAGCGCCGTCTCGGGGCGCTTCTCGACCACGGCGATGAAACGCCGCTGTTTCTCGCGGATCTGGTCTTCGGTCAGCATGGGCATCGGTCCTCCTCGGGGGAAGCCTAGCACGCAAGGGCGCGCGGCCCGAAACGCTTTCGTAGGGTGGGTTTGAAACCCACCCTACCTCAGAACTCCTGTTCGCCCACCTGCTGCCAGGGTCTCACGAGGTTGCCGAAGCGGGTGAAGCGGCCCTCGAAGGAGAGCTCGACCGTGCCGATGGGGCCGTGGCGCTGCTTGCCGATGATGACTTCGGCCTTGCCGTGGAGCTTTTCCATGCGCTCCTGCCACTGGGCCATTTCCTCGAGCTTGTCTTCGGAGGGCTTTTCGCGTTCGACGTAGTATTCCTCGCGGAAGACGAACATCACCACGTCGGCATCCTGCTCGATCGAGCCGGATTCGCGCAGGTCGGAGAGCTGCGGGCGCTTGTCTTCGCGGCTTTCGACCTGGCGGGAGAGCTGGGAGAGCGCGATGACGGGGATGTCGAGCTCCTTGGCGATGGCCTTGAGGCCCTGGGTGATCTCGGAGACCTCGTTCACCCGGCTGTCCTTGGCGGTGGCGGGCCGGACGAGCTGGAGGTAGTCGACGATGAGGCAATCGAGCCCGTGGGTGCGCTTGAGCCGCCTTGCGCGGGCGGCGAGCTGGCTGATGGGCAGCGCGGCGGTGTCGTCTATGTAGAGCGGGCAGGCCTCGAGATCGCGGGCGGCATCGACGAAACGGCGGAACTCGCCCTCGGTCATATCGCCCCGGCGGATCTGCTCGGAGGGGATTTCGGAGGCCTCGGACAGGATCCGCGCGGCGAGCTGCTCGGCGCTCATCTCGAGCGAATAGAAGCCCACGACGCCGCCCTCGACCGCGCCTTCGGAGCCATCGGGCCTCGTGCCGCGCTTGTAGGCCTTGGCGATGTTGAAGGCGATGTTGGTGGCGAGCGAGGTTTTGCCCATCGAGGGGCGGCCCGCGAGAATGAGCAGGTCGGAATTGTGCAGGCCGCCGAGCTTGCGATCCATGTCGGCGAGGCCGGTGGAGATGCCGGCGAGCCCGCCCTCGCGCTTGACCGCCGCCGCCGCCACGTTGACGGCATCGGTGACGGCGGAGAGAAAGCTCTGGAAGCCGCGCTCGGCCTGGCCCTGGTCGGCGAGCTGGTAGAGCTTCTGCTCGGCCTCGACGATCTGGTCGCGCGGCTCCATCTCGACATCGGCCTTGGCGGCGCGGCCGGAGATCTCCTGCCCGAGATTGATGAGCTCGCGGCGCACGGCCATGTCGTAGATCATCTGCGCGTAATCGCGCGCGGCGAAGGCCGAGATGGCGGCACCCGCGAGGCGCACCAGATAGGCCGGGCCGCCCAGCTCCTTGAGCCCCTCATCCTCTTCGAGAAACGCCTTGAGCGTCACCGGCGAGGCGAGGTTGCCGCGGGCGATGCGGTTGGCCGCGAGCTCGAAGATGCGGGCATGGACCGGGTCGTAGAAATGCTTCGGCCCGATCAGCCCGGAGACGCGGTCGTAGACGTCGTTATTCGTCAGGATCGCGCCGAGAAGCTGCTGCTCGGCCTCGATCGAATGCGGCATGGACGGGGTGTCCGATGCCTCGACGCCGGACGCGTCGAAACCGGTTTGCTTGTTCATCCTGTCCCTCACTCACCTGTAGGGGAGGTCATACATTTGTTACCTTCGCGGCTGCAAATTGTATATTTGTGTGGATAAGCCGTGGATATCAGGTTTTGCCCACATGTTGAAGGGTTTGGGTGGATAGCCGCAACATGTGGGGGTTGCGCGGTGCGACCGCAGCCACGGGCCCTGTGGCAAAATGGCAAGCCCTGCCAGCGGGTTGGCCCCGAGTCGGGCCCCGCGCAAGCGCTTTATTTTCGCGCCTCCTGCCAGGCGCGGGGATCGTTGAGGAAGGTCTCGACCCCGTCGAGCGTGGCGGCATCGAAGCTGCCCGAGGCGCGGGCCTCGGCCAGCACATCCCACCAGGTGCAGAGATAGTGCAGCGCAACCCCATGATCGCCCAAGGTTTTCACCGTCTCGGGGAAGATGCCGTAGTAGAAGATCACCGCCGTGTGCCCACAGGTGGCGCCGGTGTCGCGGATGGCATCGACGAAGGAGAGCTTGGAGCCGCCATCGGTGGTGAGGTCTTCGACCAGCAGCACGCGCTGGCCCTCGGACATCGCGCCCTCGATTCGGGCGTTGCGGCCATAGCCCTTGGGCTTCTTGCGCACATAGGTCATGGGCAGCGCCATGCGCTCGGCCACCAGGGCTGCGAAGGGGATGCCCGCGGTTTCGCCGCCGGCGATGTTGTCGAAGGCCTCGAAGCCCGCCTCGCGCATCACGGTGACGGTGAGGAAATCCATCAGCGTGGCGCGGATGCGGGGGAAGGAGATGAGCTTGCGGCAATCGATATAGGTGGGCGAGGGCAGGCCGGAGGCCAGCGTGAAGGGCTCCTCGGGCGAGAAATGCACGGCCTCGATCTCGAGAAGCATCCGGGCGGTGAGGCGGGCGATTTCTTCGCGCGGGGGGTAGGTGGCGGGGATCATGGCGGCCCTTTCCGGCTTTCTGGGGGTCTGCGAGAGGTCTGGGCGCCTGCATAGCGCCCCTTGCGCCGGGTGAGAAGGCCCGCGTGACGCCCGGCCGGGCCGGGGGCGTGAGGCTCATGCCGGGCCGGAGGCGCGCGGCTCATGCCGGGCTGGAAGCCCGAGGCAGCAGCAGCGAGAAACGGCTGCCCTTGCCGCGCCCGGCGCTCTCTGCATGGGCCTCGCCGCCATGGGCCAGCGCGATGTCGCGCACATTGGCGAGCCCGAGCCCGATGGAGCGCTCCCCATCGGTGGGCCGGGCCGAGAGCGTCTGGAACCGGCCGAAGACGCGGGCGAGATCCTCGGCGGTGAGGCCCTGCCCGGTATCGGTGACGCTGAGCCGGGCGGAGGCGCCCTCTCGGGCGAGGGCAACGGTGACGCACCCGCCCGGATGGGTGTATTTCACGGCGTTGCTGAGCAGGTTGTCGATGGCCGAGACGATCAGCACGTCGTCGACCTCGGCGATCACCGGCGCGGGCGGCGCGAAATCGAGCGTGATCCGCTTGCGGGCGGCCTCCTCGGCATTGGCCTCGAGCGCCACCCGCACCAGCCCCGCCAGATCGCAGGGGTGCGGATCTGTCTTGAGGGCGGCGCCCGCGTCGCGCACCCGCTCGAGCGTGGCGTCGATGAGCTGCGCCATGCGGTCGGCATTGGCGAGCACCTTGGTGAGGGCCTGCTCGACCTTCGCGGCATCGGGCTTGGGCGCGCGCAGGCGCGACAGGCTCAGCTCGGCCTGCGAGACCGCCGCCGAGAGCGGGCGGCGCAGATCATGCGCGATGAGGCCCATCAGCGCGGTCTTCTGGGCGTTCTCGCGGCGCATCGCGGCATAACCGCCCTGCAGGCGGCGGTTGAGCGTGGTCAGATCGGCGATGAGGCGCTGCCGCTCGGCCTCTACCTGCAGCCGCCGCAACTCGGCCTCGGCGCGCTGCGCGAAAATGGTGGCGATGGCCGTGGCCACCTCGGAGCGGGCGATGGGCGTATCCGAGAAGATCGCCAGATGCCCGGCCACGCGCCCCGCCTCGTTGCGCAGCGGAATGCCGATATAGCCTTCGAACCCGGCCTCGCGCGGATAGAGCGCGGCGATGTCGCAGGGCACGGTCAGCGTCTCGCCTTCGAAGACACGGGCGCAGGGCGTGCCCTCGAGCGCGTAGCGCACATGCTCGGCCACGGCGCCGCCCTTCATCGCGTAGATCGCGCGGGCATGGGTGGGCGGCGCGCCCTCGCCATAGGTGACCGCGACGAAGGCGGTGTTGAGATGGTTGTTCAGCGCATCGACGAGGCTTGCCAGCATCGCGTGGCCGGTTTCGCCGGCGATGCTGCGCGCGATGGCGAGGATCTGCTCTGTCTCATGGGTGGCGGTGTGCATGAAGACGCGCTCCCGGGGGCCTTATGGCAAGCCGCCGGGCGCCCGGCGGCAGGCGCATCTTGCCCCGGACCGCGCCTCAGGTCACGCGCCAAAAGAGCGCAAAGCCCGGATCGAAGATGGTGACGGGGCCATCGCCGGTGTCGAGCTTGGCGGGGTAGGCCACGGGGGTGTCGGATTTCTCGAGCGTGATCGTCGCGGTGTTCACCGGCAGGCCGTAGAAGGCGGGGCCGTGTCGCGAGGCGAAGCCCTCGAGCTTCTCGAGCGCGCCCTCCTCCTCGAAGACATGGGCGAGGATGGAGAGCGTGTTGGGCGCGGTGAAGCAGCCGGCGCAGCCGCAGGCCTGTTCCTTCAGCGCATCGGTATGCGGCGCGCTATCGGTGCCGAGAAAGAAGCGCGCATCACCCGAGGTCGCGGCGGCGCGGAGCGCAAGGCGGTGCTCCTCGCGCTTGGCCACGGGCAGGCAGTAGTAATGCGGCTTGATCCCGCCCACGAGGATGTGGTTGCGGTTGATGACGAGGTGATGGGTGGTGATGGTGGCCGCGAGGTCTTTCTCGCTGGCCTTCACATAGGCCACCCCGTCGCTTGTGGTGATGTGCTCCATGACCACGCGCAGCCCCGGCGTGGCGCGGCGGATCGGGTCGAGCACGCGGTCGATGAAGACGGCCTCGCGGTCGAAGATATCCACCTCCGGGTCGGTCACCTCGCCATGCACGCAGAGGGGGCAGCCGATTTCGGCCATGCGCTCGAGCACGGGGCGCACGCGGTCGAAATCGCGCACGCCGGAGGCGGAGTTGGTGGTGGCGCCCGCCGGGTAGAGCTTGACCGCGGTGACGAGCCCGGAGCCATGGGCGGCGGCGAGATCGTCGGGGTCTGTCTCCTCGGTGAGATAGAGCGTCATCAGGGGCGTGAAGCCGCTGCCCTGCGGGATGGCGGCGAGGATGCGCTCGCGATAGGCTTGGGCCTCGACGCCGGTTACCACCGGCGGCACGAGGTTGGGCATGATGATGGCGCGGGCGAAATGGCGCGCGCTCTCGGGGCAGACGGCCTGCAGCATGGCGCCGTCGCGCAGGTGCAGGTGCCAATCGTCGGGGCGGGGGAGGGTCAGGCTCTGGCTCATGGGCCATGGCTTTACACAAGGCGCGCGGCCCGCGCCAGAGAAAGCCGCGCGGGCGCTCAGGCCTGCCGGGCGTCGTCTTCCCCGGCGGCCCCGGAGGCCTCGGCCTGGGCCGCGGCCTGCTTCTCGAGCGCCTCGTTGGCCTGGTTGAGCGCCTTGCGGAAGGGCCGGGCCTGCCGCCGCTCCAGCACCGCGCGGGCAAGCAGCGCCACCAGCCCGTGTCGCTCGCGCGCCTCGAGATGGCGCAGAAGGTTGAACTGGTAGGCCGCATCCTCGCGGCGCTGGCGCAGGAGCGTGGCGATGTTGCGATCTGTGAAGCGGCCCGAGCTGATCTGGGCCAGCATCCGGTAGAGCACCTGCATCCGCATCAGCGAGACATCGAGCTGCGCGCCGAGATAGCGGGCGCGGATGAGCTTGACATTGGAGCGCGCGAAGAGCGCCGCATGGATCGCGTCGAGCTCCACCTCCGGGTCGTAGATCACGAAGGTCTCGTCGGCGGCGTCGAGCATGTCTGGCGCATAGCCGAAGCGCGAGGTGAAATCGGTGCGGCGCATGTGGCGGAAGCGGTCATCCCATTCGGCGATGCGCGGATCGAGCGTGGCCTGCGGCTGCAGCGCCAGCACCTTTGCGCCCGGCGCCGAGACCGAGAAGGCCGCCGCCGCGTAGCCCGAGGGGCCCGCGCCGTAGAAGATCACCTGTTCGAAATCCTCGAAGAAGCCGTCGTCGATCAGCCGGTCGAAGAAGCCGATCACGTGGCGGTCGCGGAACCAGGTGTCGCCGCCGCTCACGAGCGCCAGATGCGACCAGCCCAGCGCCTGCACCATCTGCCAGCCCATCGGGCGGGCCTCGGTGGACAGCTGGGTGACCTGGTGGAAGCTCTCGAAGGTCACGAGCAGCACCGGCTTGCGCTCGATCAGCACGGCGGCATGACGGGGGCCGAGCGGCTCGGCGAAGCCATCCTCGCCGGGGACATCCTCGAGCGCCGCGCGCCAGGCCTCCCAGCCAAGCCCGCCGAGTTCCACGTCGAATGTGCCTTGCGTGTCCTGCATGCCGCGAGACCCTTCTCTGCCCGTCCTTGCAGGCGGGTTCGGGCCCGCCTCGTTGGGCATGGTGCTACGCGCCAAGTTGGGCAGAATTTGGGAAAATCCAAGAGCATTCTGCGGGAAACCGCCCGGCGGAGGCCGACAGGCCCGGGTGCCGCGCGCGGCGATGCGCCCCTTGACGGGCGGGCGGATGCGTGCACGGATGCTGCCGCGAGAGGGAGGTTTTCATGAGGGCTGTGCAGTCGATCGACGAGGTTCAGGCGATGCTGGCGGGGCAGGGCTATGTCTGCGACCGCGCGCTCGGCACGGTGGTGTTTCTGGCGCTCAGGCTCGGCCGGCCGCTCTTTCTCGAAGGCGAGGCGGGCGTGGGCAAGACCGAGATCGCCAAGGCCATCGCGGCGGGCTTGGGCCGGCGGCTCATCCGCCTGCAATGCTACGAGGGGCTCGATGCCTCCACCGCCGTCTACGAGTGGAACTTCGCCGAACAGATGATCGCGATCCGCGCGGCGGAAGCCGCGGGCGGGGTCGATCGGGAGCGGCTCACCAGCGAGCTCTTCACCGAGGAGTTCCTGATCGAACGCCCGCTCCTGCAGGCGATGCGCCCGCAGGAGGGCGGCGCGCCGGTGCTGCTGATCGACGAGCTCGACCGCACCGACGAGCCCTTCGAGGCCTTCCTGCTCGAGGCGCTCTCGGATTTCCAGGTGACGATCCCCGAGCTTGGCACCATTGCCGCCCCCGAGCCGCCCATCGTCATCCTCACCTCGAACCGCACCCGCGAGGTGCATGACGCGCTCAAGCGCCGCTGCCTCTATCACTGGGTCGACTACCCCGATTTCGACCGCGAGATGGAGATCCTCGCCGCCCGCGCCCCCGAGGCCGCCGAGCAGCTCTCGCGCGAGGTGGTGGCCTTCGTGCAGGCGCTGCGCACCGAGGATCTCTTCAAGAAGCCGGGCGTGGCGGAAACCATCGACTGGGCCAAGTGCCTGCTCGCGCTCGACGTGATCGACCTGAGCCCCGAGGTTATCGCCGACACGGTGGGCGCGATCCTGAAATACCAGGACGACATCGCCAAGCTGCAGGGCTCGGAGGCCAAGCGCATCCTCGACGAGGCCAAGGCGGGGCTCGAGCCCGCATGAGGCTTCTTCTGGCTGAAAATATCCTGGGGGTCTGGGGGTAAAACCCCCAGCTGCGCCGATGCCCGAATACGCCCCGCTCGACCTGCCGGAAAACCCCCGCCTCACGCACAACATCACCCATTTCGCGCGCGCTCTCCGGGCGGCGGGGCTGCCCGCCGGGCCGGGGCGGGTGGTGGATGCGATCCGGGCGGTGGAGGCGGCGGGCTTCACCTCGCGGTCGGATTTCTTCTACACGCTCCGGTCCTGTTTCGTCTCGCGGCCCGAGGAGCGGGCGGTTTTCGCGCAGATCTTCCGGCTCTACTGGCGCGACCCGCGCTACATGGAGCACATGATGGCGATGATGCTGCCCGCCATTCGCGGTGTTCAGGAGGACCGCAGCGCGCAGGCCGCCGAGAAGCGCGCCGCCGAAGCCCTGCTCGAGGGGGTGGAGCGCGAGGCGCCGCAGCCGGAGGAGACGGAGGGCGAGGGCGAGACGGAGATCGAGATCGACGCCTCGCTCACCATCTCCGCCGAGGAGCGGCTGAAGACGCTCGATTTCGAGCAGATGAGCGTGGCGGAGGCGGCGCAGGCCAAGCGGATGCTGGCGCGGCTCGAACTGCCGGTGAAACCCTTGCCCTCGCGGCGCGGCCAGCCCAGCGCCACCGGGCACCGGGTGGATGCGCGGCGCACGTTGCGCGCGGCGATGCGGCGAGGCGGCGAGATGCGGCGCATCCACCTGCTAGAGCCGCGCCCGCGCTGGCCCAATCTCGTGGTGCTCTGTGACATCTCGGGCTCGATGAGCCAGTACAGCCGCATGGTGCTGCATTTCCTCCACGCGGTCGCGAACCGCAAGGGCGCGGGCTGGGCGAAGGTGCATGCCTTCACCTTCGGCACGCGGCTCACCAACATCACCCGCCATCTGGCCACGCGCGACGTGGATGCGGCGCTGGCGGCGGCGGGCCGGGAGGCGCAGGACTGGGAGGGCGGCACCCGGATCGGCGCCTGCCTGCATGCCTTCAACCGCGACTGGTCGCGCCGGGTGATGGGGCAGGGGGCGGTGGTGCTGCTCATCTCCGACGGGCTCGACCGCGACAGCCCCGAGGATCTGGCCCGCGAGATGGAGCGGCTGCACCTTTCCGCGCGCCGGCTCATCTGGATCAACCCGCTGCTTCGGTGGGAGGAATTCGCGCCGAGGGCGCGCGGCATCGCGGCCATGCTGCCGCATGTCGACAGCTTCCGCGCGGGCCATTCGATCGCCTCGCTGGAGGAGCTGGCCGAGGCCGTATCGCGGCCCGGCGACAGCGGCGAGAAGGCGCGGCTTCTGGCGGAAATCCGCCGGTAAACCGGGCGATTTCCGGGCGCTTGCGTGTCTTAGTCCCCACCTCAGGGGGAACCCCGGCGCGGCCTTCCGCGTTGGGCGTTCGACAAGATACGCAAGGAGCAGACATGACCCGCAGAGCATTGAAATCGACGACCGCGCTGGTTCTGGCCGTGTCGCTGGCGGTGCCGCATGGTGCGCTGGCGCAGGCGGAGAACCGGGCGCAACCCGAACTCAAGCGGCAGGACGGCCAGCCGCAGGCGCAAGGCCAGCAGGGTGCCCAGGGGGCTCTCAGCCAGGAAGAGCTGCAAAAACAGCTCGAAAAGCAGGCCGAGGCGCAGCAGAAGGCGGCGGAAAAGCTGATCGAGCAGCAGAAGGAGGCCGCCAAGGAACTCGTCGAACAGCAGCAGGCCACCGCCAAGGAGGCGCAGAAGGCGCTCAGGAAGGCGCAGCAGGACGACGTGGCGAAGCAGTCTGCCGAGCAGCAGGCCGCGCAGGCCGCCGAGAGCCTCACCGAGTCGCTTGGCGCCTCGGCGCTCACCGGGCAGGGGCAGGTTCAAGACCGCTCGCAGGTTACGGTCACGGAAGAGCAGGCGCGCAGCTCGGGCGAGGAGTTCGAGACGGGTGTCTCGGGCCTCACGCAGGATCAGCTGATTGCCCTGCAGGCCGCCGAGGATGACGATGACGACCTCGTGAAGACGCTGGGCGCCGCTGCCGTGGGTGCGCTCGGGGGCTATTTCCTCGGGCAGCAGCTTTCGGGCGGCGGGCAGGTCGTGGCCAATACCGGCGACCGGGTGGTTGTCGAGGAAGATGGCCAGTATCGTGTGCTGCGCGACGACAACGCGCTTCTGCGCCGCCCCGGCAGCGATGTGAGCACCGAGACCTACCAGGATGGCTCGACGCGCACGGTGGTCGTCAACAATGACGGCACGCGGACGGTGACGATCCGCGCCGCCAACGGGCAGGTGCTGCGCCGGACGGTGGTTTACCCCGACGGGCAGGAATACGTGCTGATCGACGAGACGCGCGACTACCAGGATGTCGAGGTGAGCCAGCTCGCGCGGCAGAACCGCGCCGAGACCTACGATTACAGCAATGCCGAGGAGCGCGCGCTGCAGGCGGCGCTCGCGGCCCAGGAGGCGGGCGATGTCGACCGAGCCTTCTCGCTCGCGCAGGTGCGCAACGTGGGTGTGGTGCGCGACCTCGTGCCGGTGATCACGCTCGACGCGATCAATTTCGAGACCAATTCGGCGGTGATCCAGCCGCGCGAGGCGGAGGCGCTCTCGGATCTGGGCAACGCGATGCTCGACGCCATCGAGCGCAACCCGCAGAGCGTGTTCCTCGTGGAGGGCCATACCGACACGGTGGGCACCGCCGCCTATAACCTGGCACTTTCCGACCGGCGCGCGGAATCGGTGGCGCTGGCGCTGACCGAGTATTTCAACGTGCCGCCCGCCAACATGGTGGTGCAGGGCTATGGCGAGTCGGACCTCAAGATCGAGCAGAGGGGCGACATCCGCCAGAACCGCCGCGCGGCGGTGCGCAACATCACCCCGCTTCTCAACAGCGGCGTGTAGCGCAGGCTTCACGCGAAAGGGCCAGCGCGGCCGCGCCTTCCCCCGGGCGCGGCCGCTTTTTTTGGCCGGATCGCTGCGGCAATTTGACGTGGATCAAGGCGGCGATGTTTTCATATATACATATTCGCAAATATGAATAGTAATGGAGACATCCCATGACAAAAGCCTTTCTACTCGACTGGAAGACGGGCGGGGCGCTGCTCGGCCTCGTCTTCTTTCTCGCGGTGCTGCTGGTGAAGCCGATCGGCGTATCCACGCAGTTCGTGATCTTCGACGCGATCCTCGGTGACGCGGTGAACCCCGCGCTGATCACCGAGACGGCGGAGGGATATACCTCCACCAATGCCTACCTCGCGAAATCGGGCGGGAAATATGCCGCCAATGCCGCGAACCCGCTCAATTACAGCTTTCTCTTCGTGCTGGCGATGATGGGCGGCGCGGCGCTTTCGGCGCTGGCGCGGGGCGGCGTGCCCAAGGAGGAGCGGCGCCTGCCGGCGATCTGGCGGGCGACTTATGGCGAGACACCGTGGAAGCGCTATGCGCTGGCCTTCGCGGGCGGGTTCATCGTTCTTTACGGCGCGCGGCTCGCGGGCGGCTGCACCTCGGGGCACATGATGTCTGGCATGATGCAGACGGCGGCCTCGGGCTATCTCTTCGCCGCCGGCGCCTTTGCCGCGGCGATCCCCGTTGCCATGATGCTTTACAAAAAGGAGGCCTGAGCCATGACATCCATTCTTCTTGCTCTCGTGATCGGCGGGGCCTTCGGCGCCGTGCTCGACCGGATCGGCGCGACCGACCCCAACTGGATCACCCGGATGCTCACGCTGCGCAACCTGCACCTGATGAAGACCATCCTGCTGGCGATCGGCACCGGCTCGGTGCTGATGTTCGCAGGCCAGATGCTGGGGCTCGTCGAGGTGGGCCACATGAGCGTGAAGAGCGCCTATGCGGGCGTCTTCATCGGCGGGCTGATGCTGGGCGCGGGCTGGGCCGCGGCGGGCTATTGCCCGGGCACCGGCGTGGCCGCGGCGGCCACGGGGCGGCGCGACGCATGGTTCTTCGTGGCGGGCGGGCTGCTGGGGGCCGCGGCCTACATGGTGAGCTACCCGATGTGGAAGGGCTGGGGCCTGCTCGAGGGCAGCGCGCTGACGCTGGGCCAGGTGCCGGGCACCGATTACGGCAGCCTCGTGCAGATCCGCGGCGACGTGCTGGGCCTCGTGCTGCGGCTCGTCTTCATCGCCGTGGCCTTCGCGCTGCCGTCGCGGATCACGGGCCGGGGCGTGGCGGTGCCGGCCGAGTAGGGCGCGCGCCTCTTCGCTGACCTGCAAGCGACCGTTTCGGCAACGAGGCGGTCGCTTTTTGCGTTTGTATGGCTCCGCGCGAGGCCCCATATTGGCGGCCAACGGAGGCATGACATGGACCGCTTCGACAATATCCCCGAAACCGCTCTCGACTGGCACCGCGCAGGCAAGGGCGCGGCGCTCGCCACTGTGGTGGAGACATGGGGCAGCGCGCCGCGCCGGGTGGGCAGCCAGCTGGCGATTTCCGGGGAGGGCGAGATCGCGGGCTCGGTTTCGGGCGGCTGCGTGGAAGGGGCGGTGGTGGCCGAGGCGCTCGACGCCATCGAGGAGGGTCGCCCGGTGATGCTGGAATACGGCGTGAGCGATGGCGATGCCTTTGCCGTGGGGCTGGCCTGCGGCGGCACGATCCGCATCCTCGTGGAGCCGGTGGGCGCGGTGATGCCCGAGGCGCTGCTGGCCGAGCTGGTGGCGGCGCGCGCGGCGCGGGAGCCGGTGGCCTATGTGACCGGCATGGAGGTGGAGCGGCGGCTGGAGCGCGAGGGCTATACCGAACGCTTCCGTATGGATCGCTCGGGCTTCGAGGAGGATGGCGCGACATTCGTGGCCATCCACAACCCGCCGCTCAGGCTCATCGTGGTGGGCGCGGTGCATATCGCGCAGGCGCTGGTGCCGATGGCGCGGATCGCGGGGTTCGACCCGCTGGTGGTGGACCCGCGCGAAAGCTTCGCCTCGGAGGCGCGGTTTCCGGGTGTGCCGCTCTCGCATGAATGGCCCGACGAGGGGGTGCGCGCCCTTGGCCTCGACAGCCGCACGGCGCTGGTGCTGCTCACCCATGACCCCAAGCTCGACGACCCGGCGCTCGAGGCGGCGCTCGGCTCGGAGGTGTTCTATATCGGCGCGCTCGGCTCGACGCGCACCCATGCCAAGCGGGTGGAGCGGCTTGCGGCGAAGGGCTGGCCGGAGGCGCAGATCGGGCGGATTCACGGGCCTGTGGGGCTCGACATCGGCGCGGCGGGACCGGCGGAGATTGCCGTGTCGATCCTTGCGGAGATGCTGCGGGTTCTGAGGCGCGGGGCATGAGATTTGGCCCCGTTCCGGTGCGCGAGGCCGAGGGCGGGCTTCTGGCCCATGCGCTGAAGCTGCCGGGCGGCAAGCTGCGCAAGGGCCATGTGCTGAGCGACGCGGATGTGGCGGCGCTGGAGGCGGCGGGCTATGCCAACATCACCGTGGCGCGGCTCGAGCCCGGAGACATGCCGGAGAACGAGGCGGCGCTGGCGTTGGCGCGGGCCATCCATGACGGGGCGGCGGGCTTGCGGCTCAGCACGCCCTTCACGGGCCGGGTGAACTTTCTGGCCGAGGGGCCGGGAGTGGTGCTGCTCGAGCCTGCGAAGATCAACGCGGCCAACAGTGTCGACCCGATGATCACGGTGGCCACGGTGCCGGCGTTGCGGCAGGTGCACGAGGGCTCGATGGTGGCGACGGTGAAGGTGATTGCCTATGCCGTGCCGGGGCGCGCGGTGACGCGGGCGGCGGAGGCCGCGCGGGCCGCCATCAGGCTCGCACCGCCGGTTTACCGGACCGCCTCGCTGGTGGTGACCGAGATCGCCTCGGGGCCGGGGCTGAAGGGGGTGGAGGCGATCGAGGCGCGGGTGACCGGGCTGGGGATGCGGCTGGAGGAGACGCTCTGCGTGCCGCATGAGGAGGTCGCGCTCAGAGGCGCGCTCGAGGCGGCGCGGGGCGAGATCGTGCTCATTCTCACCGGCTCGGCCACCTCCGACCCAGACGATATCGCGCCCCGCGCGGTGCGCGCGGCGGGCGGGCGGCTCGAGCGCTTCGGGATGCCGGTGGACCCGGGCAACCTGCTCTTTCTGGGCAAGCTCGGCGTGCGCCCGGTGATTGGGCTGCCCGGCAGCGCGCGCTCGCCGGTTCTGCACGGCGCCGACTGGGTGCTGGCGCGGGTGGCCTGCGGGCTGGAGGTGACGAGCGCCGAGATCGCCGCGATGGGGGTGGGCGGGCTTCTGAAGGAGATCCCCACGCGGCCCCAGCCCCGGCAGCGCAAGCCGGGAGCCTAGGGGCGATATGGCTTGAGCGGGCGCCGGGACTCACCCGGAGCGCGCGGCCCCGGCGCCTAGATTTCCGGAAACCAGAGTCAACAAAAATAACTTCTTCTCAAGCGGCGGGGGCTCGTGCTTAACTCCGGCCACAAGTATTGAGTTTGGGAGGAGCCAATGTCACAGGTCTCAATGACCGTGAATGGCAAGCCGGCGTCGGGCGCTGTTGAAGGCCGCACGCTGCTTGTCGAATTTCTGAGAGATACCCTGCATCTGACCGGCACGCATGTGGGCTGCGATACCAGCCAGTGCGGCGCCTGCGTGGTGCATGTGAACGGCAAGGCGGTGAAGGCCTGCACGATGTTCGCCGCAGAGGCCGAGGGCGCGGAGGTGCTGACCATCGAGGGCATGGCGGCCGCAGATGGCACGCTCAGCCCGATCCAGCAGGCGTTTCAGGATCATCACGGGCTGCAATGCGGCTTCTGCACGCCGGGCATGGTGATGTCGGCGGCGGCGCTGCTGGAGGAGAACCCCAAGCCCAGCGAGGCGGAGATCCGCGACTATCTCGAAGGCAATATCTGCCGCTGCACCGGGTATCACAACATCGTGAAAGCCATCATGGCGGCCTCGGGGCAGGACGTCTCTAAGATCGCAGCCGAATAAACGTGCGGGCGCAAGCCGGGCTCCTCTCGCGGGGGGCCTTCGGGAGGACGGCCAAGGCGGCCGGGCGCGCGCCCGATAACAGGGAGGACGACACATGCCCAAAGACGGTGGCATTGGACACGCGACACCGCGTCGCGAAGACGTGCGGTTCCTGACGGGAGCCGGAAACTATACCGACGACATCAACGTGACGGGGCAGGCCTATGTGCATTTCCTGCGCTCGAACGTGGCGCACGGGAACATCACCAGCATCGACACCGCGTCGGCGGAAGCCATGCCGGGGGTGCTGCGCATCTTCACCGGCAAGGATTTCGAGGGCGTGGGCGGGCTGCCCTGCGGTTGGCAGGTGACCGACAAGCATGGCCAGCCCATGCAGGAGCCCGCGCACCCGGTGCTGGCGCAGGGCAAGGTGCGCCATGTGGGCGACCCGATCTGCGCCATCGTGGCCGAGAGCCTCGCTCAGGCGCGCGACGCGGCCGAGGCCATCGAGGTGGAGATCGACGAGCTTCCGGCGGTGATGGACATGAAGGCGGCGCTCGCCGAGGGCGCCACCAAGGTGCATGACGACCTCAATTCGAACCTCTGCTACGACTGGGGCTTCGTGGAGGAGAACAAGGGCGCGGTGGACGAGGCGATCAAGAACGCCGCGCATGTGACCACGCTGGAGCTCGTCAACAACCGGCTCGTGGCGAACCCGATGGAGCCGCGTGTGGCGGTGGGCGAATACAAGCGCGCGAACGACGAGAGCACGCTTTATACCACCAGCCAGAACCCGCATGTGATCCGGCTGCTGATGGGCGCCTTCGTGCTGGGCATCCCCGAGCACAAGCTCCGGGTGGTTGCGCCCGATGTGGGCGGCGGCTTCGGCTCGAAGATCTACCATTACGCGGAGGAGGCCTTCGTGACCTTCGCGGCCAAGGCGCTGAACCGCCCGGTGAAATGGACCTCGAGCCGCTCGGAGGCCTTCATCTCCGACGCGCATGGCCGCGACCACGTGACCAAGATCGAACTGGCGCTCGATGCCGACAACAACTTCACCGCGATCCGCACCGAGACCTATGCCAACATGGGGGCCTATCTTTCGACCTTCGCGCCCTCGATCCCCACGTGGCTGCACGGCACGCTGATGGCGGGCAATTACAAGACGCCCAATATCTACGTGAACGTGAAGGCCGTGTTTACCAACACCGTGCCGGTCGATGCCTATCGCGGCGCGGGGCGGCCCGAGGCCACGTTCCAGCTGGAGCGGGTGATCGACAAGGCGGCGCGGGAGCTGGGGGTCGACCCGATCGCGCTGAGGCGGCAGAACTTTGTCCACTAATTCCCCTATGCCACGCCCGTGGCTGTGGAATATGACACCGGCGATTTCGTGGCGACGATTGACAAGCTCGAGGAGATAGCCGACATCAATGGCTTCGCCGCGCGGCGCGCGGAGAGCGAGAAGCGCGGCAAGCTGCGCGGGCTCGGCGTGAACTGCTATATCGAGGCCTGCGGCATCGCGCCCTCGAACCTCGTGGGCCAGCTGGGCGCGCGCGCCGGGCTTTACGACGCGGCCACGGTGCGGGTGAACGCCACCGGCTCGATTTCGGTGATGGTGGGTGCCCATAGCCACGGGCAGGGCCACGAGACGGCCTTCCCGCAGGTGGTGGCGGAGATGCTGGGCATCGACGCCAGCCAGATCGACATCGTGCATGGCGACACCTCGAAGATCCCCTTCGGGATGGGCACCTACGGCTCGCGCTCGCTCGCCGTCTGCGGCTCGGCCATGGTGAAGGCCACCGAGAAGATCATCGCCAAGGCCAAGAAGATCGCGGCGCACCTGATGGAGGCCTCGGAGGCCGATATCGAGCTGAAGGACGGGCAATTCACCGTGGCGGGCACCGACAAGTCGGTGGCCTGGGGCGATGTGACGCTCGCGGCCTACGTGCCGCACAACTACCCGCTCGAGGAGATCGAGCCGGGGCTGGAGGAGACGGCCTTCTACGACCCGTCGAACTTCACCTACCCGGCGGGCGCCTATGCCTGCGAGGTGGAAGTTGACCCGGAGACCGGCAAGGTGACCATCGAGAGCTTCGCCGCGGCGGATGATTTCGGCAATATCATCAACCCGATGATCGTGGACGGGCAGGTGCATGGCGGGCTCGCGCAGGGGATCGGGCAGGCGCTGCTCGAGAACTGCGTCTATGACGAGAACGGGCAGTTGCTCAGCGGCTCCTACATGGATTACGCCATGCCGCGCGCCGATGACGTGCCCTTCTACAAGGTCGATCATTCCTGCCAGACGCCCTGCACGCATAACCCGCTGGGGGTGAAGGGCTGCGGGGAGGCCGGCGCCATCGGCTCGCCGCCCGCCGTGATCAACGCGGTGATCGACGCGCTGCAATCGGGCGGCCACAACGTGACCCATCTGGATATGCCGGCCACGCCTTCGCGCGTCTGGGCGGCGATGCAAGGCTGAGGAGGAGTATCCCATGTATGCATTCGACATAGAACGGCCCTCCACCATTGCGGACGCGGTCAAGGCCATGGGCGCAGAAGACGCGCAGGCGCTGAGCGGGGGGCAGACGCTCATCCCGACGCTCAAGCAGCGCCTTGCGATGCCTTCGAAACTGGTGAGCCTGACGGGCATCGACGAGATGAAGGGCATCTGCGTGGACGACCGTGGCCGCATCTGCATCGGCGGGGCCACGACCCATGCCGAGGTGGCGGCGATGGAGGGCTACCCGGCGCTCTCGGCCCTCGCGGCCAATATCGGCGACCCGGCGGTGCGCAATCGGGGCACGATCGGCGGCAGCCTCGCCAACAACGACCCCTCCGCCTGCTACCCGGCGGCGGCGCTCGCGTCGAACGCCACGATCATCACCAACAGTCGCGAGATCGCGGCGGATGACTACTTCCAGGGCATGTTCGACACGGCGCTGGAGGAGGGCGAGATCATCACCGAGGTGAAGATGCCGGTGCCGGAGGCGGCCTCCTACATGAAGTTCGAGCAGCCCGCCTCGCGCTTCGCGCTGGTGGGGGCCTTCGTGGCGAAGTTCTCCGACGGGGTGCGGGTGGCGATCACCGGCGCGTCGAACGAGGGGGTGTTCCGCTGGGCGGAGGCCGAGGCGGCGCTTTCGGACAACTTCTCGGCGGATGCGCTCGAGGGGCTCTCGCTGTCGGGCGACAACATGATCTCGGATATCCACGGCTCGGGCGCCTACAGGGCGCATCTGGCCGCGGTGATGACCAAGCGCGCGGTGGCGGCCGCGGGCTGAGGCTTCCGATACGGGTAGTCTGGCGGGCCGCGGGGGAAACCTCGCGGCCCGATCCGTTCGTGGCCGCCTCGGGACATGAGTATTTGGGCCAAGAAGAAGCAGGGGCGCACGCACCGGGCGCGCCGGGAGGCTCAGGGGGCGTCGTCGAACCAGAGGCGGGGCTCGGCGATTTCGAGCGAGTTGCCCGCGGGGTCGCGGAAGTAGATCGAGCGGGCGCCGTTCGGCCAATTGAAATCGGCCTCGATGGGGTGGCCGGCGGCCTCGAGGCGCGCGCGCCATGCGTCGATCTCGTCGCGAGTGGCGGCGAAGCAGAGATGGCCGGGGCCGTGGGCGCCGTGGGGCGGGACGGGCAGGCGCGGGTTGGAGCCGCCCTGCGCGGTGCTGTGCGGGTTGAAGAGAAGCACCACGGTGGCGCCTGCGCGGAAGAAGACGTGGCGGCCCTCGACGCGGACGATCTCTTCGAGGCCGAGGGTGCGGCCGTAGAACTCTGCCGCGGCGTCGAGGTCTTCGGCGTAGAGCGCGGCTTCGAGCACGGCGGCGGGCGCGGGGGCCGGGGGCAGGCGGTGTGTATCGGTCATGGGGCAGAGGTAGGGGTGGCAGCAGGCCGATGCAAACGCCGGGGCTCAGTTGCGGCGGGGCCCGGGCTGCATATCGGTGGCGATGTCGAGCGCGAGGGCGAGACGGGCGGGGCGGGGCGGCGCCGCATGCGCGTAGGAGGGGGTGAGCTCACGCAGGAGCTTGCGCTCCATTGCCGCCTGGTAGCCCTCGAAGCCGATCACCGCCTCGACGAAGGCGGCAGGCCCGGTGATGACCTTCTCGTCATAGTAGCGGGCGAGCCCGATCACATCGACCTCGCCGGAGCCGGTGGCGAAGGGGTCTATCCCGATGACGAGGCCGTTGACGGTGATGCCGGCGGCCTCCATCTCGGGCTTGACCGCTTCGGGCAGGGGGCCGCTGTTGGAGGGCCCGTCGCCCGAGAGATCGAGGGTGAGCCTGGCGCAATGGGCGCGGCTGCCGAGGCTACGGCGGGCGTGACGCATGGCGGCGCCGAGCCCGGTCTTGCCGAGGCGGGCCTCCTGCGGGGCCTCGACGAGGCGACGGGCGAGGCGGGCGAGCGTGGCGCGGCTGTCGATCACCGTCCAGCCGACGAGGGGCTGCTGGTCGAAGGGGCCGCTCCACTCGAAGACGGCGAGCTCCACATGGGCGCCGCCCCTCGGCAGGATCGCCTCGGCCACCGTGGCGGAGGTGAGCGCGCGGGCGAGGCCGGTGCGCTGGAGGCCGAACTCGACCGGATCGACCGAGAGCGAGACATCGAGGCCCAGAAGCAGCGCCTGCCGGCAGGCCTGCTGGGCGCTGGCGGCGGTGGAAGCGATGAGCAAAGCGAGGAGCGGCGCGAGCGTGGCGGCGTGGGCGACGTATCGCCAGGGCGTGGCATGGTGTCGCCGCGCCGTCTCGCTCCGCCATGCCAGTCGGGCCATTCCCTGCGCCTCCCTCTGCGAACTCCTTGCGCCTTGGCCAAGGGTAACGCCGGAGCCGCGCGGGGCAAAGGGCAATGGGCAATGGGCGATTGCCGCGCGGGGCGTTTGCGCGGCATTTCGGCAGGGCCGATGCCGCGCTGCGGCACCTGTGGATAAGTGTCACATCAGGGTTACGGAATCACCTTACGCACAGCCTTGGGCAGTCCGCTATATGCAGGGCTTGTCAGCTAGAGAACACGATATATAGTAAGCCTTAACAAGGGGCAGGCGCTCTGCCCCGGGCCAGAACAAAAGAGGTAACCGGGCGGGAGGGTTTGTGCCGAGATGGACGGAGAGTTCAGAACCGAATTCGTGAGGGAGCCTTCGGCGCTGCGGCATCATCCTGCGCTTGTGCTCAATGCGGATTATCGGCCCTTGTCCTATTATCCGCTCTCGCTCTGGCCCTGGCAGGACGCGATCAAGGCCGTGTATCTCGACAGGGTGGATATCGTGGCCGAATACGAGCACACGGTCCGCAGCCCCTCGACCGAGATACGCATCCCCTCGGTGATCGTGCTCAAGGATTACGTCAAACCCCAGAAGCGCGTGGCCTTCACGCGCTTCAATCTTTTCCTGCGGGATGAATTCCGCTGCCAGTATTGCGGCTCGAAAGGTGATCTGACTTTCGATCACGTTGTGCCGCGCGCGCGTGGCGGGATCACCAGCTGGGAGAACGTGGTGGCGGCCTGCTCGACCTGCAACCTCAGGAAGGGGTCGAAGAGCCTGCGGCAGGCGCGGATGACGCTGCAGAAGCCGCCGCGCGCGCCCGGCGCGGAAGAGCTGCGCAACATGGGCCGGCGGTTTCCGCCGAACTACCTGCATGAGAGCTGGCTCGACTTTCTCTACTGGGATGCCGAGCTCGAGGCCTGAGCCTTGCATTTCGCCCGGGCCTGACGCAGCCTGTCTCTTCGACCGGTAGCTTCGAGGCCAGCGCATGGCGCCTTCCAGACTGACGCAAGACCCCCACAGGCACCGCGAGGTGCGGGAGAAGAACCTCGAACTGGCGATCGGCCGCGAGGTGCGCGAGCTGCGCCATGCGCGGGGCATGACGGTGGCCGACCTTGCCGGGGCGACGGGGCTTTCGGTGGGGATGCTCTCGAAGATCGAGAACGGCGTGACCTCGCCCTCGCTTACCACGTTGCAGGCGCTTTCGGCCGCGCTCTCGGCGCCGGTGACCGCGTTCTTCCGCCGTTTCGAGGAGCGGCGGGAGGCGGTGCATGTGAAGGCGGGCGAGGCGCTGGAGATCGAGCGGGCGGGCACGCGGGCGGGGCATCAGTATAACCTGCTGGGGCATCTGGGCGCGAATAACAGCGGGGTGGTGACGGAGCCTTACCTCATCACGCTCACCGAGAGCTCGGACGTGTTCGAGACCTTCCAGCACGAGGGGGTGGAGCTGATCTACATGCTCGAGGGCGAGGTGGGCTACCGGCACGGCGAGAAGAGCTTTCACCTCAGGCCAGGCGACAGCCTCTTCTTCGACGCGGATGCGCCGCACGGGCCGGATGAGCTGATCCGGTTGCCGATCCGGTACCTGTCGGTGATCTCCTATCCGCAGGGGGGGAGCTGAGGCGGCGGACAGGTTCGATGGCGTCAAACGGTCATCTAAGGAGCCGCGTGATTGCTGGGCCGCGGCGCGGCGATGCGACGGGTGTTCAGCAGCGCTTTATGTCTGCCAAATCCGATAAACATCCGAGCGAAGCGCTTACGTCACCCAATCGCCGGGCCGGGGGGCGGTCGGCATTGGAGCGCCATTGGTCCGAGCGACAATGGCGACGCGATCGCGCGGCGGCCCTGCGGGCCTTGATTCCGCGCGAAACCGGCTTTATGTCGATATTCCTCACAGTGAACAAAAATTCTTCTTATTGCGGGCGATGCGAATCCCGGCTAGGCTCCGCCCAACCATCATCCAAAGGAGTCGCCCCATGTGCGGAATCGTCGGGCTCTTTCTGAAAGACAAGGCGCTGGAGCCACGGCTCGGCGAGATGCTGACCGACATGCTGATCACCATGTCGGACCGGGGGCCCGACAGCGCGGGGATCGCCGTCTATGGCACGGATCGGGACGGGTTTGCCAAGCTCACCCTGCAGGCGGCGGACCCGGCGCGTTTCGAGGGGCTCGATGCGGCGCTGGGGAAGGCCATCGGCGCGGAAGTGACGATGCGGGTGATCGAAACCCATGCGGTGCTGACCCTGCCGGAAGGCAAGATCGCCGAGGCGCGCGCCGAGATCCGCGCGAACCACCCCGAGCTGCGGGTGATGAGCGCGGGCGAAACCATTGAGATCTATAAGGAAGTGGGGCTTCCGGGCGAGGTGGCCAAGCGCTTCGACATCCCCAAGCTTACCGGCACTCATGGCATCGGGCATACGCGGATGGCCACGGAAAGCGCGGTGACGACGCTGGGCGCGCACCCGTTCTCCACCGGGGCGGACCAGTGCCTCGTGCATAACGGCTCGCTCTCCAACCACAATTCGCTGCGCCGCAAGCTCGCCAAGAAGGGTGTGCATGTGGAGACGGAGAACGACACCGAGGTGGCCGCCGCCTACCTGACATGGAAGATGCAGGAGGGCGCGAGCCTCGGCGAGGCGCTGGAGGCGGGGCTCGACGACCTCGACGGGTTCTACACCTTCGTGGTGGGCACCCGCGACGGGTTCGGCGTGCTGCGCGACCCCATCGCCTGCAAGCCCGCCGTGATGGCGGAGACCGATCAATACGTGGCCTTCGGCTCGGAATACCGCGCGCTCGTCAACCTGCCCGGCATCGAGGCGGCCCGCGTCTGGGAGCCCGAGCCCGCCACCGTCTATTTCTGGAAGCACTGACATGCAGACATATGACCTTGCCGCAGACGGCCTGCGCGGCCTCAACGAGGCGCTTCAGGCGCAACAGGGCCAGACCAACGAAACCGCCTGGGAGGTGGTGAATCCGCGCGGGTCGCACGCCATCGCCGTGGGGCTCGATGCGCCCATCGAGGTGCGGGTGAAGGGCTCGACGGGCTATTACTGCGCGGGCATGAACGCGCAGGCCACCATCCATGTGCAGGGCTCGGTGGGCCCGGGCGTGGCCGAGAACATGATGAGCGGCACCGTGATCGTGGAGGGCGATGCCAGCCAGTATGCGGGCGCCACCGGCCATGGCGGCTTGCTGGTGATCAAGGGCAATGCCTCCTCGCGCTGCGGGATCTCGATGAAGGGCATCGACATCGTGGTGCAGGGCAACGTGGGGCACATGAGCGCCTTCATGGCCCAGAAGGGCAACCTCGTGGTCTGCGGCGATGCGGGCGACGCGCTGGGGGATTCGATCTACGAGGCGCGGCTTTTCGTGCGGGGCAGCGTGAAGAGCCTTGGGGCCGACTGCATCGAGAAGGAGATGCGGGCGGAGCACCTCGAGATCCTGCGCGACCTTCTGGAGCGGGCGGGCGTGGAGGCGAAGCCGGAAGAGTTCCGCCGCTACGGCTCGGCCCGGCAGCTCTACAATTTCAACATCGACAACGCCTATTGAGGAGCGCGCGCATGTCCAGTTCCAAGACGCCCCCCCGCACCCTGCCGCGCTATTCGGCGACCTTTACCCCGGAGGTGAATGCCGAGATCCGCCGGGCGGCGGCGACCGGCATCTACGACATTCGCGGCGGTGGCGCCAAGCGCCGGGTACCGCATTTCGACGACCTCGTGTTTCTCGGTGCCTCGATGAGCCGCTATCCCCTGGAGGGGTACCGCGAGCGCTGCGACACCAACGTGGTGCTGGGCACGCGCTTCGCGAAGAAGCCCATCGAGCTGAAGATCCCGATCACCATCGCGGGCATGAGCTTCGGCGCGCTCTCGGCGCAGGCCAAGGAGGCGCTAGGGCGCGGGGCCTCGATGGCAGGCACCTCTACCACCACCGGCGACGGGGGCATGACGCCCGAGGAGCGGGGCCAGTCGAAAACGCTGGTCTACCAGTATCTGCCCAGCCGCTACGGCATGAACCCGGTGGACCTGCGCAAGGCGGATGCCATCGAGGTGGTCGTGGGGCAGGGCGCGAAGCCCGGCGGCGGGGGCATGCTGCTTGGCCAGAAGATCTCCGACCGGGTGGCCGAGATGCGCTGCCTGCCCAAGGGGATCGATCAGCGCTCCGCCTGCCGCCACCCGGACTGGACGGGGCCCGACGACCTCGAGATCAAGATCCTCGAGCTGCGCGAGATCACCGGCTGGGAGAAGCCCATCTACGTGAAGGTTGGCGCCGCGCGGCCCTATTTCGACACGACACTCGCGGTGAAGGCGGGGGCCGACGTGGTGGTGATCGACGGGATGCAGGGCGGCACGGCGGCCACGCAGGATGTGTTCATCGAGCATGTGGGCATCCCCACGCTCGCCTGTATCCGCGAGGCGGTGCAGGCGCTGCAGGATCTCGACATGCATCGCGAGGTGCAGCTCATCGTCTCGGGCGGCATCCGCTCGGGGGCGGATGTGGCGAAGGCCTTGGCGCTCGGGGCGGATGCGGTGAGCATCGGCACGGCGGCGATGGTGGCCATCGGCGACAACGACCCGAAATGGGAAGAGGAGTATCAGAAGCTGGGCTCCACCGCGAATGCCTATGACGACTGGCACGAGGGGCGCGACCCGGCGGGCATCTCCACGCAGGACCCCGAGCTTTCCAAGCGGCTCGACCCGGTGGAAGCGGGGCGCAGGCTCAACAACTACCTCAAGGTGATGACGCTGGAGGCGCAGACGCTGGCGCGGGCCTGCGGCAAGAACCACGTGAACCATCTCGAACCCGAAGACCTCGCGGCGCTCACCATGGAGGCGGCGGCCATGGCCAAGGTGCCGCTCGCCGGCACCACGTGGTATCCGGGCATGCCGGGCGCGGGGTTCTGATGGCCGAGTACATGGTGATCGAGCGTTTCCGGGCGGGCAATTCCGCCGCCGTCTACGCGCGCTTCACCGAAAAGGGCCGGATGCTGCCCGAGGGGCTCGATTTCGTGGCAAGCTGGCTTTCCGGGCGGGATGACACCTGCTGGCAGGTCATGCGCACTCAAACCCCCGAAAGCTTTGACAAATGGACCCGCCATTGGGACGATCTCGTGGATTTCGAGATCATCAAACTCAAAGAAAAACAGATGACAGGGAGCGACAACAGATGACCAAGGACCTCGCCGCCTTCGCCGCGGAAAAGGGCGTGAAGTATTTCATGATCTCCTTCACCGACCTCTTCGGAGGTCAGCGCGCCAAGCTTGTGCCCGCGCAGGCGATTGCCGACATGCAGGAGGATGGTGCGGGCTTTGCCGGTTTCGCCACGTGGCTCGACATGACGCCCGCGCATCCCGACATGCTGGCGGTGCCCGACCCGGCCTCGGTCATCCAGCTGCCGTGGAAGCCCGAAGTGGCATGGGTGGCGGCGAACCTCGTGATGGAAGACGAGGAGGTGGCGCAGGCCCCGCGCAACGTGCTGCGTCGGCTCATCAGGGAGGCGGCCGAGGAGGGGCTGCATGTGAAGACGGGCGTGGAGGCCGAATACTTTCTGCTCACCCGCGACGGCTCGGCGCTTTCGGATGAATACGACACCGCCGAGAAGCCCTGCTACGACCAGCAGGCGGTGATGCGCCGCTACGACGTGGTGCGCGAGATCTGCGATTACATGCTCGATCTGGGCTGGGGCCCCTACCAGAACGACCACGAGGACGCCAACGGCCAGTTCGAGATGAACTGGGAGTTCGACGACGTGCTGGTCACCGCCGACCGGCACAGCTTCTTCAAGTTCATGGTGAAATCGGTGGCCGAGGCGCATGGCTTCCGCGCCACCTTCATGCCCAAACCGGTGGAGGGCCTCACCGGCAATGGCTGCCACGCGCATATCTCGGTCTGGGATGCGCCGGGCAAGGATGCGAAGAAGAACATCTTCGCCGATGACGCGATGGAGCTGGGCCTTTCCGAGAAGGGCCGCAACTTCCTCGGCGGGATCATGAAACACGCCTCGGCGCTCGCGGCCATCACCAACCCCACGGTGAACAGCTACAAGCGCATCAACGCGCCGCGCACCATCTCGGGGGCCACATGGGCGCCCAACACGGTGACATGGACCTCCAACAACCGCACCCACATGGTGCGCGTGCCCGGGCCGGGGCGGTTCGAACTGAGGCTCGCCGATGGCGCGGCCAACCCCTACCTGCTGCAGGCTGTGATCATCGCCGCCGGGCTCGACGGCATCCGCTCGAAGGCCGACCCGGGCAAGCGCCACGAGATCGACATGTATGCCGAGGGCCACAAGGTGAAGGGTGCGCCCAAGCTGCCCCTCAACATGCTCGACGCGATCCGCGCCTATGACCGCGACAAGGTGCTGAAAGAGGCGATGGGCACCGAATTCTCAGAGGCCTTCATCAAGCTGAAGATGAGGGAATGGAACAGCTTCTGCGCGCATTTCTCGGCGTGGGAGAAGGAGAACACGCTCGACATCTGATTTTTCGCCTCCGGCGGGGATATTTGAGGCCAGAAGAAGCCACCTTCCCGGGTTTCTTCTGGCCGGAAATATCCTGGGGGTGAGGCCGCGAGGCCGAGGGGGCAAAGCCCCCTGATTGGCATTGACCCTCCCGCGCCAACCCGCCTTAATGCGGCCAATGCGAAACAGGGAGGAAACACCATGAAATTCCGTGCCTTCACCGCCGCCATGCTCGCGGCCGCCCTCGCGGTTCCGGCCATGGCCGAAACCCGCGTCACCTACAAATCGGCCAAATCGGCCTCGTCCTACTACCAGATGGCCGTGCAGATCGCCGAGGCGATGGATGCGGCCTCGGGCGGCGAGATTTCCGTGACCGTGGAAGAAAGCCAGGGCTCGGTGCAGAACGTGATGGAGGTGCGCGCGCGGGGCGGCGATTATGTCTTCACCACGCCGCCCGTGCTGGTGAGCCTCGCGCAGCAGGGCAAGGCGATGTTCGAAGACAAGGGCGACCCGGCTTTCGACGATATCCGCGCGCTCTTCCCGATCCCGTCGCTGACCATGCATTTCGTGATGAGCGAGGAGAGCGGCGCCACCTCGATGGCCGATCTCGAGGGCAAGACGCTTCTTCTGGGCAAGGGCAGCTTCGGCGCCACGGAGGGCGAGAAATATCTCGGGCTCTTCGGGCTCGAGGGCAAGGTGGAGATCGCCGATGTGGAGCTTTCCAACGCGGTCGCCGCGCTCAAGAACGGCCAGATCGACGGCTTCGTGACCGCTGGTTCCTGGCCCGCGCCCAACGTGGTGGAGGCCGCGGCCTCCACGGGCGTGACGGTGATCTCGCTCACCGACGAGCAGATCGCCGAGACCAAGCGCGCGAAGCTGGTGATCCCCGCCGGCACCTATGCCGGGCAGGACGAAGACATCGTGACCACCTCGCTGCCGGTCGTGGCCTATACCACCACCAAGATGGATGACGACACCGCCTACCTGCTCACCAAGACCTACTGGGAGCAGAAATCCTCCATGGCCGAAGCCGCCAAGTGGTGGGGCGGGGTCGATGAGGGGCTGATGGAGAACATCACCGGCCAGATCCATCCCGGTGCGGTGCGCTACTACGAGGAGGCGGGCTTCACGCTCACCGATGCGCAGAAGTAAGGCCCGCCGCGCGTGAGCCTCACGGATACGAACCAGCCCGCGCAAACCGGTTTTGCGCGGGTTTTCTGGGCCGGCTTCGCGCTGGCCTCGGTGGTGTTCCATATCGGGCTGGTCTTCTCGGGGCTGGTGCCCAACCTCGTGAGCCGCCCGCTGCACCTTGTCTTCGTGCTGCCCTGGGTGCTGATCCTCGGGCGGCAGGGGCTCTCGCTCTGGAGCGGCGCGGTTCTGGCGGCGGTCGGCATCGGCGGCGCGCTCTGGGTGGCCTTCAACCACGACATGCTGGGCGATCAATACGGGTTTCTCGAGGGCGAGTTCCAGCTTTGGCTCTCAGCGGGGCTCATTCTCGTGGTGCTGGAGGCCGCGCGCCGCGCCATCGGCTGGCCCTTGCCGCTGGTGGCGGCGGTGGCGCTCCTCTACGGGCTCCTGGGCCAGCATATCCCCGGGCGCTTCGGCCATTCCGGCACGCCGATCGAGAGCTTTCTCGGCACCTTCACCATCTCCGAAGGCGCGCTATGGGGCTCGCTCACGGCGGTCTCGGTGAACGTGGTCGCGGTTTTCGTGATCTTCGGGGCGGTGCTCAATGCGGGCGAGGCGGGGCAGGGCTTCATGAACGTGGCCTCCGCCGCCGCCGGGCGGCTGAGGGGCGGGGCGGCGAAGGTCTCGGTGATCGCCTCCGCGCTCTTCGGCTCGATCTCCGGCTCGGCCTCGGCCAACGTGGCCTCGACGGGCGCGATCACCCTGCCGGCGATGGAGAAACTGGGCTACCCCAAGCGCATCGCCGCGGCGGTCGAGGCGGTGGCCTCCTCGGGCGGGCAGATCATGCCGCCGCTCATGGGCGCGGGGGCCTTCGTGATGGTCGAACTCACCGGCGTGCCCTACACGGGCATCATGGCCGCCGCCGCCCTGCCGGCGCTGCTTTACTTCTGGGCGGTCTGGATCGGGATCGACGGCTATGCGCGCCGCTTCGACCTGCGCGGCATCCGCGCGGAAGACCGGCCCGCCGCGCGCGACGTGGCAATCACCTCGGCCTTCTTCCTCGTGCCCTTCGCCATCCTGCTCTGGGGCATGTTCGGGCTGAAGGTGACACCGCAATATGCCGCCTGCCTCGCCATCTTCGCGGGCATCGCGCTGCTCTTCTTCGGGGCCGACCTGCGCTTCGATCTCTCCCGCGCGGCCACGCGCGCCGAGGCCGCGCTGCTGGCGGCCGGTCGGCAGGTGGCGCTCATCGGCGCGATCATCTTCTGCGCCTCGCTGGTGATCGGCGTGCTGGGGGTGACGGGCTTGGGCGTGAAGCTCACATCGCTTATCCTCTCGGCCTCGGGCGGGCTCTTGTGGCCCTCGCTCCTGCTCACCGCCTTCGCCTGCCTCGTGCTCGGCATGGAAGTGCCCACCACGGCGGCCTACGTGATCTGCGTCTCGGTGGCGGGGCCGGCGCTCATCGAGCTTGGCATGGAGCCCTTGCACGCGCATCTCTTCGTCTTCTGGTACGCGCTCCTTTCCACCATCACGCCGCCGGTCTGCGGCGCGGTCTTCATCGCGGCGGGCATGATCGGGGAGAACTGGCTGAAAGTAGCGCTCACCGCGATGACGCTCGGCGTGGGGCTCTACCTGATCCCGCTAGGGCTGGTGGCCGCGCCGCAGATCACGCTGCTGGCGGAGGCCCCGGGGATGGCGCTTCTGGCGACGCTCAAGATAGGGGCGGGGCTCGCGGCGATCAGCTTCGCGCTGGTCAGGCGCAAGCACATAGCCCTGCGCGCCGCCGCCGTGACAGCGGGCGCGGCGCTGGTCTTCTGGCCGCTATAGGGCTTCTTCTTGGGGAAAATACTCCGGGGGTGCGGGGGCAGCGCCCCCG
>JAVKDQ010000197.1:0-21954 GCA_040222155.1 Roseovarius sp.
GCGGCTCCCGATCCAGGTTGGATGTCTATAAATCGCCGATACAATGTCTATACACGATCGTCAAGCGGGCACTGTGCCCTAGCCCTGCCGCAGCGCCGCCACGAGGCCCCGCGCGGCCGTTTCCACGATGTCGAGCGTGCCGTCGAAATCGCGGGTGTAATACGGGTCTGGCACATGATCCATGCCGGCGCCGGGCGCATAATCGGTGAAAAGCCGCACCGGGGTGGCGTTGCCGGTGGGGCGCTGGGCCTCGATATCGGAGAGGTTCTGCGCATCCATCGCCAAGATCAGATCGAACCGCTCGAAATCGGCGGGTGTGAAGCGGCGTGCGCGCAGGCCGGACAGATCGTAGCCGCGCGCCCGGGCGGCATCCTGCATCGGGCCGTAGGGCGGCTCGCCCAGATGCCAGCCGGAGGTGCCGCAACTGTCGATCTCCAGCTCGGGCGCAAGCGCGCGCAGCACGCCCTCGGCGGTGGGCGAGCGGCAGATATTGCCGAGACAGACGAAGAGAATGCGGCTGGTCATGGGGCACCTGATAGGGCAATCAGGAGGCATGGAAAAGATCGTCATTCTCACCGGCGCTGGCATCTCGGCGGAAAGCGGGCTCGGCACCTTCCGCGACGAAAACGGGCTCTGGGCGCAGCACGCGATAGAAGACGTGGCGACGCCCGAGGGCTTTGCCCGCGATCCGGCCCGGGTGCATGCCTTCTACAACGCGCGCCGCGCGCAGGCGGCGGAGGCGCGCCCCAACGCGGCCCATGAGGCGCTGGCGCGGCTCGAGCGGGAGCACGCGGGCGACGTGCTGATCGTGACGCAGAACGTGGACGGGCTGCATGAGGCGGCGGGCAGCCGGCGGGTGCTGCACATGCATGGCACCCTCGCGGGGGCGCTCTGCCATGCCTGCGGGCATCGCTGGGAAGCGCCGCCCGAGATGCACCCCGAAGACCGCTGCCCCGATTGCATGGCCCGCGCCACCCGGCCCGACGTGGTGTGGTTCGGCGAGATGCCCTACGGGATGGAGCGGATCGAGGCGGCGCTGCTGGAGGCCGATCTCTTCGCCGCGATCGGCACCTCGGGGCAGGTTTACCCTGCGGCGGGTTTCGGGCAATTCGCGCGCTCGGTGGGCGCGCAGACGGTGGAGCTGAACCTCGACGCCTCTGCCGCCTCGCCGGATTTCGACGAGCATATCCGGGGGCGGGCGAGCGAGGTGGTGCCGCACTGGGTGGCGCGGCTTCTGGCCCGCGCCTGAGTTCTGGGCGAGACCTGAGCGGGAAAGACGAAAAGCCCCGCCGGGGGCGAGGCTTTCAAACCATGCGAAACCGCTGCCGGATCAGGCGGTGGCGGCCTGCGCCTTGGCGATCTCTTTCTTGACCTTCAGCGCGTTGGCCGAAAGCTCGGTATCCTTCGCCTTGGCGAGGAACGCATCGAGCCCGCCGCGATGGTCGACGCTGCGCAGGGCGGCGGCGGTGATCCGCAGCTTGATGCCACGGCCCAGCACTTCCGATTGCAGGGTCACGTCGTTGAGGTTCGGCAGGTACCGGCGCTTCGTCTTGTTGTTGGCGTGGCTCGAGTTGTTGCCAACCATCGGGCCCTTGCCAGTCAGTTCGCACACGCGCGACATGGGATCATCCTCGTCTGGGGCGGGGCGGTGATTGCCCCGTTCAATAGAAACGGGCACCGCCACAGGCAGCGCCCCGAAAACTGTCGGCTGTCTTTACGGTCTAAGCCGGGAAGCGTCAAGGGATTCGGGGCGGGAATTTCGAGGGCGCGCGGCTGGCTGGCGGCGCGCGGCGCGTGGTCAGCGTCGGAATCGAGTATTTGACCCAAGAAGAAACCGGGCGCGGGGGGCTTCTTCTTGGGAGAAATACTCGGGCCCGGCCTTGGCGACCCGCGTGCCGCCGGACAGGTGGAAAACCTGTTTCCACGGGGCGTGGCGGCCTCTAGGGTTGGCGGCGGAAAAGGAGGGCTTCATGGAGATCATCAAGAGCGGCGCGCGCCCGTCGAAACTGGCGAAGGCGGAGTGGTTCACGGGCCGGGTCTGGCAGGATCCGGTGGTGGAGGCGCCGGAACCGGCGCGGGTGCGCGCGCTGCGCGTGACCTTCGAGCCGGGGGCGCGGACGGCTTGGCACACGCATCCGCTGGGGCAGACGCTCTACGTGCTGTCGGGCTGCGGGCTGGTGGGGCTGCGCGGGCAAGCCCCGCGGGTGATCGGCCCGGGAGATACTGTGTGGATTCCGCCCGGCGAGGAGCATTGGCACGGCGCGAGCCCCGAGCAGATGATGTGCCACATGGCCATCCAGGAGGCCGACGAGGCGGGCCGGGTGGCGGACTGGCTGGAGCAGGTGAGCGAGGCGGATTACACCCGCGCGCCGGGCTAGGGGCGCTTACCCCCGCCCGTGGGGCGCATCGAAATCCGGCTGCGGATTGATCGGGATGATGCCATGCGGGTTAATGCCGCGATGGCTCACGTGGTAGTGGCGCACGATGTGGTCGAAATTCACCGTCTCCTTCACGCCCGGCCATTGGTAGAGCTCGCGCAGGTAGCCCCAGAGGTTGGGGTAATCGGTGATGCGCTTGCGGTTGCACTTGAAATGCGTGTGGTAGACGAGGTCGAAGCGGATGAGCGTGGTGAAGAGGCGCCAGTCGGCCTCGGTGAGGCGTTCGCCCGCGAGGTAGCGCTGCGTGCCGAGGCGCGCCTCCAGCCAGTCGAGGCTGTCGAAGAGCGGATGCACGGCGGCATCGTAGGCCTCCTGCGAGGTGGCGAAACCGGCCTTGTAGACGCCGTTGTTGACCGTGTCGTAGACGCGGGCGTTGACGTCCTCGATCGTGTCGCGGAGCGGTGCGGGGTGGTAGTCGTCGGTATTGCCGGTGATCCCGTCGAAGGCCGTGTTGAACATGCGGATGATCTCGGCGCTTTCGTTGGAGACGATGGTTTCGCGCTGCTTGTCCCAGAGCACCGGCACGGTGACGCGGCCGGAGATGCCGGGATCGGCCCGGGTGTAGAGATCGCGCAGGTAGGGCAGGCCGTAGAGCGCGTCGCCGGTGGCGCCGGGATAGTCGTCGCGCAGCTCCCAGCCCTCTTCGCGCATATCGGGATGCACGACCGAGACGCCGATATGCGGCGCGAGGCCCTTCAGCGCGCGGAAGATCAGCGCGCGATGCGCCCAGGGGCAGGCGAGCGAGACATAGAGGTGATAGCGCCCGCTCTCGGCGGGAAAGCCGCCCTCGCCGCTCGGGCCCGCGCTGCCATCGGCGGTGATCCAGTTGCGGAAGGCGGACGTGGAGCGGACGAACTTGCCGCCGGTCTTCTCGGTGTCATACCACTGGTCGCGCCATTCGCCGTCTACGAGCAATCCCATGCGGGGCCTCCTTTCACTTTCCCTTCACCTATGGGCGATGCCGCCGCGTGAATAGCCCCGTGGGCGCGCAGCCGCCCTGCGGGGCCGCACAAGAGGCGCGCGCGCCCCGGCTTCTTCTTGGCAGAAATACCTCCGCCGGAGGCGTGAAAACTCCGGCGCGCGGCCTTGCGGAAACCTGCCGGGCGGGCATGATGCGCCCCAGTAAAGAGGCGGTGACGGGGCGGTCACGAAGCGGGAGGCGCGACATGACGGAGCCATGGCTGCACGTGGTGGGGATCGGCGAAGACGGGATGGCGGGGCTCTTGCCCGCCACGCGCGCCGTGGTGGAGGCGGCGGAGGTGATCGTGGGGGGCGATCGGCATGCGCGGCTTTCGGATGCGGTGCGCGCCGACCGGGTGGCGTGGCCCGAGCGGTTCGACGATCTGATCGCGCTTCTGAGGTCGATGCAGGGGCGGCGGGTGGTGGTTATGGCCACGGGCGACCCGCTCTGGTTTTCCATCGGGGCGCGGATCGGCCGGGCGATCGACCCGGGCGAGATCGTCTATCACCCGCAGCTTTCGGCCTTCCAGCTGGCCGCGGCGCGGATGGGCTGGAGCCTTGCCGATGTGGAGACGCTCACCGTGCATGGCCGCCCGGTGGAGCAGATGATCGCCTTCATCCAGCCCGAGGCGCGGCTCTTGATCCTGACCACGGGGGCGGAGACGCCGGCGCGGATTGCCCGGTTTCTGAGCGAGCGCGGCTTCGGGCGCTCGGAGATGACCGTCTTCGCGGCGATGGGTGGCGCGGAGGAGGCGCGCTTCGAGGGCAGGGCGGAGAGCTGGGATCACGCGGTGCCGGAGTTCAACACGTTGGCGGTGCAATGCGTGGCCGCGCCGGATGCGGCGCTTCTGCCGCGCGTGCCGGGGCTGCCGGACGATCTCTTCCAGCATGACGGCGCCATGACCCGGCAGGAGGTGCGCGCCGCGACCCTCGCCAAGCTGATGCCGATGCGCGGGGCGCTCTTGTGGGACATCGGCACCGGCTGCGGCTCGGTGGCGGTGGAGTGGATGCGTGGCGCGCGCTATGCCCGCGCGGTGGGCATCGAGCCGCGCGCCGACCGCCGCGCCATGGCTGCCGCCAATGCGCTGGCGCTGGGCGTGCCGAAGCTGGAGCTTGTGGAGGGCAGCGCGCCCGAGGCGCTCGCGGGGCTGGCGCCGCCCGATGCGGTGTTCATCGGGGGCGGGCTCAGCCGCGAGGTGTTCGCGGCGGCCCGGGAGGCGCTGCGCCCGCTGGGGCGGCTGGTATGCAACGCGGTGACGCTGGAGAGCGAGGCGCTGCTCATGGACCTGCACAAGGCGCATGGCGGGCAGTTGGTGAAGATCAACGTGGCGCGGGCCGAGCCGGTGGGGCGGCGGACGGGCTGGCGGCCCTTGATGCCCGTCACCCAGTGGAGCCTCGTGAAACGTTAGGGGCGGCCCGGCGATGCCTGACTTTGCCCGGCGGCTCGGGGCCGAGCGGGCGCGGGGGTGCCGAGGACGGTTTGGGCCTTGGGCCTGCGTCTGATGTTTGGCGCGAGGCCACGGCGCGAGGCAGGCGACCGCCGTCGCGGCTCACCGCTTGGCGATATAGGTCTTGTAGAGCCAGATCAGCGCCAGCGCGCCCAGCACCGCGCCGATCAGCCCCGCGAAGAGCCCCATCACCGCAAGCAGCACCTGCAGCACCAGCCCGCCCACAAGCGCCCCGACGATGCCGATGAGGATGGTGGTGGGGATGTCGGCCTCGATCTTCATGAGCCTCGTGGCGAGGAAGCCCGCGGCGGCCCCGATCACGACGAGATAGATGATGGTTCCCATGCCCGGGCCTCCTACCTGCGCTTGCGCCAATGGGTCGGCACGATGACGAGCGCGCCGATGGACGAGAGGATCGCATCGATCCCCGGCGCGCCGAAGCCTATGCCGAACATGATGCGGATGAAATAGAAGAGGAACGCCCCGCCCACGCAGATGATGATCGAGGGGATGTAGCCGTTGCGCGTGAAGCCCGAGCGCTCGCTGGCGTAGCCCACGATGCCGGCGATCACCACGGTTCCGAAGAGTTGCAGAAACATGCGGGCTCCCTCAGGGCTGCGTGCGAAAGCGGGTGCCGGGCGGAAGCGGCATGCCGCGCAGGAATTCGCCCGCATCCTGCGGCCCCTTGCCCGCGCGTTGCAAGCGCAAAACCTGCACCGCGCCCGTGTCCGCGCCTGTGTCCGCGCCTGTGCCGCAGGCCACGGTGAGCGCCTCGCCCGAGGGATCTTCCAGCACCTCGCCGGGCGCGCCCTGCCCCTCCACCACCCGCGAGGCGAGGAGCTTGAGGCGCTGGCCCTCGTGCTCGACCCACGCGCCGGGGAAGGGCGAGAGGCCGCGGATCTTGCGATCGACCTCTTCCGGAGGGGCGGTCCAATCGACCTGCGCCTCGGCCTTGTCGATCTTCGCGGCATAGGTGGCGCCCGCATCGGGTTGTGGCTCGGGCGTGAGCGTGTCGAGCCGCGCCAGCGCCTCGGTGATGAGCCGCGCGCCCATCTGCGAGAGCCTGTCATGCAGCGCGCCGGTGGTCTCCTCCGGCCCGATCCGCGTCGCCTCGCGCAGGAGCACCGGACCGGTGTCGAGCCCCGCCTCCATCCGCATGATGCAGATGCCCGTTTCGGCATCGCCCGCCATGATCGCGCGGTGGATGGGGGCCGCGCCGCGCCAGCGCGGCAGCAGCGAGGCGTGGATGTTGAGGCAGCCATGCGCGGGCGCATCGAGCACCGGCTGCGGCAGGAGGAGGCCATAGGCCACCACCACCGCCACATCCGCCCCGAGCGCCGCGAAGGCCTCCTGCTCGGGCGCACCCTTCAGGCTTTCGGGGTGGCGCACCTCAAGGCCCAGCGCCTCTGCGCGGGCGTGAACGGGGGTGGGCCGAGGCTTCTTGCCGCGCCCGGCGGGGCGGGGCGGCTGGCAATAGACACAGGCCACCTCGTGCCCGGCCTCCACCAGCGCCTCGAGCACCGGCACTGAGAACTCCGGCGTTCCCATGAAGATGATCCGCATGTTCTTCCTTCCTCACGCGGTGGGGTGAAACCCCACCCTACAGCCTGTGGCGCCGGCGCGCGTAGGGTGGGTTTTCAACCCACCCCTGGCCCCGGTCAACCGGCCAGTTTCCGCGCCTTCCGGAGCAGCATGTCGCGCTTCACCTTGCCCAGCCGGTCGACATAGAGCCGGCCCTCGAGATAGTCGATCTGATGCTGCACGGAGGTGGCCCAGAGCCCGACGAAATCGCGCTCATCCATCTCGCCGCCCTCGTTGAGAAACCGCACCGTCACCGCGCGGGGGCGTTTCACCTTCGCGGAGACGCCGGGCAGGTTGGGGCTGGCTTCCTCGTGCTCGCGCAGTTCGATGCTTGCGTGAAGCAATTCCGGGTTGGCCATGCGCACCGCCTGCCCGCGCTCGGCGGAGGCATCGACCACGGCTAGGCGCAGGCTCACGCCGATCTGCGGGGCGGCGAGGCCCACGCCGGGCATCGCTTCCATCGTGTCGATCATGTCGGCCCAGATCGCGCGGATTTCATCGGTGATGGCTTCCACCGGGCGGGCGCGCATCTTCAGCCGCTTGTCGGGCCAGGGCAGGCAGCGGCGCACCGCCATCCGCTCAGGCGCGCGCCTTTTCGCGCTTGAGCTTCTGCATCCGCCGGGTGATGAGCTGGCGCTTCATCGGCCCGAGGTAATCTATGAAGAGCTTGCCGTTGAGGTGATCGATCTCGTGCTGCACGCAGGTGGCCCAGAGGCCGTCGAACGTCTCCTGCCGGGCGTTGCCGTCGAGGTCCATCCATGCCACGTCCACCACCTTGGGGCGTTTCACCTCGCCGAATTCCTCGGGGATGGAGAGGCAGCCCTCCTCGTAGACGTTCATCTCGTCGGAGCGCGCCACCACCTCGGGGTTCACCAGCACCATCGGGCGGGGACTCGCGCCCTCTTCCTTCACGCAATCCATCACGATCACGCGGTCGAGCACGCCCACTTGCGGCGCGGCGAGGCCGATGCCGGGCGCGTCATACATCGTTTCGAGCATGTCATCGGCCAGCGCGCGCAGCTCGTCGGAGATGTCGCTCACGGGCGCGCAGACCTTCTTCAGGCGCGGATCGGGGTGGATGAGAATGGGCCGTTTCATGGCGATTCATTTAGGCGATGGCAGGCTCAAGGGCAACGCCTCTTGCGCATGGATGGCATTCCGCTAGCTTCCCGCCGAAAGTCAAACGGAGCAGAAGATGAATTTCGACGAGGTGATCGACCGGCGCGGCTATGGCTGCTCGAAATGGGACAATATGGAGGCCTATGGCGGCGTCTCGCCCGAGGAGGGCATCGCCATGTGGGTGGCGGACATGGATTTCCGCCCGGCCGAGGTGCTGACGGAGGCGGTGCATGCCTTGGCCGAGCGCGGCGATTACGGCTATTTCACCGGCGACGGGAAGATGAACGAGGCGGTGGCCTGGTGGATGAACACGCGCCACGGCTGGGCGGCCGACCCGGACTGGATGTGCTCCACCTACGGGCTGGGCCATGCCATCGCGCTCATTTTCGAGACCTTCACCAAGCCGGGCGACGAGATCATCATCTTCACGCCGGTCTATCACGAGTTCACCAACAAGATTAACCTCACCGGGCGCGTGGTGCACGAGGCGCCGCTCGCCATCGAGAACGGTGTCTACCAGATGGATCTCGACGCGCTCGAGGCCTCGATGACGGGGCGCGAGAAGGCGATGCTGATCTCCTCGCCGCACAACCCCGCGGGCCGGATCTGGACGCCGGAGGAGCTGCGCGCGCTGGCCGCGTTCTGCGAGAAGCACGACCTGCTGATGATGGCCGACGAGATTCATCACGACATCATCTTTCCCGGCCAGCACTTCACCCCCTTCCTCGTCGCCGCGCCCGAGGCGGCGCATCGCACCTTCGTGCTCACCGCCGCCTCCAAGACGTTCAACGTGGCGGGCGCGCGGCAGGGCACCGTCACAATCCCCGATGCGGAGAAACGCGCGAAGTTTCGCCGCGCGCTCCTCGAGCACCAGACCCAGCCCAACCTGCTCGGCGTGGTGCTGACGGAGGCCGCCTACGGCCCGCGCGGCGCGGCATGGGTGGATGAGCTCGTGGCCTATATCGACGGGAATCACCGGGTGTTTCTCGACGGGATGGCGCAGATCCCGGGGCTGAAGGCCATGCCCATGCAATCGACCTATCTGGCATGGGTCGATTTCGCGGGCACGGGCATGGAGATGGAAGAGGTGCTGCGGCGCGTGCGCGGCGAGGCGAAGATCGTGCCTTCGGTGGGCGCGGAGTTCGGCACCGGGGGCGAGATGTGCCTGCGCTTCAACATCGGCACCGCCCGGCCGCGGCTGGAAGAGGCTGTCTCGCGGCTGCAAGGCGCCTTCTCCGACCTGCAATGAGCAGGCTCACGCGGCGCGGGGCGATTCTGGGCCTCGTGCTTGGCGCGTTCGGCGGCGTGGCGCTCTGGCATCGTTACGCGCCATTGCCGCCTCGGCCGCCGGAGCCGCGCGTGCCGCTCACCGGCACGATCGACCGGATCGAGATCGAGAAATCGGCGCGGCGGCTCACCGTTTATCGGGAGGGCGAGGCGCTGCGCAGCTACGAGGTGGCGCTGGGCTTTGCCCCAGAGGGCGCGAAGGCGCGGCAGGGCGATGGCCGCACGCCGGAAGGCACGTTTCGCATAGACAGGCGCAACCCGCAGAGCCGCTTCCACCTCTCGCTCGGGCTCGACTACCCGCAGGCGGAGCATGTGGCGGCGGCCCGGGCGGCAGGCGTTTCGCCGGGGGGAGACATCTTCATCCACGGCCAGCCCAACCTGATGCCCGCCGCGCTCCTGCCGCGCAAGGGCGACTGGACGGATGGCTGCATCGCCGTCTCGAACGAGGAGATGGAAGAGCTCTGGCGGATCACCCCGCTCGGCACGGAGGTGGTGATCAGGCCCTGACGGGCGGGGCTATCGCCGCCCGATCAGCGCCACGGGGGCGTTTTCGGCGCGCTCGAAATCCACCGGCTGCTCGCCCCGCGCCTCGGTCATGCGCTTGTATTCGAATCGCATGAGGTCGCCATCCTCGTCGGAGGCCACGATCAGGCATTGCGAGAGCAGTGTCATCCCGTCGTACAGCTCCACGCGCCCGCGCAGGTGGCTCGCCACCTCCCGCTCCAGCGCGAAGCCGTTATCCCAGGCGTGAATCACGGGGTGGATCTCGTTGCCGGCCTTCACGCGCAGCCGGTTGCTGCGCTTGGCGGCCTTGCGCCGGGCATCGTCGAGCCCGGCCTGAACTTCAGGCGGCAGATAGGTCGTCATGGCCACACCCCTTTTCCCAGTTCCGCCAGAAATAGAACACTGATCCGGCGCGTCACGCATTTTTTCTGCGCGGCGAGGGGAATCCTCGTGGGCTGTGTCTGCGGCGCAAGAAAGCATACGGAGGCGTATGTAAAGGGAATCACGCTCAGCCCTCGGCGGGGCGGGCCTTGGGCTTTTCGGGCTTGAAGGGGGCCATGCCCTGCCGGGCGAGCGCATCGGCGCGCTCGTTCTCCTCGTGGCCGGCATGGCCCTTGACCCATGTCCATGTCACATCGTGGCGGGCCTGCGCGGCATCGAGCCGCTGCCAGAGCTCGGCATTCTTGACGGGCTTCTTGGCGGCGGTCTTCCAGCCGTTCTTCTTCCAGCCGAAGATCCAGCCGGTGACGCCGTTCTTCACATACTGGCTGTCGGTCACGATGGTGATGGCGCTGGGGCTCCTGAGCGTCTCGAGCGCGGTTATGGCGGCGAGAAGCTCCATGCGGTTGTTGGTTGTCTCGGCCTCGCCGCCGCAGAGCTCGCGCTCCTTGACGATCTGCCCGCCCTCAACCGCGCGCATCAGCACGCCCCAGCCGCCGGGGCCGGGATTGCCGGAGCAGGCTCCGTCGGTATAGGCGAAAAGCTCAGGCATGGGCGGAGATCAAGACCCAGCCTTCGAGGTGGCCGGCCATGCCCCTGGTCTTGCCGAACCAGTGGTCTTGCGGGGTCAGGCCCGCGTCGCGCAGAAGTGCCTCGAGGTCTTCGCGCTCGTAATATTCGTAATAGCGGCCTAGGCTGTCGCGCTTGCCGGCTTGCCCGCGCTTCATGCAGAGAAAAAGCGTGCCGCCGGGCCGCAGGGCAAAGGCGATTCGCGCGAGATGGCCGGGCATCTCGGCACGGGGTGCGTGAAGGAGGCTGAAATAGGCCCAGATGCCGTCATAGGCGTCTTGCGCGTCGAGGTCTTCGAACCGGCCGAGCCGCGCCTTGACGCCGGGAACTTGTGCCGCGCGCGCCACCATCTGCTCGGCGGCGTCCATCGCCTCGACCGCGAGCCCGGCCTCGGCCATGATCTTCGCGTAATGCCCGGTGCCGCAGCCCAGATCGAGCACGCGCCCGCCGGGCGGGCAGGCGGCGATGAAACGCCCGATCATCGGGTCTTCGGCCGCCTCGCGCGCCATCATCGCGGCGTATTCCTCCGTCTGGCTGTTGTAGACGGCGAGGGTTTGGTCGTCGCCGCTCATCCGCGCAGCACCGTGATGAGGAGCGAGAGAATCACCACCGCCGAAATCATCAGGCGCAGGCGCATCCACCATTCGGGCGCGGCGCCCTGCCGCCAGAAATACCAGTCGAGCGCGAGAATGCCGGCGAAGCCCGCGACGAGCGAGAGGCCCGCCGACTGCACCCCGCCGCTGGCGGTGAAGAACACCCAGAGCGCCGGCAGCACCGAGAGCGCATAGCCAAGCGGCGCGCGGCGCGCATCGAGCCGGGTGGCGAAGCCCCAGAGCACGCCCGACATGAAGGAGAGGATCACCGCGCCGTAGAAGAGCGAAACGTAGGGGCCGGCGAAGCGGGGGCCGATGGTTTGCACCGTCCACTCCTGCAGGCCGGGCAGGTAGAGCGTGAGCACGCCCCAGAGAAAGGGCAGGAGCCCAGCGAAGGCCAGCAGGAGCGGCGCGGCGGGGATGCTCATGCGGGCTGCCTGAGCACGCGCGGCACCTTGAACTCGACATTCTCCTGCGCGGTTTCCACCTGCTCGACGGTCACGTCGAAGCGGGCGCGGAAGGCGTCGATCACCTCGTTCACGAGCACTTCGGGCGCGGAGGCGCCGGCGGTGAGGCCGAGGGTGGAGATGCCCTCGAGCGCGCGCCAGTCGATATCGGCGGCGCGCTGGACGAGTTGCGAATAGGAGCAGCCGGCGCGCGCGCCCACTTCCACCAGCCGCCTGGAGTTCGACGAGTTGGGCGCGCCCACCACCAGCATCGCCTCGCATTTGGCGGCCATCGCCTTCACCGCTTCCTGACGGTTGGTGGTGGCGTAGCAGATGTCTTCCTTGTGGGGGCCGACGATGGCGGGAAAGCGCGCCTTGAGGGCGTTGACGATGCCGATCGTGTCGTCGACGGAAAGCGTCGTCTGGGTGACGAAGGCGAGGCGCTCGGGGTCGCGCACGGCGATGCTTGCCACATCCGCCTCGGTTTCCACCAGCAGCACCTCGCCGGCGGGAAGCTGGCCCATGGTGCCCACCGTCTCGGGGTGGCCCTCGTGGCCGACCATGATGATCTGCAGCCCGTTGGCGGCATGGCGCTCGGCCTCGATATGCACCTTGGAGACGAGCGGGCAGGTGGCATCCACATAGATCATCTCGCGGCGCGCCGCCTCGGCCGGCACCGCCTTGGGCACTCCGTGGGCGGAGAAGATCACCGGGCGGTCATCGGGGCATTCGTGCAGTTCCTCGACGAAGACCGCGCCCTTGGCGCGCAGGTCGTCGACGACGAACTTGTTGTGCACGATCTCGTGGCGCACGTAGACAGGCGCGCCCCATTTCTCGAGCGCCATCTCGACGATCTTGATCGCGCGGTCGACCCCGGCGCAGAAGCCCCGGGGCGCGGCGAGATAGAGGGTGAGGGGTGGTTTGGTCATGCATCCTCCGGCTTTGCCCCAGAGGTAAAGCCTGTGGGCCCCTGCGTCCAGAGGAGCGGCGCCTGCCGGGACAGGGCGCCGCTGCTTTCATCTTTCCGGAAAATACTCGAGCGCCCCGCTTCCGGCCCCCGCGGGACGTGAGTATTTGGGGAAAGATGAAAGGCGGGTGCCGCGCCCAATTACTTGGCGCCCGGTTACTTCGCGTAGGTGTCTTCGCGGTTGGAGGCTTGCTGCTGGTCGCGCGGGGGGCGTCCGATCACCTCTTTCAGGTCGTCGAGCTCGATGAAGTTGTCGGCCTGACGGCGCAGGTCGTCGGAGATCATCGGGGGCTGGCTGCGGATTGTGGAGACCACCGAGACCCGCACACCCTGACGCTGCAAGCTCTCGACCAGCGGGCGGAAATCGCCATCGCCGGAGAAGAGCACGATGTGATCGACCCGCGGCGCGAGTTCCATGGCATCGACGGTGAGCTCGATATCCATGTTGCCCTTCACCTTCCGGCGGCCTTGGCTATCGGTGTATTCCTTGGCCGGTTTTGTGACCATGGAGAAGCCGTTGTAGTTGAGCCAGTCGACCAGCGGGCGGATCGGCGAATACTCCTCGTTTTCGAGCAGCGCCGTGTAGTAGAACGCCCTGAGCAGCTTTCCGCGCCGCATGAATTCTGCCCGCAGAAGCTTGTAGTCGATGTCGAACCCGAGCGACTTGGCGGCCGCGTAAAGGTTCGATCCATCGATGAATAGCGCGAGCCGTTCATCCTTGTAGAACATGAAAAAGTCCTTTCAAAACAGGCCCTTGAACCCGGTCTGGTGGTGAGTGGTGTGGTGAGTGGCTCGACCGGGAAGGGTTGACACGTCAGGGTAAGTATTCTCCCTCGGATAGGCAAGGCATATCCCTGCGTCAAAGAAGCGGAGCCTTGCCGAGGATTCAAGAGGGGGGATGGTGACGATGGATCACGCTTTCCTGATGGCATTGGGGGCGAACCTGCCCTCCGAGGCGGGTGCGCCCGAGGTTGCGCTCGGGGCCGCGCTCGGGCGGCTCGAGGCGCGGGGGGTGACCGTGCGGCGGGTGAGCCGGTTTCTGGAAACGCCCTGCTTTCCGCCCGGGGCGGGGCCGGATTACGTGAATGCGGCCGCCGAGCTGGGCTTTGACGGCACGCCTGCCGAACTGCTCGCGATCCTGCATGAGGTGGAGGCGGAGTTTGGACGGGAGCGGGTGCAGCGCTGGGGACAGCGCACGCTCGATCTCGACCTGATCGCGGCGGGCGATGCGGTGCTGCCCGACCGCGCGACCTACGAGGCATGGCGCGCCCTGCCGATGGAGGCGCAGGTGCGGGCCGCGCCCGACGAACTCATCCTGCCGCATCCGAGGATGCAGGACCGGGCCTTCGTGCTGGTGCCGCTGGCGGAGATCGCGCCGGGCTGGCGCCACCCGGTGCTGGGGCGCACGGTGGCCGAGATGCTCGACGCCCTGCCGGAGGCGGCGCGCGCGGAGGTGCGCCCGCTCTGACCGGGCTCAGTAGGCGGGGCGGCCTGTGGGGGTGAGCGTCCAGTACTGGCCGGAATAGTTGGCGCAGGGCGCGAGGTGGGTGAAATTGTCGAACTGGCCGCCGTTGAAGACATCGAGGCACATGCCCGGGCCCCGGAAATCGGTGGTGAGCCGGTAGCGTCCGCCATCGGTGCCGACGCTCCAGAACTGGCCAGTGTAGTTTGCGCAGGGGACGAGATGCGTCATGTTGTCGAGCGCGCCGCCATTGACCACGTCGAGGCACATCTCGCGGCCCCGGAACTCGGTGGAGAGGCGGTAGGTGCCGTTGCCCGCGGGCGCGAGCCGCCAGAACTGGCCGCTGTAGTTTCCGGCGGGGGCGAGCCGGGTGAAGTTGTTCATGCTGCCGCCATTGACCACGTCGAGCGGCATGGCGCCGCCGCGGAACTCGGTGGTGAGGCGGTAGAAGATGCTGGTGTCGAAGGCCTGCGCGGGAAGCGCAAGCGCGAAGAGGCCCGCGACGAAGGCCAGGGTTCGGGCAAGGGGCAGGCGCATGGGGAGCTCTCCGGGCTGAAATCGGGGGTGTGGCAAGGGCGGCAATTTGCCGACAGTCTGACCGGAAGCCCTGTAAAATCAACCGGGACCGGGCCTCTTTTGCCCGATTCTCCGCTTGTCAATCCTGATCGAAGGCCTTACATCAGGCGCTTCTACTGCCAAGCGCTCAACCGCCCGGAGGTTTTATGGCCCGCGTAACCACCGAAGACTGTGTCGACAAGGTTCCCAACCGGTTCGATCTCGTTTTACTCGCCGCGCACCGTGCGCGCGAGATTTCGGCGGGTTCGCCCATCACCGTGGATCGGGACAACGACAAGAACCCCGTGGTGGCGCTGCGCGAGATCGCCGAGGAGACGCAATCGGCCGACGAGCTGCGCGAGCGGCTGATCGAATCGAACCAGACCCAGATCGAGGTGGACGAGCCCGAAGAGGATTCGATGGCGCTTCTGATGGGCGGTGGCGAGGCCGACAAGCCGGCGGAAGACGACATGTCCGAGGAAAATCTTCTTCGGGCGCTGATGGAAGCCCAGGGGCAGGGCTGACACCTGCCCCGGAGCCGGGGAAGCCAGACCCATGATCGCGGCCCGTGACCTTATCGAGCTGGTCCGCACCTACAACCCCAGAACCGATGAAAAGCTGATCACGGCCGCGTTCGAGTTCGGGCAGGCGATGCACGAGGGTCAGTTTCGGCATTCGGGCGAGCCCTATTTCACGCATCCCGCCGCGGTGGCCGCGATTCTCGCGGAGCAGCGGCTCGACGATGCCACCATCGTGACCGCGCTTCTGCACGACACCATCGAGGACACGCGCGCCTCCTACAAGATCGTCGCCGAGAAGTTCGGCCCCGAGATCGCCGATCTCGTGGATGGCGTGACCAAGCTCACCAACCTCCAGCTTTCGAGCACCGAGACCCAGCAGGCGGAGAACTTCCGCAAGCTCTTCATGGCCATGTCGAAGGACATGCGGGTGATTCTCGTCAAGCTCGCCGACCGGCTGCACAACATGCGCACCATCAAGGCGATGCGGCCCGAGAAGCAGCTCAAGAAGGCGCGCGAGACGATGGATATCTTCGCGCCGCTCGCCGGGCGGATGGGGATGCAGTGGATGCGCGAGGAGCTCGAAGACCTCGCCTTCCGTGTGATCAACCCGGAGGCGCGGGCCTCGATCATCCGGCGCTTCATCACGCTGCAGAAGGAGGCGGGCGACGTGATCGATCGGATCACGTCGGACATGCGCCACGAGCTCGACAAGGCGGAGATAGAGGCGGATGTGTTCGGGCGGGCGAAGAAGCCCTATTCGATCTGGCGGAAGATGGAGGAGAAGGAGCAGGGCTTCTCGCGGCTCTCCGACATCTACGGCTTCCGCATCATCACCCGCTCGGAGGAGGATTGCTACCGCGTGCTGGGCGCCATCCACCAGCGCTGGCGGGCGGTTCCGGGGCGGTTCAAGGATTACATCAGCCAGCCCAAGTCGAACGGCTACCGCTCGATTCATACCACCGTTTCGGGGCGCGACGGCAAGCGGGTGGAGGTGCAGATTCGCACGCAGGCGATGCATGACGTGGCCGAAACCGGCGTGGCGGCGCATTGGTCGTATCGCGACGGGGTGCGGGCGGAGAACCCGTTTGCGGTGGACCCGGCCAAGTGGATCTCGTCGCTCACCGAGCAGTTCGACGCCGAGGAGGACCATGCCGAGTTTCTCGAGGCGGTGAAGCTCGAGATGTATTCGGACAAGGTGTTCTGCTTCACGCCCAAGGGCGACGTGGTGAAGCTGCCGCGCGGGGCCACGCCGATCGATTTCGCCTATGCCATCCACACGCGGATCGGCCATGCCTGCGTGGGCGCCAAGATAGACGGGATGCGCGTGCCGCTTTGGACGCGAATCAAGAACGGGCAATCGGTGGACGTGATCACCGCCGACGGGCAGACGCCGCAGGCCACGTGGCTCGACATCGCCACCACCGGCAAGGCGCGGGCGGCGATTCGCCGGGCGCTGCGGGAGCTCGACCGCGACCGCTACATCAAGCTGGGCCGCGAGCTGGCGCGCTCGGCCTTCGACAACGTGCGCAAGCGCGCCACCGACAAGGCGCTGGCCACCGCGGCCAAGACGCTGAGGCTCAAGAATGCCGACGAGGTGCTGGCGCGACTCGGCAGCGCGGAGCTGACCGCGCACCAGGTGCTCAACGCCGTCTACCCGGATATCGCGCAGGACGAGAGCAACGTGGTGGGGCGCGACCGCGCGGTGATTGGGCTGGGGCGCAACCAGAGCTTTCGCCGGGCGGCCTGCTGCCAGCCGCTGCCGGGCGAGCGGATCGTGGGCATCACCTATCGCGGCAAGGGCGTGGTGGTGCATGCGATAGACTGCGAAGTGCTCTCGGAATATGACGACCAGCCCGACCGCTGGCTCGACCTGCACTGGCATGGCGGCAAGCATCCGGCGGAATACGATGTGACGCTCGATGTGACGATGAGCAACGATGCCGGGGTGCTGGGGCGTATTTGCACATTGATCGGAGAGCAGAAGGCCAATATCTCCAACCTCGAGTTCTTGGACAGGAAACCGGATTTCTACCGCCTGTTGATAGATGTGGAGCTGCGCGATGCCGGGCATCTGCATTCGATCATCACGGCGCTGGATGCCGAAAGCAACGTGGCCGCGGTGGACAGGCACCGCGACCCACAAAGGGCCAGCGAAACCTGAGCGCAACAATTCAGGGGGTTAGCGCAGAGCGTGGTTTTCAAACGCCGGGATAGGCGCCCGTTGTGGCGAATCATCCGCGAGTTCATCTGGCCGAAGGGCGGATGGGCACGGGCGTTCTATTATGTGAAGCACCGCCTGCGCCGCCTGCCCGACCCGCCGCACCGCATCGCGCGTGGCATCTTCGCGGGGGTGATGGTGACCTTCACGCCTTTCTTCGGGATGCATTTCTTTCTGGCCGCCGCGCTTTCGCTGATCATCCGAGGCAACGTGGTGGCCTCGCTGCTGGCGACCTTCGTGGGCAATCCGCTCACCTTCGTGCCGATTGCCGCGATCTCGCTGCAGACGGGCAACTTCATGCTCGGGCGGGTCTGGGACGGGCACGAGGAGGTTCACCGCTCGCTCGGCGGCAAGTTCGTGGATGCGTGGAGCGACCTGAAGGACAACTTTCTGGCCATCTTCACCGACCGCACCACCGACTGGCACAACCTGCATGTCTTCTACGACGATATCTTCTTTCCCTACATGGTGGGCTCGGTGATTCCCGGCATCGTCTTCGGGATGATCGCCTATTACGTGAGCCTGCCGGTGATTCAGGCCTACCAGAACCGCCGCAAGGGGCGGCTCAAGGCCAAGCTGCAAGCGCTGAAGGAAAAAGCGGCGCGCAAGGCTGACGCCAACCAAAATACGGACTAGAACTCGGGCAGAGCTATTCGGGAGATCTGAGAGTGACCTATGCCGGACATCTGCGCCTCGGCGTGAACATCGACCATGTGGCCACCGTGCGCAACGCCCGCGGCGGCGCCTACCCCGACCCGATTCGCGCCGCGAAGCTGGCCGAGGAGGCCGGTGCCGACGGGATCACTGCGCATCTGCGCGAAGACAGGCGCCACATCTCGGATGCCGATATCGACGGGCTGATGGCGGCGCTCTCGGTGCCGCTCAACTTCGAGATGGCGGCCACCGAGGAGATGCAGGCCATCGCGCTGCGCCACAAGCCGCACGCGGTGTGCATCGTGCCCGAGAAGCGCGAGGAGAAGACCACCGAGGGCGGGCTCGAGGTGGCGCGCGAGGAGAACCGGCTCGCGCATTTCATCGCGCCGCTCAGGGAGGCGGGCTGCCGGGTGTCGATCTTCATCGCCGCCGACCGGAGGCAGATCGAGGCGGCGCACCGGATCGGGGCGCAGGTGATCGAGCTGCATACCGGGGCCTATTGCGATGCCCATGCCGAGGGCGACCACGCCAAGCGCGACCGCGAGCTGGAGAGCCTGCGCGAGATGTCGGCCTTTGCCCATTCGCTGGGGCTCGAGGTGCATGCGGGCCACGGGCTGACCTATGACACCGTGCAGCCGGTGGCGGGTTTCCCCGAGGTGATGGAGCTCAATATCGGGCATTTCATCGTGGGCGAGGCGATTTTCCGCGGGCTGCAGCCGGCGATTGCCGAGATGCGGCGGCTGATGGACGAGGCCCGCGCGGCGGATGCGCCCGTGGCGCGCGGGGCGGGCTGAGCGGCATGGGCCAGTTGCGCTACGCGGTCGTGTTTCTCGCGGTGGCGCTCGGTGTGGCGCTTCTGGTGGAAGTGGTGAACGCGCAGGCCTCCACCACGCTCGGCTCCTCGGCGCAGCTGATGGTGCCCGCGATGATCGCCGCGCTGGTGGAGGGCGGGATCTTTGCCCGCAAGGCACGGCGCAAGCCGCAATCGGGCGAGATCTGGGGCTTCACCTGGCTGGCCACGGTCACGGCGACGGCGCTGAACGTGGCGCTGGCCTACGGGGCGGGGCGCATCGCGCCGGAATTCGGCAAGCTCGCCATCGCCGCGCCCCTCTCCAAACAGTTTCTCATCCTGCTCGGGCTCTATGCGGGGGGCTACCTGATCTGCAATCGCTTCTTCTTCGGGATCGGGGCGGGCAACCAGTTGAGCCTGATCCGGCGCCGGGAGGGCGAGGAATGAAACATCTGGCGGCCTTCGGTCTGGCGCTTCTGGCAGCGCCGGTGGCGGCGCAGGAGGCGGTGCCCTGCGACTGGGCGGCGCGGGCCGATGCCATCGTGGAGCCTTGGGAGGAGAACACCCGCACCTTCGCCAATGGCGCGGTGCGCCTCGCGCTGCTCGACACGATCGAACCGGCGGCGGCGGCGTTTCACATCCTGATTCTCTCGCCGCCTTACGAGGAGCTGGGCGGCCGCCAGTGCCGCACGCTGGGGATGCCCGGCGGCATGGGTTTCAGCGGCGCGGATTTCGGCAGCCTCGCGGCGGGCTACGACCCGGCCACGGGGCTGATCTTCACCATGAAGGTGCAGGTCTATGACGGGGGCGATTTCCGCGACCGGGGGCTGCGCTTCACGCTCAACCAGGCGACGGGCGAGATCGGGGCGGCGCTCTCTCCATGAGCGGCTGGCGGGTCTCTCTCGGGACGCTGGTAGCGCTGGCCATTGCCGCGCTCAGCCTCTTCGTGCTGGAGGCGCAGCGCGCGGGGGTGGAGATTTCCCGCGTGCAGGTGGGGCAGACACCGGTGACGGTGATGCGGGGCGCGGAAGACGGCCCGGCAGTGGTGATCGCCCACGGCTTCGCGGGCTCGCGGCAGATGATGCAGGGCTACGGGCTGGTGCTGGCGCAGGCGGGCTACCGGGTGTTCGCCTTCGATTTCGAGGGGCATGGCCGCCACCCGGTGCCGATGCGCGGCGATCTGGACGCGGTGGAGGGCACGACGCGCTATCTCGTCGCGCAGACGCTCGAGGTGGTGAAGGCCGCGCAAGAGGCGACCGGCAGCGAGACAGTGGCGCTTCTGGGCCATTCGATGGCCACCGACGTGCTGGTGCGGGTGGCGCAGGAGACGGGCGCGGCCGGCCCGCTCGTGCTGCTCTCGGCCTTCTCGAAGGAGATCACCGCCACGCATCCGCAATCGCTGCTGCTCGTCACCGGCGCGTGGGAGCCGGGGCTGGCGGGCTTCGCGGAGGATGCGCTCTGGATGGTGGATGCCGATGCGGCGCTGGGCGAGACGGCCACGCGGGGCGAGGTGAGCCGCCGCGCGGTGCTCGCGCCCTTTGCCGAGCATGTTTCGATCCTTCATTCCCGGGTGGCGCGGCAGGAGGCGCTCGACTGGCTCAACCGCTATTACGGGCGCAACGGGCAGGCCACGGTCTGGCCCACGGGCTGGGCGCTGCTGGGGCTTCTGGCAGCCCTCACCGCGCTCTTCGCGCCGGTGGCGCGGGTCATCCCCGCAAGCGGCGAGCCGGCCCGTGCGCTCACGCCCATGGGCTTTGCCCTCGTGCTGCTGCCGGCGGCGGTGATCACGCCGCTCGTGGCGGTGCTCGTCAATCTCGAATGGCTGCCGGTGCTGGTGGCCGATTACCTTGCCGTGCATCTGGCGCTTTACGGCCTGCTGCTGGGCGGGCTGCTCTTGTGGCTCAAGGGCGCGCCGTGGCGGCCCGACCTCACGGCGGCGGTGCTGCTGGCCTTCTGGGGCGTGCTTGTCTTCGGGATGGCGCTCGACCGCTACGGCGCCAATTTCTGGCCGACACCGGACAGGCTGAGCCTGATGGGCGCGCTCTGCGTGGGCGCGATCCCCTTCATGCTGGCCGACAGCTGGCTCGCCCACGGCGCGCCGCTCTGGCAGCGGGTTGTGGCGCGCGTGGCCTTCCTCGCTTCGCTCGGCGCGGCGGTGGCGCTCGATTTCGAACGGCTCTTCTTCCTGATCATGATCGCGCCGGTGATCCTGCTCTTCTTCCTCACCTTCGGGGTGATGGGCCGGATGAGCGCACGGCAATCGGGGCCGGCCTCGGCGGGGCTCGGGCTGGGGCTGGCGCTGGCATGGGCGATCGGCGTAAGCTTCCCGCTCTTCCAGGCGTAGGGGCTTGACGGCAATGATCCTCGGCATCGGCACGGACCTCGCGAATATCGAGCGGATCGAGGCCACGCTCGCCCGTTTCGGCGACCGTTTCCGCAACCGTGTCTTCACGCCCGTCGAGCAGCGCAAGGCCGAGCGCCGCAAGGATGTGGCCGGCACCTATGCCAAGCGCTGGGCCGCCAAGGAGGCCTGCTCGAAGGCCTTGGGCACCGGGCTCCGGATGGGCATCGCGTGGAAGGACATGGCGGTGCGCAACCTCGGCACCGGCCAGCCGGTGATGGAGGTGACGGGCTGGGCCGCCGAGCGGCTCAGGGAGATGACGCCCGAGGGGCACGAGGCCATCATCCATGTCACGCTCACCGACGACCACCCCTGGGCGCAGGCCTTCGTGGTGATCGAGGCGCGGCCCTTGCCCAAGGGGTAAGCGGAGCGTCGGGCGCGGAATCGAGGGGCGCAGCCCCGCCGCGCCATCGACGGGCCGCCCCCACGGCACGTCGATACGTTTAAGCCAGCGCATCGCTCGGGCTTCGTTCGAGAAATCAAACATAAAGCTCTGCCGAACATCCGTCGGATCGACGCACCGCGGCCCGGCTTTGGCGTGGCTTTTCTCCAGGCGTTGAAGGAAGCGCCGGGCGCGGAGCCAAGGGGTGTCAGCCCCGCCGCGCCAAAGCCGGCGCGCGCCCACGCGGCGGCTTTTGGGTGACGTCACGCGAATCTTCCGGGCGAAGAGGCAGCTTACAACATAAAGCGCGCGGACCAGCCTTTCCAATCGCCCCCGCGCGCGCCGGCTTTGGCGCGGCTCCCTCCCCAACCCCGCGCCGATGGCTTGACACCCCGGCCCGGCGCGCCCATGAAACCCGCACGCGCGGCGCAACAAATCGGGTGGAGACAGGCATGGCCTCCGAAGGCAAATCATCGAGCACGCTCTGGGAAACGATCAAGACGGTGTTCTGGGCGCTCGTCATCGCGGGGATCTTCCGCACCGTCCTGTTCCAGCCCTTCTGGATTCCCTCCGGCTCGATGAAGGACACGCTGCTGATCGGCGATTTCCTCTTCGTCAAC
>JAVKDQ010000198.1:0-5008 GCA_040222155.1 Roseovarius sp.
CGCGGGCGAGCCAGCCGGCGATGGCCTGACCGCCGCCCTCAGATCAGCCGAAACACGACCGCCACCCAGAAGAAGAGCTGCCCGCCCCTCGTCTGCCGGAAGATACCGGCGCGCCGGAAGAGACGGACGCGCGCCACAAGCCGCGCCTCCCGCGCCGCGGCGAAATCCTCGAGCACCTGCCGGTTTTCCGGTGTCAGCCGGTCGCGCAGGGGCCAGAGCGTCTCGGCGGTACGGCCCGACCAGTCGCGCAGGCGGCCCCTGAGAAACTGCCAAAGCCGCTGGGCTCGGGCGCGCCACGTGGCGTTCGTGCCAAAGAGATTGCCGCCGTGCTGGCGATAGAGCATCATCGGCTCGGGGTCGTAAATCACCCGCGCACCCATGCCCGCGAGCACCTGGTAGGCCCACCAGTCATGAGCCACGGTCCGGGCTGCATGGGGCCGCGCGGCGCCCAGCATCCCGAAGGCCGCACGATTGAGCAGCATGGTGTTCGCGCCGCCGATGCTCTGCAGGAGCGCGTTGCGAAACTGCGGCGGATGCCGGAACCGAGGGCTCTCCGCGAAGCGGTTGAGCGCCTCGTCGCAGATAATCGTGCGCCCACAGACCATCGCCGCCCCGCTCTCGCCCGCGAGGAACCCCAGCGCGCGCTCGAGCTTCTGCGGCAGCCACACGTCGTCATGATCGCAGAAGGCCACGTAATCGGCGTCTTCAGGCACCTGCCCGAGAAGATAGAGATAATTGGCCACGAAGCCCTCGCCGGGCCCGTCGAGGCAGCACACCGCGTGCCGCGGATACCGCGCGGCGAAGTCCTCGGCCTGCGCCCTCGCCGCCCTGCTGTCGCAATCGAAGGAGAGGATCACCGACCAGTCCGCATGGGTCTGCGCGGCGAGGCTCTCAAGCTGTTCGGTGAGAAAGGGCGCCGCGCCATGCACCCCCAGCAGGATCGTCACATGCTGCCCGGGCCGGTGGCCCGCATCGGGCGCGTCCTGCGCCCGGCGATCCGATGAGGGGTTCGGCACCGCCGCGGCCTCCTCAGGCCGTCAGGCCGGCGCGAAACGCCTCAACCTCGGCCACCCGCTTCGCACGGTCGCGCCGAAACCGGTCCACATATTCGGCGTTCCGCGAGGTGCCGATCTTCTTGTGCTCGATGACAGTCGGCTCGTAGGTGAATTTCTTCGCGATCCCCGGCCTGACCGTGCGCATGAGGTAATGCGCAACACCCTCGGCGCCCATGCCGGTCATTTGCTCGTATGTGATGCGGATGGGCTTGTAGCCGTGGGTTTCGAAGAAGGTCTCGAAGAGCTTTTCCTGCCCGAAGATGTGATCGAGCCATTCCTCGATCAGGTCGGCATCGTAGGGAAAGGCCTCATCCGCCGCCTGCACCGCGTCGGGTGCGCTTCCCTTGGAATGGAACACGTCCGTCTGCACCGCCTTCGCAAGCGAGACCGCCTGCGCCACCATGTCTTCGCGGGTCAGGTAGAAATAGATATCTTCCGGCGGAAAATAGCCCGGAAAGGTGCCGTTCATGCCGAAGACGCGCCGCAACTGGTAAGACGTGATCTCGAAGGAAAAGATCCCGCCGGGCTTGTGCTTGCGGCGGATCATCTCGATGTAGCCGTCGAGCGTTTCTGCATTCACGCCGCGAGTAATGTTTGGAATGAAATTCGGGTTGAACCATTCATGCGGCTTGCCCATCAGCTTGGTGCCGATCACCACGTCGGTCAGCCACGACGACCCCGAGCGCGGCGTGAAGAAAATGCCGAAGCTACGATGCGCGGGTTTTTTCTCTTCGAGCTCTCTCGCAAAGCGTACGGCGTCGAAATCCGGGTTCTTGAAAACATTGGGTCGCAACGAGAGATCGCTCATCGCCTTCTCCTGAAAGATCGCCGCGAAATCGGGCACTGGCTATGGTTGGGCACACCTGCCATCACCGCGCCGGGATTACAAGCCGCGCCCGGCCCGTGCCAGCGCGGAAACCGCCGCTTTTCAAGGCCTCTGGCCAATTCCCGGCCCGCGGCCTGAGCCTTCTGCGCGACGAGGGGCGAAAGCGCCCCTTTCCCGGCCTCGACGGGGCAGCATCAGGGCGCCGTGAAAAGCCCCGCAAAGCGCTCGCGCAACGCCGCCTTCTGCACCTTTCCCATGGTGTTGCGCGGCAGGGCCTCGACCAGTTCCATGTGCTTGGGCTGCTTGAACCGCGCCAGCGCCTCGCCCGCCGCGCCAGAGATCGCCCCAAGGTCCGGCGCCGCGCCTGGCTCGGCCACCAGAACCGCCACCACCGCCTCGCCAAAATCGGGATGCGGCACGCCGATCACCGCGCTTTCCAGCACGCCCGGTTGCGCGTCGAGAATCTCTTCCACCTCCTTGGGATAGACGTTGAGCCCACCCGAGATGATCAGGTCTTTGCCGCGCCCCACGATTTGCAGGTAGCCATCCGCATCGAACCGCCCCAGATCGCCGGTGATGAAGAAGCCGTCGGCGCGAAGCTCCGCCGCCGTTTTCTCGGGCATCTGCCAATAGCCCTTGAAGACATTTGGGCCGCGCACCTCCACGATCCCCACCTCGCCCTGCGGCAGGGTGGCGCCCGTCTCGGCATCGCACACCTTCACCTCCACCCCCGGCAGCGCGAAGCCCACCGTGCCCGCGCGGCGCTCGCCCTCGTAGGGGTTCGAGGTGTTCATGTTGGTCTCGGTCATCCCGTAGCGCTCGAGAATGCGGTGGCCGGTGCGCGCCTCGAAGCGCTCGTGGGTCTCCGCCAGAAGCGGCGCGCTGCCGGACACGAAAAGCCGCATATGTGCCGCCGCCTCGCGGGTGAAGCCCGGCGCGTCGAGCAGGCGCGTGTAAAACGTGGGCACGCCCATCATTGCCGTCGCCTTCGGTAGGTGGCGCAGCACCTCGCCCGCGTCGAACTTCGGCAGGAAGATCATCGCGCCGCCGGTCAGAAGCGCGATGTTGGTGGCCACGAAAAGCCCGTGCGTGTGGTAGATCGGCAGTGCGTGCAGAAGCACGTCTCGCGCGGTGAAACGCCAGTAATCCGCCAGCACCCGCGCGTTGGAGAGCAGGTTCGCCTGCGTCAGCATCGCGCCCTTCGAACGCCCGGTCGTGCCGGAGGTGTAAAGGAAGGCCGCAAGATCGTCTTCTTCGCGTGTCACCGTCTCGAACCGGTCGGGCTGGCCTTCCGCCGCCGCCATCAAACTGCCGGCGCCATCGGCGTCGAGCGTCTCCAGCCCCGCGCCCAAAGCCTCGGCCATCGGCGCGATGCCCTCCGCGCCGCGCGTCCCGCACACAACCAGCTTCGCCCCGGAATTCTCGATGAAATAGCGCAGCTCCGTCACCGTGTAGGCGGTGTTGAGCGGCAGGAAGATCACGCCCGTCTGCGCGCAGGCCGCATAGAGCGCCAGCGCCTCGGGCGATTTCTCCACCTGCGCGGCGAGCCTTGCGCCCGGTTCGAGCCCTTTCGCCACCAGCACATGCGCGATCCTCGCCGCCATGCGCAGAAATGCGGCATGGCCGAGCACCGTGCCATCGGGCAGATGCAGGAAAGGCGTTTCGCGCCCCTCATGCACCCCGAAGAGCTGGTCATAGAGCGGGTTGGGCATGTGGGTCTTCCTTGCTGGCTGTGGTCGGGTCTGCCCGGAGGTTTAGCGACAGAGCGGCGGAGACGTAAAGGCCCGCCCTGCGCGAATGGGGGATGCGGCGCCAAGGCCATATGCTAAGACTGCGGGCCATGACACCGCCCGCGCGCTTCCAGCTCTCGCCAAGGGCCCGGCTTCTCACCCCCGAGGCGCCGGGGCTTTCGGCGCTTCTGAAGGGCCTCGAAGCGGGCAGCAGCCTTCATGCGCGGCAAACGGGCGGCGAGCCGCTCTTGCTAAGCGACGAGGCCCGGCAATGGCTCACTTGCGAAAGCACCGGCACCAGCGGCCCGCCCAAGACGATACGGCGCAGCCCCGCCTCGTGGATCGCCAGTTTCGAGCTGCATCGCACGCTCCTTGGCGTGAGCGAGGCCGATACCCATGCCACTCTCGGCGCGCTCGGGCATTCGCTCACGCTCTTCGCCACGCTCGAGGCATTGCACCTCGGCGCGGGGCTGGCGGCGCTCGGGGGGGCCTCGCCCAAGGCGCAGGCGCGAGCGCTTGCCGCGCATCGGGTAAGCACGCTCTATGCCACGCCCGCGCAGCTGCGGCTTCTGGCGCGCGGGGCCAAGGCGGCGGGGCTCACGCTGCCTGACCTGAAGCGCATCCTCAGCGGCGGCGGCAAGCTCGATGCGGCCCTCAAGGCCGCGCTGGAAGAGCTTTGCCCAGAGGCGGAGATCCGCGAATTCTTCGGCGCGGCGGAGACGAGCTTCATCACCCTCAGCGATGCACACACGCCCGAGGGCTCGGTGGGCCGCGCCTATCCCGGCGTCGAGTTGCGCATCACTGAGGGCGCGCACGAGGTGCCTCAAGGCGAAACCGGCGAGATCTGGGTCCGGAGCCCCTATCTTTTCGAGGGCTACGCGGCGGGAGATGCGCCCGAAACGCGCTGGCAAGGCGGCTGGCTCGCCATCGGTGAAATGGGCCGGCTCGATGCCGGGGGCCACCTGAGCTTGCGCGGGCGCAAGAGCCGGATGGTGACGGTGGCCGATCACAACGTCTTTCCCGAGGAGATCGAGGCCGTGGCGCTTGGCCTGCCCGGCGTCACCCTCGCCGCCGCGCTGACCCTGCCCGATGCCACGCGCGGCACAAGCATCACCTGCGTACTGGAGGCGGCGGATGACCCGGGCCTCGAGCCCCGCCTGCGCGCCGCCTGCCGCGCGCGGCTCGGGGCGGCCTCGGTGCCGCGCCGGGTGGTGGTGCTGGCCCGGATGCCCCTGCTGCCCGGCGGCAAGCCCGACCTTCAGCGGCTCGCCCGCGATCTCGAGGCCACGCCATGACCGGCGCGCGCATCGTCGGCGCCCGGCGCACGCCCATCGCCCCGCGCGGCGCGGCGCTGGCCCGGCTCGAGCCGCATGAGCTGGCCCGCCCTCTCATCGCAG
>JAVKDQ010000199.1:0-5669 GCA_040222155.1 Roseovarius sp.
GCCATCGACGGGCCATCGAGCAAGGGCGCCAACCGCGCGGAATCAAGGGGCGCAGCCCCGCCGCGCGATCGCTGGGCCGCCTCCACGGCCCGGCGATTGGGTGAGGCCAGCGCATCGCTCTAGTCTTTCGCGATCTTGGCAGCCATAAAGCCCTGCCGAACACCCGTCGCATCGCCGCGCCGCGGCCCAGCCATCGCGCGGCTCCCCGCACGGCCGGTCATGTCGGAAACATGCCGCCGGCATGATGGCGCGGCGGCCCTGCGGGCCTTGGCTCCGCGCCGCTCACCCGCCCGTTGCGCCCGTCCCACATATCGTGGCGTTGCACACCGCGCGCCACATCAACCCATCACCCGCACATCCACGAAACCGACGCGATACCGCCCGGATACCGACGCGATACCGACGTCCCGAACCCAGCAAAACAAGGCCGTTAACCTTCGAATCGCGCCACGCCCAGCGCCGTGGCCCTATTACGCCTGTTTCGCCCTCCGGCTGGCGCGGCTCGCGGCCCCCTCGCCGAGCATCGGCTCGCCGAGCTTGCCGCGCACCCAGTCCTGGAAGAGAAACACCTCGTATTCCTCCTGCATCAGCACCCCCCGCTCGAAGCCCGCGGCCTTCAGCCCGGCCTGATTGAGCTCGCAGGCCATCCCGTCCTGCTCCATCACCAGCGTCCCGAAGCGGGTGATCTTCTCCATGTCGAACCCCTCCCGCCCGGTCGTCTCGGGGTGAAAGAGCCATTCGGCGGTGATCTCCATCTCCTCCGGCCCCAGCGGCGTAAGCTGCACGCTGCGCACATAATCGGCGTGGTGGGCAATGAAAACCGAAGGCGTAACAGTGACATAGCGCTGCCCCGAGGCCACGTCCTCCTCCGTCAGCCCCGGCAGGCGGCCCTGCGCCGCCCCGTCCATCGACCATGTCTCGGCGCCGGCCCGCAGCGTCCCGGCAATATGCGGCGCCTCGTCTGCGGCGCTCAGTTGCCAGTCCGGGTCATCCCGCCGCGCCATGATCGCCCGGCCATAGATCGGCACCAGCTCGCAAAGCTCGGGGTGGATATGCGGGCAATGCAGGCACTCGTTGTAATTCTCCCAGAAGAGTTTCCAGTTGCATTTCAGATGCTTGGTAAAACGATGCCCCACCCGCATCTCGGCGAGCGGCCAGTTGCCCACGAAGGCCGTCTCCGCCCCGTAGAGCGCGTCGAAATCCTCCGCCTCCGGGTCGAGATTGACGAAGACGAAGCCGCCCCATTCCGCCAGCAGCACCGGCATCAGCCCATGCGCGCCCCGGTCGAAGCCCTCTACCGGCCGCATCGGCCCGGTGGCCCTCAACCGCCCCGAGAGGTCATAGGCCCATTGGTGATAAGGACATGTAATCAGGCCCTTTTTCAACTGCCCCTGCGCCTCTGTGCACAAAATCGAGCCACGATGCCGGCAGGTGTTGTAGAAGGCCTTGAGCGCGCCCGCCTCGTCGCGCAGCACCACCACCGGTTGCCCCGCCACGGTGAAGCTGCGATAGGCCAGCGGCTCCGCAAGGCTTTCCGCCCGGCAGAGATACACCCACGACCGCCCCCAGATCTCGCGGATCTCGCGCGCATGATGCGCGGCGTCGTAATACCACGTCGCAGGCAGCGCGGGCTGCGCGCGCCTGAGCCCGTTGAAGCCCTCTTCCAGAACCTTGCCGTCGTCCATAGCCTTGCCTTTCCTCAAGAAGAACGCCGCCACTCTCGCGGGTGGCGGCGTCCGGATGTCATGTCGGCACGCAGCCGGGCCCTAGAAACCCGCCTTGATCCGTTCGAATTCGGCGATCATCTTCTCGCGCAGATCAGCCGGCACCGGCGCCTGCCAGAGCGTGTTGGCCTTGAAGCTGTCGAGATCGTCGAAGCCCGAACCCGCGAGGATCTCGGCGTCGATGGCCTTCATGCCCGCCTCGTTGGAATGGCCGTAACCCCATGCGCTCACGAGATAATCCGCCGTGCGCGGCTCCATCCACGCGTTGAGGAAGTCATACACCTGATCTTCCGGGCCTTCGCCGCCCACGAGGTTCACGTAGCCGCAAACCCATGTCGAGGCGCCTTCCTCGGTGTCGCGCTTCATCTCCACCGGGTGCTCCTCGGCCTGAAGCTGCACCGCGGTCTCGTTCCACGCCCATGCCAGCGCCACCTCGCCCGAGGCCATCAGCTGCGCCAGCGTCGCCCCGTCCTGCCAATAGGCCCGCACGTTCTGGTGCACCTTGCGCAGGAAGTCCGAGGCCGCCTGGAATTCCTCGTCGGTGGCCGTCGTCCAGTCGGTCACGCCCACGGCCAGAAAGCCCAGCGCATAGGCGTCATCCACATTGTCGCCGATCGAGACGCGGCCCTGCCATTTCGGGTCGGCAAAGCTCTGCAGCGTGGCGGCTTCCTCCTCGCTCACGAGGTCGGTGCGGTAGGTCATCGCCGTGGCGCCCCAGTCGACCGGCAGCACATATTGCGCATCGCCATCCGAGAAGCCGGGCATGTCTCGGAAGCCCTGCATCACGTTCTGCCATTCGGGGATGCGCGAGGTGTCGATCGGCTCGATCAGCCCGGCCTCGCGCCACTTCACCACCGATTGCGAGCACGGATGCGCGAGGTCGGCCTTGAAGCCCGCGCGGAGCTTCTGAAAGGCCTCCTCCTCATCGCCGAAGAACGAGAATGTGGGCGCGTCGCCGTGTTTCTCGATGTAGCTGGCGAAGAACTCCGGGTCTTCGTAACCCGCCCAGTCGAACACCACGATCTCGGCCGAGGCGGAGCTGGCCGCCAGCGCCAGAGCCGTGGCGCCGGCCGAGAGGAGGGTCTTCAAACCTTTGGATTTACTCATTTTCATTGTCTCCCTGTTGCACTCTGGAATTGTTGGTCCCAGCCGGTTTTCCGGCATTTCGCTTTTGTGAGGCCATGGCGCGGCCTAGAGCATTTCGCGCTGCACCTCGCCGATGGCACGGTCGAGGATGTCGAACATCTTGTCGATCTCGCTCTCGGTTATGATCAGCGGCGGCGAGAAGACGCACATGTTGATGAGCGGGCGCACGATGAGGCCCATCTCCTCGCATTTCGCATCCACCCGGGCGCCGAACTCGGCGTCGATGGCCAGCCGCTTCTCTTCCGGCAGGCCGGGGGCCGCGATGCCCTCGACACAGCCGATCAGCCCTTCGCCGCGTGCATCCCCCACGATCTCGTATTTGCGCAGCTCCTGCAGGCGCGCCTGGAAGTGCGGCGTGATCGCGCGGACATGTTCGAGGATGCCCTCGCGCTCCATGATCTCGATATTCTTCAGCGCCGCGGCACAGCATACCGGGTGGCCCGAATAGGTGTAGCCGTTGGAGAACATGATGTGCTCACGATCCTCCGAGCTGATCTCGTTCCAGATCCGGTCGGAAAGGATCATCGCGCCCAAGGGCAGGTAGCCCGAGGTGAGGCCCTTGGCGCAGGTGATGATGTCGGGCTGGATGCCGTAAACCTCTTCGCTGGCAAACCAGTGGCCGAGGCGTCCGAAGCCCGTCACCACCTCGTCGGAGATGTAGAGCACGTCGTATTTCCGGCAGACCTCGAGTGTGCGCTTGTGATAGCCCGGCGGCGGCACGATCACCCCGCCCGAGGCCAGCACCGGCTCGGCGATGAAGGCGCCCACGTTCTCGGGCCCGGCCTCGAGAATGGTGTCCTCGAGCTCCTTCACCTTCGCATCGCACCATGCCTCCACGCTCATGCCCTCGGGGCGCACATAGGGGTTCACGTTGCCGATGAAGCGCACGAGGTTCTGGTCCACGTCCATCCTCGTGCGGCTGCGCTCCTTGCCGGTCACGGAAGCGGCGAGGTAGGTGGAGCCGTGATAGCCCTTCTCCCGCGCGATGATGAGCTTCTTCTCCGGGCGGCCCTTGAGGTTGTTGTAGAACTGGACATAGCGCAGCGCGCTGTCCACCGCCGAGGAGCCGCCGGTGGTGAAGAACACGGTGTTCATGTCGCCCGGCGCCATCTCGGAAATGCGGCGCGCGAGCAGCGCTGCCGGCTCCGAGGTGAAGGCCCAGGGCGAGTGATAGGCAATCTGCAGGGTCTGCTGGGCAATGGCCTCGGCCATCTCCTTGCGGCCATAGCCGATCTGCACGCACCACATCCCGCCCGGCCCGTCAATATAGCGTTTACCCTCGGGGTCGATAAGGTAGATGCCTTCCGCACCCTGCGCGATCGGGCGGTTGGGGTCGGACGTGCCGAGCGATTCCCACGGATGCATGAAATGTTCGTTATCCCAATGCTGCACGGCGTCGGGAGAAATGGTGGCGTTTTCACCGAAAGCCAGGTCGAAACGATTCGCGCTCATGAAATCCTCATGTCTTGAAACGGCAGGTTTGCCGCATTTGTGTTGGAGCATATCGAAATTTTTTTGAGCGCTCAATTAAATTTTGCTATGCTCCCCTCAAACCCCCTGTTGCGGCATGGCGCGCGCCGCGCGATACTGCAGGTGAACCACCGCAGCGCCCTGTGAAAGGAGGCCCGATAGAATGGCGGCTCAGGAGAGCAATACGCGCCCCCGCAAGGAGCGCACCGAGAACGCCAACAAGCGCCGAAGCCAGATCATCGAGGCGACCTGCCGTTCAATCGTGAAGAACGGCCTTTCCGGCACCACGCTGGCCTCGGTCTCCAACGAGGCGGGGCTCTCGCAGGGCGTGGCCGTCTTCTACTTCAAGAACAAGGAGGCGCTGCTCGGCGCGGCGCTGATGCGGCAATACGAGATCTACCAGGAATGCTGGGAGAAGGCGGTGGCAAGCGCCGGGGCCGACCCGGCAGGCCAGATCATCGCCATGGTGCGCGCCGATTTCGAGGCGCCCATCTTCACCGAGGAAACCCTGGTGATATGGCACGCCTTCTGGGGCGAGGCCAAGGCGCGGCCGCTCTATGGCGCCATCACCAAGCCCTTCGAGGAGTCGCGCGCCAACGCGATGCGCAACGCCTGCGCGGCGCTGCTGCAGGTCGAGGGCCGGCCAGTCTCCATGGCCGACGACATCGCCACCGGCATCGACGCGATGACAGACGGGCTGTGGCTCGCCATCTATCTTTCCAACCAGCCGCCCAGCGTGGAGCGGCCGATGCGGCTGGCGGCCACCTATCTCGCCTCCGCCTTCCCCGGCCACGCGCAGCGGTTCTTCAAGGGATTCGGCGTAGAGGAGGCCCCCACATGAGCGGTGAAGAGCATTACGGCAACGAGGTGATCGCGTTTTTGGGCGCGCTCTGGGGCGAGGGCTATCTCTCGCCCGGCGGGCCCGAGGAAGTGGGCCGCATCGTGGAAGGGCTCGACCTTGCCGGCAAATCGGTGCTCGACATCGGCTCCGGCGCGGGCGGCGTGGCGATGACACTGGCGCGCGATCATGGCGCGGGCCATGTTACCGGCATCGACGTCGAGGGCGATGTCTGCGCCGCCGCCACCCGGCTGGTGGCCGAGGCGGGGCTTGCCGACCGCATCGATATCCGGCAGGTCGAGCCGGGCCCCCTGCCCTTTCCCGACGCGAGCTTCGACATCGTCTTTTCCAAGGATTCGATCGTGCATATCGCCGACAAGGAGGCGCTCTCGGCCGAAGCCTTCCGCGTACTCAAGCCCGGCGGCTGGTTCGCCGCCTCCGACTGGATGATCTCCCACGATGGCGAGCCCTCGCCCGAGATGGCCCATTAC
>JAVKDQ010000200.1:0-8163 GCA_040222155.1 Roseovarius sp.
GTAAATGGGAAACGAACTATTTCCGTAGGCAATTGTTAAGAATTTGTGAATGGCGGATACTCTCAATTATGACTAAATCAAGGCGACCGTGGGGCGTAATTGGGTTTGGGGCGTCTGGCTGACCCTTGGTTTGAGGCAAAGCCGCCGTGTGTTTGGCTGCTCGTGCCGCGAGACGTGAGTTTTTTGTGAGTATGGCCGCTCGGGCGTGACGGGTGGCTTCCAGGTGCCCCGGGGGAATCATGGCCAATCTAGACTTTCATACTGAGCGCCCGCGCTACTTGCCCTTGGCTTCGAGGGTTGATCTGCAAGGCGAGATCGAACGGAGCTTCGCCCTGCCGCTGCGCCTCTCCGGCGTGCGGGCCCCCGATGCCGTGGCGAAGCCGTCGCGCGGGGTGTATCGGGCTGCGGGCAAGCGCGCGCTCGATATTGCTCTGGTGATCTTGTTCCTGCCCCTCTATCTGCCGGTGATCGCGGTCGCGGCGCTGTTTCTCGCCCTCGAAGGGGGCAACCCGTTTTACTGGCAGAAACGGCTTGGCCGCAACGGCGAGCACTTCTCCATCCTCAAGCTGCGCACGATGGTGAAGGACGCCGATGCGAAGCTCGCTGCCCTCTGTGCCGCCGACCCGGCGTTGAAGCGCGAATGGGATGAGACGCAGAAGCTGGCGAAGGATCCGCGCATCACGCCGGTGGGGCATATCCTGCGGCGCACGTCGATCGATGAGCTTCCGCAGCTGTGGAACGTGCTGAAGGGCGACATGAGCCTTGTCGGGCCGCGTCCGATGATGCCGGAGCAGCTGCCGCTTTACGGCCCGCCGCGCCATTACTTCGCCGTGCGCCCCGGGATCACCGGCATCTGGCAGGTGGCCCGCCGCAACCAGAGCTCGTTTGCCGAACGCGCGATCCACGATGCCGAGTATAATCGTGGCCTGTCTTTCTGGCAGGATGTGAAGCTGCTGATGCGCACCGTGGGTGTGGTGCTGCGGGGAACCGGATGTTGACCGGTGCAGTTGCGGCAATCTGTGGTATAACGTCGGCAGTTCGAGGTTCCTATGTTTGAAAGACACATGAAAACCTTCTTTCGGGACCGTCAGAATCATGAGCCGGCAGAGCCTGCGCGCAAGTCGCGCAAGGCCGAGAAGGATTTGACCTTCGACCGTGAGCTCAAGCGGCGTATTCTGGGCAACGAACCGATGGAGGCGCTTGCCGAAGAGGCCGAGCCCACGGATACCGTGCCGAGCACACCCGCCCCGGCGGCCCAATCGAGCGCGTTGCAATTCTACGATGCGTGGGAAGGGCTTCAGCCGCTCGGCTGGCGCTTCGGCGAACTGGCACAGGCCAGCATGCCGCAGGATGGCGACGTGAAATCCGCCACCGACGTGCTGCGCACGCAGATCCTGCAGAAGATGCGGGCCGAGGGCTGGACGCGCCTTGCCATTACCGCGCCGACCACGGGCTGCGGGGCAACCTTTATCACGCTCAACCTCGCGCTCAGCCTGTCGGCGGTGCGCGATGCGCGCACGGTGCTGCTCGACCTCAACCAGCGGGCACCGGGCATCGCGCCGGCGCTGGGGCTGCGCAACGCCCCGCCGATCTCGCTGATGCTAGATGGCAAGCTATCGGCGCCCGAGTATCTGCGCCGCGCCGAACCCAACCTCGCGGTGGGGCTCAATGGCGGAACCCCGGAAAACCCGGCGGAGACGCTGCAAAGCCGAAGCGCCGCGATGGCTCTGGACGAGATCGGCTACACGCTCGCGCCCGACGTGGTGCTCTGCGATGTGCCGCCGATGCTCGAATATGACGACATGACGGCTTTCCTGCCGCTGGTGGATTGCGTTCTGCTGGTCGCGGACGGCACCAAGACGCTTTCGGCACAGGTGGATGCCTGCGCTCAAATGCTGGATGGAAAGGCACCTCTTCTCGGTGTAGTACTCAACAGGGGCCGCGTGCCCCGAAGATAACCCGAAGACAACTCAATGTGGTGGGCCTGATGGGGGCTAACGGCCAGATTGGAAGTGTTGGTATGAGTGCAGCAGAGTGGATCGACGAGATTCGCGACATGGTCCGTCGGCGGATCGGCGTGATCCTGCGGGTGTCGTTTCTTGGCGTTGTCGCCTCTTTTCTTTTCGCGCTGTCGCAGCAGCACAGCTACACGTCGAGGGCCGTGTTGCAGGTGGAAACCTCCAAGGTGGCCGATGACCTCGTGCCGGAGGTGACCCCGGGCGCCACGGCGCGGCAGCTGCAGCTCGTCGAACAGCAGATCATGTCGCAGGGCAATGTGCGCGCGCTGGCGCAGGAGCTCGGCCTCTGGGACGATCTCGGCGGACTCACCGAAACCGAAAAGGTCGCCACTATCCGCGAGGCGGTGCGCGTATCGGGTGTGGCGGCCGCGCGGCAGGGCGAGCGGGAAGACGGCGCGCTCTCGCTGGTGCGCATAGAGGCCGAGTGGACGGACCGCGAGAACGCCCAGGCGCTCGCTGCCTACATCGCGGCCCGCACGATCGAGCTCAGCGGCACCTTCCGCAGCGAGCGGGCGCGGGAGACGCTGGCCTTCTTCGTGCAGCGCGAGAAGGAGCTCGGCGACCGGATTGCGCGGGTCGAGGAAGAGACGGCGATCTTCCGGCAGGAGAACAACATCGCTGAACCGGTGAGCCTCGAATATCAGCAGCGCGAGATCGAGACGCTGAAATCGCAGCTTCTGTCGATTGACCGCGATGTGATCGCGGCGCGGCGCCAGCTGGAGCAGATCGACGCCAACGGCAACCTGACGCGCGTCGAGCGCGCGCAGCTCGAGGAGAACACCGAGCGGCTGAACAACCTGATCGACCAGCGCCGGTTCATCGAGGAGCGGCTTCAGGCGGCCTCGACCTCTACCACCCGCGACCCGCAGGTGGAGATTCAGCTCGCGCGGTTCGATCGCGAGCTCGAAACGCTCGCGGCGGAGAAGGCCGAGGTGAGCGACCGCCGCAAGCAGGCGGAAACCATGTATCAGCTCGAGATGAGCGGCCAGTCGGAACAGTTCACGATCCTCGAGGATGCGTCGTGGCCCGATTATCCCTCCACGCCATCGCGGGCGAAGTTGGCGATGCTGGGCAGCGTCGTGAGCGTTTTCATCGCGCTGTGCTTCGCCTACCTGCTCGACCTTCGGAACCCGGTGATGCGCAGCGCGGCGCTGATGCGGCATGAGCTGGGCTATGGCCCGGTGGTGACCATCCCCGAGGCCCGCCCGGCACGGCGCAGAGGGCTCTTCGCGCGACTCTTGCGTAGGGGCCGGAAGACGGCCTGACAAGCGGGCCGCGGAGGGTCTTTGCTTTTCTCCCTCAACCGCTGCGGCTAGCTTCCGAGGCGATGCAGACCAGAAGGCGCGGTGGCAACGTGAAGATTGCATATGTTCTGAACACCTATCCGCAGATCACCCACAGCTTCATCCGCCGCGAACTCAAGGGGCTCGAGGCAGAGGGGTTCGAGATCGAGCGCATCGCGATGCGGCGGGGCACCACCCCGCTGGTGGACCCGCTCGACCGTGCCGAGGCCGCGCGCACCTCCTATGTGCTCGAGGCCGGCGCGGCGCGCCTCATGATGGCGGCGCTGCGGGGGCTGACCTCCGATCCGGCGGGGTTTCTCAGGGCATTCCGGCTTGCGATGGCCACCGGCGCCGGTGGGCTCAAGGCGCGGCTGCGGCAGCTCATCTACCTTGTCGAGGCCTGCCATGTGCTGGGGCTGGTGAGGGCGGCGGGCGCTGAGCACCTTCACGCCCATTTCGGCACCAACGCGGCGATGGTGGCGATGCTGGTGCAGGCGTTGGGTGGTCCGGGCTACAGCTTCACCGTGCACGGGCCGGAGGAGTTCGATGCGCCGGGGGCGCTTTCACTGGCCGAGAAGATGACACGCGCCGCCTTCGTGGTTGGGGTCAGCCGGTTTGGCCGCAGCCAGCTTTGCAGGTGGCTCCCTCACACCGCCTGGGAGAAGGTGAAGGTGGTGCATTGCAGCATCGACGCGGCGCATTTTCCAGCGCCGGTGCCGCTGCCGGAAGGCCCGCTCCGGCTGGTGACGATAGGGCGCTTCGCCGAGCAGAAGGGGCAACTGGTGCTGCCGCCGATGCTCGCGGCCCTGCGCACGGATTGCCCGGATATTCACCTAACGGTGATCGGCGATGGCGACTTGCGCGGCGCGCTCGAGGCGAGCATCGCGGCCGAGGGCGTCGGGGATCTGATCACGCTGGCGGGCTGGCAGGACGAGGCCGGCGTGCGCAAGGCGCTGGCCGATGCCCATGCGCTCATCCTGCCGAGTTTCGCCGAGGGGCTGCCGATGGTGATCATGGAGGCGATGGCCATGGGTCGGCCGGTGATCGCCACCTATATCGCGGGTATTCCCGAGCTGGTGCGAGAGGGCGAGGAGGGCTGGCTCGTGCCGGCGGGCGACCCGTCGGCGCTGGCCGATGCGGTGCGGGCGTTGGCGAACATGCCGGACGATCGGCGGGCAGAGATGAGCGTGGCGGCCTGGCACCGGGTGCACGAGCGGCACGACATGAACAAGGAAGCCGGAAAGCTTGCGCGACATATTCGCGATGCGGTCGGCGCGGGGCCCTAGCGGCTAGCGCCCGCGCTCCCATGCGCCGGGCCGCGCGCCGTTGCCGAAGGCGCGCACGCAGAGCGCCACGGTGGCATAGACGACGAAGCCGAGCGGATCGCGCAGCGCGGCGCGGGCCTTGCGCGCCCGCGCGTCAGGGATCCTGTCGGCGTTGACGCCGAGCTCGGGAAAGACATCCATGACCTGTGCCACGCCCCTGTCTTGCCGCCGGCGCACGCGGATCAGGCGGCCGATCCCTTCGACCATGGGCCATGTATAGGTGGGCTCCACGCGCACACGCTCTTCGGGAGCGAATTGCAGCCGGGCGAAGGTGTCGTCGGAGATGATATCGGGCCAGGTGCTCCAGCGCGCGCGGCCCGCATGGTTGACCGCGTAGATGCCGAAGCCCGGCACGCCGGTGCGGAAGAAGGGAAGACGCTGCCAGAAGCGCGCATAGGCCCGTGTGAGGGCGCTTCGCGCGGTGCTGATGACGGGCGTGCCCCCCGCGTAGCGCGGCGCCTCGTCCTCGAGCGCGGCAATGAGCGCGGCGATCAGGCCGGGGCTCACCAGAACATCGGCGTCGAGATAGATGCGCGTGGTGCCTCTCGCGGCCGTGTCGCCGAGTTGAAGCGCGTTTGGCTTGCCGCCTTGCGCTGTCTCGATCACGTTCAGCGGGCGGGAGGCGCTCTCGGCGGCCTTGCGCGCCCGCGCGGCGGTGTCGTCCTTGCAGCCATTGGCCACCACGATCACCTCGAAGGGGGCGTCGCATTCGGAGGCGAGGAGCGCTTCGAGGCATTGCCCTATGAAGGCGGCTTCGTCATGCGCGGGGATGATGACACTGGCCACGGGAGAGGGTGGGGAGGCACTCATTGGCTCGCTCTGCGCTTGGCGCGTTCGATGACTTCCCAGCGCGGGTTCTCGTCGCCCAGATGGCGCAGATGCCCCCAACTGCCCCATTTGGTGGGCACGAGCACATCCGAGTAGAAGGCGAAGAGCCCGCCGCCAAGCTCGGGCCAGCCGGCCAGGAGACGCTCGTAGAGAGCGGCCATCTCGGGCGTGTAGTTGAGATGGGTGAAAAAGGCGGTGAGAGTGTCGTCATCCACCTGCCGGCCCACGCCCGCGACGTGGGTGCCGCCCTCGTAGGCCACCAGATCGAGCCCATAGGCCTCGGCCACCTCCGCATGGTAGGGCAGGATGCGTGCGAGAAGGTCGGTGAGCGAGTTCTTCGCCTCGCCTGTCATGCCGCCATCCAGCAGCTCCTGCGCGGCCCAGCCGGTGGCGGCATCGAACTGGTGCGCCTCGAGATAGGCGGTGCGCGCCTCGCCGGTGAGGCCCTGGGCGGCGGCTTCGGCCTCGGCCAGCTTTTCGCTCTCGCGGATCCAGCCGCGCACCGTCTCGCGCCGCTCGTCGGTTCCGAGCTCGTAGCCGAAATAGCCGGTGACGGCATAGGCGTCGAATGAGGCGTGCGGCGGAAGGTTGGCGCCCGGGTCTTCTTCTACCCAGAGCGGCGCCTCGAGAATGCCCTCCTCGAGCCCCAGCCAGCCGGTTTGTGTGGCGATGACGTTGACGAGGCGTTCGCGCTCACCGGCCCAGACCTCCGCCCAGGCCTGTGCCACCTCCGCCGCGCGCATCCCGTAGAACTGGTGGCCGCGATGCTCCTGCCCCCAGCGGGCGCGCGCCTTTTCGGCTGCCCACTCGGTCTGGTCGAATTGCCAGTTCCAGACCTCGTTGGAATATTCGACATAGACCCTCAGCGCGGGGTCGAGCTGCTCAAGGGTAAGCAGGGCGAAGGCGCGGCTGTAATCTGGCCCGGCCAGATGGGGCATGTTGAACCACGGCGCGGCGCCCAGCCGGTTGGCAAGGGCGATCATCACTTCCGCCGGCACGCCACGCCATGCATAGCTGAAATCTCCGGGTTTCGGGCGGCCGGCCCACGACTCCTGTGTCGAGTCGTTGGTCTGCATCCAGTTCATGAAGCGGATCGCCTCGAACCCGTCGAGATAGGCGAGCCAGGCGGGGTTGAAGACCTCGCCGCGCGCCCATGCCTCCGCGTGATCTTCTCTCACCACGGTGATGTTGCGCACGTAATCGCCCGTGCCGCGCGGGTCGGATCGCTGGATCTTCAGGATCACCATGCCGCCCGGCTCGAAATCGAACGAAACCTCGCCCTCGCCATAGCGTTTGTTGGTGGCGGCCCCCGAGACTTCAACGATGCCCTGCCCCTCGAAACGCAGCACATAGCGGCCCGCGTAGGCGCTGGCGCCTTCGGGCAGGTCGGTGAGGATGAGCGTGCCGATCGACGACAGGTCGCCGGGGATGGATGTGGGCCAGCCGGCCTCGTCGAGAAGCCCGCGCTCCGCCAGCTCTTCCATCTCCACGCCGCCCCAGCGCCCGGGCTCATGGCCGATCCAGGGCCGCGCGGTCTTCATCACGTCGATGAAGGGCTGTTGCGCGCTCCAGTCGTTGACGCGGCTCAGGTTCATGGCGAGCGGTGCGCCCGCCGCCGGCTGGGCCGCAAGCGCCGCGGGCAGGGAGAGCAGCGCGGCGATGAGGACAAGAAGGCGGATCATCCGGCCACCCCGGTTTCGGGGCGGCGTGTCACCACCTGCCACACGGTTTGCTGCATGAGTCGCGCAAGCTCGGGCGAGGGAGCATCGGCGGGCGTGCCATCGGCGCGCAGAAGCCTGTGCGGCAGCCCTACGGGCGAGCGGTGATAGAGCACGGCGTAATGGGTGAGGGCCACGAGATAGGTGCCCAGATCGTTGAGGTGGATCGTGTCGAGCGTGCCATCCGCGTTGCGCTGGAAGAGCCCTTCATGCGAGGAGAGCCCATCCACGCCGCCGCGCGCCTCGAGCTCGCGGGCGAACTCGGCCATGACCTGCCCGGCGGGGATGATGTAGACCGGCTGTGCCGGGCGGTTGCGTTTCGCGTCGCGGGCCAGCACCTTCTCGATCCAGTAGCGCTCCAGATCGCGGTCGAGCCGCTCGAGCCAGCCTTCCTCGTCGTCGAGGTGGTGCCATGTCTCGTAGAGATAGATCTGTGCCTCGGGGTCGGCCTCGCGCGCCAGCGCGGCCCAGCGGGCGAAATACTTGCCGCTCGCATGGTAGCGGATCGCATCGCGCAGCTCGACCATCTCGGTGAGCACCACGGCGTCATAGTCGCCGGAGGCCACGGCCTCGCGCGCGGGGCGGAAACGGGGATGATCGTTCTCCGCCTCGAAGCCGTTGATCGGCACGTCGGGCTCCCAATGCTCCTTGAGCGAGGTGCCCCAGCCGAGCTGGCTGTCATAGCGGTGGCCCTCGCCCGCGAGCTGCGCCAGCATCGCCGGCATGTCGCGCCCCACGAGGCTGTGGCCCAGATGGAAGACGCCGAGCCTGCCTTCGCCGGGCGCCCGCGCCGGGGTGGCATAGGCCGCGCGCAGATCGGGCGCGACGGGAGCCGATCGCGCGAAGATCACCGCGCCCACGACCGCCGCCACCCCGGCGCGGGCGCCCGGCGAAGGCAGGCTCGGCGTCTTCCATCTGGGCCACAGCCTCGTGGGGCGCGACATGCCGGCGATGCTGGCGCAGCTCGCGGGCGAGGGCCACCGCTATGACA
>JAVKDQ010000201.1:0-18438 GCA_040222155.1 Roseovarius sp.
GTGCCGACAGGAAGCCAAACCAGATGCTCGTCTGCACGAAGGCTCCTATCAACGGGTCGGGCAGAACTAAGATGGGAAAGCCGCCGGACAAGGTGGAGGCGATGCCGAAGGCGATGCCTTGCATCCCAAGCGTGACGACGAAGGGGTTGATGCCGAAATAGGCGACACAGACCCCGTTGATGCCGCCCGCCACCGCACCGATCGCCAGCGCCGTGAAAATGCCGGCCGTGAGCGCCACCACCACGGGCCCCTGGCCTTCGGGCGCGATGGCGACCATCACCATGGCGCTCGCCACGCTGACAACCGAGACGACGACGCCGAGCGAGAGGTCAAACCCGCGCGTCAGCAGCACGAACATCTGCGCGGTGGCCAGAACGACCAGGTAGCTGGCCTGCTCGATCACGTTGAGCGCGTTGGCCGCCGTCAGGAACAAGGGCTCGGCCAGCCCGAAGCCCGCGCAGAGGAAGACGAGGATGACCGGCAGGAAGCCGTAGCTCGCGAAGAAGCCCATCATCCATGTGTAGAAGCTGAAGCCTCTCTCGGGGTGCACATTTGCCGGGTCGCTCACCGTTTTGCCCTTCTTGATTGGTATGTCTCGATGCCGACGGCCACGATGATGACCACGCCGATCACGATGGTTTGCAGCTTGCTGTCGATCCGCAGGAGGTTCATCGCGTTGGTGACGAGCGCGAGGAAGAGCGCGCCGAGCGCCACCATCTCCACCCGGCCCACGCCGCCGCGCAGCGAGACGCCGCCGATCACCGCCGCCGCGATGCTCTCCATCATCAGCGTGTTGCCGAGGCCCGCCTCGCCTGAGCCCACCCGCGCCGTGAGCAGCACGCCGGTGAGTGCCGCCACGAAGGAGCAGGCGGTGTAGGTGGCCACGATGTAGAACGTCACCTTCACGCCCGAGACCCGCGCGGCATGTTCGTTGCTGCCGATGGCATACATGTATTTGCCGAACTTGGTGTGGTTCATCATCCACCAGATCAGGATCAGCATGGCAGCGGTGAGGTAGATGATCACCGGCAGGTTAAAGATCCGCATCCGCCCGAAATCGCGCGTGAAGAGATCGGGCATGCCGTAGACCGGCACGCCTTGGGTGACATAGAGCGCAAGACCCGAGGCGATGGAGAGCGTGCCGAGCGTGACCATGAAGGGGCTCACCTTCATCAGGGCCACCACCATGCCATTCAGCACCCCCACGGCGGCCCCCGCCGCGAGCCCGGCGAGCACGCCGAGCGAGATGACGAGGAAGAGGGACTCCGGGAAAATGGCCGCGAGCGCGTTCATCGAGAGCGCGGTCGTCACGCTCGTCAGCGCCACGACGGCGCCTATCGAGAGATCGAAGCCGCCGATGATGAGCACCATCATCTGCCCCGAGGCGATGAGCATGAGGAAGGAGGCGTTGCGCAGAACGTTGATCAGGTTGGCGCTGCGCAGGAACTTGGGTTCGACCATCCCAAGCACGACGCAGAGGAGGATCATCAGCAGCGGCAGGAGGCCGAGCACCAGAAGGCGGCTGACGATCTGGCTCTGCCTGCCTTGCGCGGTAGTGGTTTTGAGTGCCTTTTCCATGCCTTACCCCAAGCCCTGCTGCGCGGCCCTGCTGCGCTCTTCCGCATGGTCGCGGTCGAAGAAATGCGCGAGGATCGTCGTTTCGTTGATGTCGTCTCCGCTCAGTTCCGCCACAAGCGCGCCGCGATGCATCACATAGGCGCGATGCGAGAGGTGGATGACCTCGGGAAGCTCCGAGGAGATGACCACGACAGCCGCGCCGGACTCGGCCATTTCCTTGATAAGGTTGTAGATTTCAACCTTCGCGCCCACGTCGATGCCGACGGTTGGCTCGTCGAAGAGAAACACCTTCACATCCCGCTCGAGGCCGCGGGCGAGCATTACCTTTTGCCGGTTGCCGCCGGAAAGGAACTCGACGCGCTTTTCCGGGTCGGCCGGCGCCACGGTGAGCCGGCGGATCATGTCGCGGGCGATGCTGCGCTCGGAGCGGGTTTTCAGGATACCGCCCGAGGCGAAGGCCTTCAGATCGAGCGCGGCGAGCGTCATGTTCTCGCGGACCGGGCGTGGCAGGGCGAGGCCCTCGGCGACCCGGTCGGACGGGAAGTAGCAAAGGCCGCGCTTGAGCATCCGGGCGGGCGTCGGGTTCGTCACCTTCGCGCCCATCAGCTCGATCTGGCCGCTCTCGACCTCCTCGAGGCCGAAGATCGCGCGGGCGAGCTCGGATTTGCCGCAGCCCACAAGGCCGGCGATGCCCACCACCTCGCCCGCCCGGATATGGAAATCGGCCTTCTCGACGAGGTGGTTGCGGGTGGTGAGGCCGGTGGTGCGCAAGAGCGTCTCGCCGAAGCGCTTCTCGATATGCGGAAACATCGCCTCGAAGGTCCGCCCTGTCATCATCTCGATGAGTTTCGCCTCGCTCACCTCGTCTGCATCGACCGTGCCGACGAGCCGGCCATCGCGCAGCACCGTCACCCGGTCGGCGAGGCGCTTGATCTCGGCCATGCGATGCGAGACGTAGATGATGCCCACGCCCTTGGTCTTGAGCGTGTCGATGATCTGGAAGAGCCGTTCCGTCTCGCGTTCGCTGAGCGAGGCGGTGGGCTCGTCGAGGATGAGCACCCGCACGTCATGCATGAGCGCCTTGGCGATCTCGGTCATCTGCTGCTGGGCGCGCGAGAGCGTGCCGACCTGCCGCTTGGGATCAAGATCGAAGCCCAGATCGCCGAGCATCCGCGCGACCTCTTCGCGCATCCGCGCCTTGTTGAGCACGCCGCCCTTGGCGATCTCGCGGCCAAGGAAGAGGTTTTCCTCGATGGTAAGGTCGGGCGCGAGGCTGAACTCCTGGAAGACCGGGCTGATGCCGATGAGGCGGGCGCGGTAGGGGTCGAGATTGCTCAGCGTCTCGCCCTGGAACATGTAGGTGCCGCCATCCTGCGGGAAGGTGCCGGAGATCACGTTGATGAGCGTGGATTTCCCCGCCCCGTTCTCCCCGAAGAGCACATGCACCTCGCCCGGCATCAGGTCGAACTCGATGCGGTCGAGCGCCAGCACGCCGGGGAAGCGTTTCTGAATCCCGGTCATGCGTATCAACGGATCTCGCATGGGGTTCTCCTCGCATGGTAAAGCTTTGAGAGTGTCGCGGTGGTGTCCATGCTCTTGTCTTGCCGGGCTGGGTTCCGACGCTCTCGCGCTGCTGCCTGCGTTGCAGGGCCGCCGAGTGCCGGACAGTGATTTTCGGGCGGGATGCGCGACCGCAGGTTGGCCTGCGGTCGCTCTGGTCGTGTTCGTGTTCAGGCTTTAGGCCCGGTCACTCGACGGTGTAGATGACTTCCCAACCGCCCGGCGGGGTGAATTTCGACATGTCCTGGGTCTCGATGAACTCCTTGTCGATCCAGACCGGGGGCAGACGCATGCGGCTCGGCACGTCTTCCCCTTCCAGCAGCCGGATCGCGGTGTCCATGGCCACCGCGGCCTCCACCACCATCGGGTTCGAAGCGAAACCAAGGATCGTGCCGTTCTTGACACCCTCGAGAGCCCCCTCGTTCATGTAGAACGCGAGGATATCGACCTCTCCGGCCTTGCCGACCTCTTCCAGCACGTCCGGCGCCACTTCGGCCATGGTCGGCACACCGACAAAGGCGTCGATGTCGTCGTAGGTCTGGAGCACATCCTCGACGAGCTTGAGCTGCGTGCTCTTGCCGGTCTCGCCATACTTGTGCTCGACCAGTTCGATCATCGTGCCCTCGAAGGCGTTGGTCCAGCCGCGCGCGGCCTGCTCGGCCCAGCCGGCACCGGCGACACCGGCGAAGTTGATCGCGCGAGCGCTTTCCTTGCCGATCTTCTTGTAGTGCTCGACAAGCGCCTTGCCAGCCACCTCGGCGTCGATGTTGTAATCGCCGAAGACGGCTGAATCGAGCGCCACGTCGCTCGACATCGGGTTGCCCACGGCGATCATCTTGATGCCGTCTGCGCGGGCCGCCTCGATCTTCGGCTTGAGCGCGCCTTCGGAAATGGCGGCAATCAGGATCGCGTTCACGCCGAGTGCCACGCAGTCATCGAATTGCGACAGCTGCTTGTTGAGCTCGGTATAGCCGCCCGCCTGGAAGAGCGAGGCCTTGATGCCCTGCCGCTCCGCTTCCTTCATGGCGCCCACGCCGATGCCGACCCACCAGGTATCCTTGAGGTGCGGCAGCAGCACGCAGATATGCCATTTCTCCGACACCGGATCCATGCGCGGGGTGTAGTCGAACACCTCCACCATGTCGCCGCTGATCTTCTCGGCGGAGTTGGGCCACCATTCCCATGTATCCTCGGCCACCGCCGGTAGCGCCATTGCGATGGCGAGCCCGGATGCGGCTGCAAGTTTCGATAGTGTCTTCAAAGACGTCATTCTGTCAGTCCTCCCTGAGATGCCGCGGCGCGCCCAGTCTCCCCTCCGAGCTGGCCTGCCGGGCCTGGATCCTTTCGCATGGGGCGGCAGCGGCCTGAGCCATTCTCGCGTCAAGACGCGAACCGACCTGCGAAAGAGCACTTTGAGAGCAAGGTCCGGCAAGGCTCCCTGGCTTTACCTTGCTTGCTTTCAAGGGAAGTATGAGGAAGCGCTTGGAAATTGGGAAAGCGGTTAATCTGACCCTTCCGTTTAGGAAAACTGCTTGATCCGAACGTGCCGGTTCGTGCCGGGAAAAGGCGCATCACCCCCGTTGGTTGAACGGGCACTCGGATGCCGAGCACTCAGGGTAAAGTGGCATCCAGACCGCGGGGAATCCGTTTTTCGGGATCGTAGAAGGGGAGCGGGACGATCTCGCAAGGGTATGTGCCACCGCCCTGCGTCTCGAGGAGGAGCTGGCGGCCCACCCAGTCGGCGGGCCAATCGAAGCGCACATAGCCCACGCCGCAGCCGAGAAAGGGAGACCACGCCCCCGCCGTGACCCGGCCCGCGCGCGCGCCTTCGGTCATGACAAGGTCGTTCATGGCTGGAACCGCACCGGCGCATTTCAGGCCGAAGAGCAGGCAGGCCCTGTCGGCTTTCTCCAGCGCGTCGCGGCCGACGAAGGCGGGCTTCTCCATGTCGATGAAGGCGCCGAGCCCCGCCTCGAAGGGCGTCATTTTCCAGTCGAAATCGGTGATGTTGTCGAGAATGCCCGCCTCTATCCGGCGGATCTCCATCGAAGGGATGGTGCTGAACCCCATGCCGTGCGGCTGGCCGGCGGCCATGAGATCGTTCCAGAGCTTCGGGCAATCGGTCTCGTCGCCTTGCGTGTAGACCTCGTAGCCCAGCTCCCCCGTCCAGCCGGTGCGGGAGACATAGAGCCGCTGCCCGCCGATCTCGAAGAAACCGGCGTGGAAATACTTGAAATCATCGCCGATCGCGCCGCCGGTGGCGGCTTCCATGACCGCGCGCGAGGTTGGCCCCTGGATCTGCAGCACGCGCGATTTGGGGTCGGAGACGGTGACATCGAAGCCCGCGACATGCGCCATGAGCCATGTCTCGAGCGCGCCGTCGGGCTGGACATACCAGAAGCGGGTCTCGCCGAGCCGGAAGAGGACGCCATCCATGAAGATGCCGCCGCGCGGGGTGCAGGCGATGGCGTAGCGCCCCCGGCCCTCCTTCAGCGTGGCGACATGCCGGGCGAGCACATGCTCGAGAAAGGGCACGGCATCGGGCCCGGATATCTCCACCGGGCGTTCGGGCACGTCGTAGAGCGCGCATTTGCGCCGCAGGAGCCAGTAGGTTTCGGTGGCATCCTGACCCAGATCTATCGGGTAGGTGCGGCCCGCATAGACGCCCAGCACCATGTCCGGTTGCGCCCAGCAGGGCTCGAAGGGCGAGGGCTCGAAGCGCCGCGCGCTGATCCGCACGGTTTGCCGCCCGGTGGAATGGATGGAACTGCTCATGCTCTGGCCTCCCTGCCGCTGGTCTTGCGCCTCGAACACGCCGAACCCGCCGCAACAGGGCGCTGCACGGGCCCGGCCAGACTAACGGACGTGGCGCCGCGTCCAATTCATTTGATCTGACCCCGGCGCACAGTTTTTCTGAACGCGTGGCGCTGCCGCGCGACCCTCACCGCCGCCCGCCCGCCATTATCTGCGCGCGCGGGTCGCGGTAGAGCGCATGCATCGCCAGCACGCCGATGAGCGGGCCGGGCGCGAGGAAGAGGAAGGTCCATCGCCAGCCGCCCATCCACTCCGCCGCGAGCGGCATGAGCCAGATGGCGGCGATGGTGATGGAAAAGCCCACGCCCATCTGGAAGGCGAGCGACGAGCCCACGAGGCGTTCGTCGGAAAGCTCTGTGACCGCCGCTGAGAACTGCGCGCTGTCGGCCACCACGGTGAACCCCCAGACGAGCGCCACGAGCGTGAAGGCCCAGAGCGGCCCGGAGAAGACCAGCCCGATGAGGAGCGCGCAGAGGCCGGAGAGGCCCATCATCAGCATCGTCGTCCGGCAGCGCCCGATCCGGTCGGCCAGCCAGCCGCCGGCAAGGCAGCCGGGCGCGCCGATTGCGACGACGGCGAAGGTGAGGAGCGAGATGTTGACGAGACCCAGCCCCTGCGCGGCGGCGTGACTGGCGAAGGCCAAGAACCAGCCCCACATGGCGTAGAGCTCCCACATGTGGCCGAAATAGCCGAGATTGGCGAGCATCACCGGCCTGTTGCGCAGGATCTGGCCCATCTGGCGCAGGTCGACCCGGGTTCGGGCGAAGCCGTGGGGGCCTTCCCTCAGCACGAAAGCGAAGAGCAAGCCTGCCCCCAGCCCGCCCAGCGAACAGGCACAGACGGTGGTTTCCCAAGGCAGGCTGCTGCCCAGCGCCCGCACGAGATGCGGCATGGCCGAGCCGAGGGTAAGAGCGCCCACCATCGCGCCCATGGCGAGGCCACGGCCCGTGCGGAACCACGTGGCGATGAATTTCATCGCGGGCGGATAGACGCCCGCCAGCGCCACCCCGGTTGCAAAGCGTGCGCCGATCGCGCCCGAGGCGCCCAGATCGAGGAGGAGGAGCAGGTTGGCCAGCGCGGCGAGGATCGCCGAGGCCGCCATGAGCCGGGTGAGCGGAAAGATGTCGGCCAGCGCCAGAAGGCTCGCGCCGAGCGCCCCCACCGCGAAGCCGAGTTGAACGGCATTGGTGAGCCATGCCGCCTGCGAGGGCGTGAGGCCGTGAACCGCCGTAAGTTCGGGCAGCACCGCCGTGGCGGAAAACCACGTCATCAGCGACAGGAGCACCGCCAGCCCGGCCAGCGCGAGCGCCTGCCATTTGCCCATCCCGGCGGCCCGACCCCTGACGCCCGTGCCGCTCAAAGCCCTTCGAGCGGCATCGTGTAGGTGGTGGCCGTGCCCTCGACGCAGATGTCCCCGACGCTGTCGCGCACCGAGACGTTGAGCGTGCAGATCGGCTTGTCGTCGCGCATCGACGCGACCTCGACGCGCCCGGTGATCTCTTCGCCCACGCCCACGGCCTTCTTGAAGTTGAGGTTGGTGTTAAGGAACACCGTGCCGGGGCCCGGCAGGTCTTCGGCCACGCAGGCGTTGAGGATGCCGGTTGTCACGCCGCCCTGCACGATGAGCTTGCCGAAGGCCGTCTTCTTCGCCAGCTCTTCGTTGTAATGCACCGGGTTTCGGTCACCCGTCATGTCGGTGAAGGCGTAAATGTCCTGCATCGTGGTGGTGCGGCTGCGCTCGCTCACCTGCCCGACTTCGGGCTTGCCATTGGTCACGCCCTTCCATCCGTCCTTCGGCTTGTCGTCGCTCATTCTCTCTCTCCCTCAGTCTTGCTTGATTTCGAAACAGGGCAGCACGCGCCGCCCGATGCGGGTGGGCGCGAAGAGGAGCGGTGCACCCACCGCAGCCTCCTGCCCCCCAGATAGGACATGGCTCAGCATGGTCGGGCCCTCGGCCAGCTCCACCAGCCCCACGAGATAGGGCGTGGCGGGGATCCAGCCGGGGTGGCCGGGCTTCCAGATTTCCGAGAAGCTCTTCAGCCGGCCCTGCCCGCTCGCCTCTTGCCATGCGAGCGCATCCGCCCAGCAATGGGGACAGATCGCGCGCGGATAGAACACCGCCTCGCCGCAGGCGCCGCAGCGCTGGATGAGGAGCTTCCCCTCCTCCGCTGCCGCCCAGAAGGCCTGCGTGAGGGCGGTTGCGGTCGGGCCCGGCACTTCGAGATCGGCGAGGTTAACAGTCATTCCGATCCTCCCAGCACGAGCGCCACGGCCTCGCTCATCGTTGCCCCGTTGCCGGTGACGAGCGCGGTTTGGCAATCGGCGATCTGGCGGCCTTCGGCGGCTCCGCGCAACTGGCGCACCGCCTCGACCACATGGGTCATGCCGCCGGCGAGATCAGGCTGGCCGAAGCCCAGCTGCCCGCCATGGGTGTTGATCGGCTGGCGCGCCTCGGGGCCCATGCCGCCATTCTCGCGCAGCCATTGGCCGAACCGGCCCGGCGTGCAGAGCCCCGCATCCTCGATCGTCGCGGCCACCATGATGGTGTAGCAATCGTAGAGCGAGAGGAAATCCATATCCTCGATGCGCGCGCCCGCCTGATGCAGCGCCCGCGCGATGGAGGGTTTGAGCGGGCCGGAGGTGAGGCTGGGGGCCTGGCTCACGGCGCGGTGGGTGATCTTCTCGCCGGCGCCCCGGAGGTGCACGAGCCGGTGCGGCGACTTGCGCGCCTTTTCCGGCGTCGTCACGATCACCGCCTCGCCGCCCGCCACCGGCATCACGATTTCCAGAAGGTGCAACGGCGAGGTGACCATCGGCGAGGCGAGGATGTCGCCGATATCCGCGGGCTTGCCGTGGAAGATCGCCATCGGGTTGAGCTGCGCATTGGCGCGCGCTCCGGCGGCGATGGCGGCATAATCCTCGGGGGCGCAGCCATATCGGGCCATGTGGGCCTGCATGAGCAGCGCATAGGAGGTGTTGGCCCCGGAGGCGCCGAAGGGCGTGTCGAACTCGCGCGCGGGGTTGCGGTTGGGCGCGCGTGGCGGCACGGGGTTGCGGTGGTTGCCCAGCACGCAGAGTACCGCCTCGCACATGCCCATCTCGATGGCCGCCGCCGCGCGCCAGATCATCCCCGGCCCGGAGGCGCCGCCCAGATCCACCACGTTGGACATGGTGGGGCGCATCCCGAAATACTCGGCCACGGTCGCGGGCACATGCTGCGGTGTCTCGCCCACCTGCGGGCCGACGAGCAGCCCGTCGATCTCGCCCGGCGCGAGCCCTGCATCCCGCGCGGCCTCGGCGGAGACGCGCAGGAGCAGGTCCATCGTGTTGATGCCATCCGTCTTGCGCTCGGGCTTCAGCTCTCCGATGCCGGAGATGACAGCGCGCCAGGGTCGATCCGTCACAGTGCGTCCTCCCGCGTGAGGCGCCGGTATTCCTCTAGGCAGTCGGGGTTCGCGAGCGAGCCGAGGTTCTTCACCACCCCACCCGCCACGGTGGCGCGCGCGGCCCCCTCCACGCGCTTGCCGTTGATCGTGTAGGGAATACCTCCCACCACGTGGATGCGGGCCGGCACATGACGGGGCGAGGCGTGTTCGCGGATCTGCGCGCGCAAGCGCTTCGCGAACTCCGCCGTGATCTCGGCACCCTCTGCGGGCTTGAGGCAGAGCACCACCTCCTCGTCGCCCTCATGGGCCGCGCCGAAGACGAGGAAATCCTCCAGCTCGGGGCAGCTCTCGCAGACCGCGTAGATCTCGGAGATGCCGATGCGCACGCCGCCGGGCTTGAGCGTGTTGTCGGAGCGCCCGTGCACATAGGCGCCGCCGGTATGGGTCAGCTCGGCCACGTCGCCATGCGTCCAGATCTCGGCGCGCTCGCCGAAATAGGTGTCGCGGTAGCGCACGTCGCCACCCTCGCCCCAGAAGGTGAGCGGCATCGACGGGAAGGGCTCGGTGCAGACCAGATCGCCCCGGCGCCCGATGCAAGGCGCGCCGCGCTCGTCGAGCACGTCGACCGCATGGCCGAGAGCCTTCACGGTGAGCTGCCCCCGGCGCACGGGGTGCAGCGGCGAGCCGATCAGGAAGGAACCGAGGATCTCGGTGCCGCCCGAGATCGAGGAGAAGGGCATGTCGCGCTTGATGGCGTCGTAGACCCAATCGAACTGGTGCGGTAGCGTGGGAGCCCCGCAGACGAGCAGATGGCGCAGGCTGGAAAGATCATGCCGCGCGCCCGGCGCATAGCCCTCGGCGGCGAGCGTGGCGAGGTATTTCGGGCTGATGCCCAGATGGGTCACGCCGATCTCTTCCGCGAGGGCCCAGAGCGGCGAGGGGTCGAGCCCGCCCTGCCCCTTCAGGATCGGCGCACCATCGTAGAGCACGATGGCCGCGCCCGCGCCGAGGGCGGACACCATCCAGTGATACATCATCCAGGCGGTGTTGGTGTACCAGATCACCCGGTCGCCCGGGCGCACATCGCCGTGGAGCACATGCTCTTTCAGATGCTGCAAGAGCACCCCGCCCGCGCGGTGCACGATCGCCTTGGGCGCGCCGGTGGTGCCGGAGGTGTAGAGAATATAGGCCGGGTGATCGAATGGTAGGCGCAGGAATTCCGGGGCGGCGGGGGCACCGAAGCTCTCCATTGCCGCTGTTGCAGCGCCGGGCAGGTCGCCCGCGCCGCTGATTACGACGGTCTTGACCGAAGGCACGCGCTCCAGCACCTCCGCGATCCGCGTGGCAATGTCGTGCTCCTTGCCGGCATAGGTGTAGCGCAGCGAGGTGAAGAGCACCTTCGGCCCCACCTGCCCGATCCGGTCGACGATGGCGGCCGTGCCGAAATCCGGCGAGCAGGAGGTCCAGACCGCGCCGATGGAAAGCGTGGCCAGCAGCGCCACGAGCGCGTCGATGGTGTTGGGCAGCACACCGGCCACCCGCTCGCCCGGCGCCACGCCGGCAGAACGCAGGCCCTGCGCCACGCGGCCCACGCGGGCCCGAAGTTCGTCACGGGTGACGCTCTGGCGCGCGCCGGTTTCCAGAACTTCGTGCACCACCGTTTCCCGGCCGTCGCCGCGAAGAAGGGTCTCGGCAATGTTGAGCCTGGCCTCTGGAAAGAAGCGCGCGCCCGTCATCCATGCGGCTGGATCGGGGACGAAGCCCGTTTCGCCCCGCTCGCCGATCACGCCGGTGAACTCCCAAAGCGCCTTCCAGAACCCGCCGGGGTCGCTGACCGACCAACGATGCAGGCTGTCGTACTCCTTCGGATCAAAACCGGTATGCACCGCGAATCGCGCCATCGCGCTGTCGCGGAAGGCCGCCTCCTGCGGCCTCCAGAGGATATCTTCGTTCTCCGTCATGCCCTGCCTTGCATGCTCCCCTCGCTCGTGACCCACCCCGTCGCGAGCTTCCGAGGGGGAAGCTTAGTGGCAACGACCCGAACCCCTTAACCATTTGATCTGAGTGCTTCGGGCAGAAAAACTCAACGACGGGTCAGCCGGTGGGCGCGCCATTCGTGAACCGGTTTGCGGCATGGGGGGCCTACGCAACGCGCCGCAAACTCACATCTCCCCGGGTCGCGCCAAAGCATTGATGCGCAGACCATTTTCCCGCAACTCCCTGGGCGTTTGCCGGTATCTGCGCTTGAAGTTCTTGCCGAGGGCCCCCGCCGACCCGAAGCCGCAGGCCAGCGCGACCTCGAGCACGCTCATATCCGTTTGCAACAGCAAATCATGCGCGCGCTCCAACCGCATTCGGGTGTAGTATTGCCAGGGCGACGTCGCGAGTTGCGTCTGGAACATGCGTTCAAGCTGCCGGGACGAGGTTCCGCCGCGCGCGGCGATCTCAGACACCTGCAACGGGCACTCGATATGACCGGCCATAAGGCGCACCGCCTCGGCGATCGCATCGGGCACACTCCGAAGCCTGTGGGCGAGCGCCCCGGGCTGCCGGGTGTTTCCGAGCCGGCGATAGGACACCAGGAAATGGTTGGCGGTGGATTCGGCGGCGGGCGCGGAGATGGCCTCGATGAGGGTCAGCACCATGTCGAGTGTCGCCGACTCACCGGCGCAACTTATGACATTGCCATGGCGGACATGCAGAACGTCTTGCGCCTCGAGATCACGAAACCTCTCTGCGAAAGCCGCCATCGCACGCCAATGCACGGTTCCCTTGCCCCCGTCGAGCAAGCCTGCCTCCGCCAGAAGCCACGTGGCACTGCCAAGGCCGCAGATCATCACCCCGTTGCGGCTCGCGAGGCGCAGCAGAGGCAGCAGGCCGCCATCTGCGACGGACCAGCGCTCGGTAGGCCCGCAGAGGATGATCGAACGGGGGGCGCGCCGCGCCACGATTCGATCTGCAAGGGTGCACAGCTCGTCATCACAGGAGATCACGACACCGCTGCGCGACGCGACGCGGCGCCCGCCAAGGCCGTAGAGTTCCAGCCGTGGCGCAATCTCGGGAAAGGCACCTGCGACATGGGAAAACGGCTCGACAATCGCCCCGAGGCTCAGGGTCGAGAATCCTTCGGCCAGGACTACGGCGACATATCCGTTCGTTACCGGTGCGAGATACATGATCCAACGGATCTCCCTCGGGGGCGCGGCGCGTGGATCTCTGGTGCCAGATGGCCACCCGCGATGACCCCTCTCCGCCCGGCGCAGCATCCCTGCTGGCGCATACGTTTAGGAAATCTGATCCTCCATCGGTGAGCAGACCGTTTCGCGCGCTGCGCGGCTAACTCCAATTAGTGATCTTATCGGCACTGAACCTTGACCAGAAGCCATTTGATCTCGCCAATCCGTTTAGGTTAGCTTAAGTCATGTCAAACTGGCTTCCCTCCCTCAACGCCCTGCGGGCTTTCGAAGCCACCGCCCGGCATGGCAGCTACAAGAAGGCCGCCGACGAACTGGCGGTGACCCCGGCCGCCGTGAAGCAACTGGTGGCGAAGCTCGAGGAAGCGATGGGCGAGCCGCTGCTGAATTTCCACGGCCGGCAGATGGAACTTTCGAAGATCGGTGCGCAGGGCTACTCGGACCTCTCCAGCGCCTTCCAGCAGATCACCTCCGCCGTTCAGCGCATGCGTGACAGCTGCGAAAGCGATTACCTCGTGGTCACGGTCGAGCCTTCCATCGCGTCGTCCTGGCTGGTGCCAAGGCTGCAGAGCTTCAAGAAGCTGCATCCCGAGATCGACATCCTTGTCGATTCCTCCATGGCGATCGTCGATCTCGAACGCGGAACGGCGGATATCGGAATCCGCTACGGCGTGGAGGAGAACCCCAATCTCATTACCGAACGGCTCTTCCACGAAAGCCTTTGCGCGTTCTGCAGCCCCGGCCTCGCGGCGGGGCCGCCGGCAATCACGCGGCTCGAAGACCTCCAGCACGCGCCGCTGCTCAGGTGGGACGTGTCGGGATACGAATGGGCGAAGACCACGCTCAAGTGGAACTTCTGGCATAACTGGCTCGCCGCGGTCGGAGCGCCGCATGTCGTTCCCGGGTCCGGCATCCGCTACACCGATTACAACCAGGCGGTTCAGGCCGCCGTTGCGGGGCAAGGGTTCATTCTTGGAAGCCAGCCGGTTCTGCGCGGCTTCATCGAAAGCGGCTTGTTGATCGACCCGTTCAACGCCGCCGCCCGCCCCTCGGTCAGGTATGACCTCGTGACAACAAGGCTCGGATACAACCGCCCGAAAGTGCGAAAGTTCATCGACTGGATCGTCAAAGAGGCGCAGGAGGCAAGCTCGAAATCGACAGCCTGACCCGGCAGGGAGAACGTGGGCGCTGGTCCGCTGAACCCCGGCACATTGAAGCAGCGCTGCGCCTTCCATATCCGCCCGTGCGCAGATTATGGCGACAAGCTCATGGCCATGCCCCGCGACACGGTGATCGAAATACGCGACGCCTTGGTGACCACGCCCGGCGCAGCGACGACATGCTGAAGGCGATCCGTGCGCTCCATGCGTGGGCCGTCGTTCGAGGCCGTATCGCCAGCAATCCCGCCTCCGGCGTTGGAAAGATCAAAAAGGCCACCATGCCGTAGCTTGCCCTGAAGCCGTTCATGTTCACGGGCCTAGGCAACCGAAGAGCCGCGGGTACCACGGCAGCGGCGTGAACCGCCAGCGTTGGCCGAAGAAGCGACGCAACCGCCCAGTTTCGAAAGGGCCTCCAAAGAGGCCCCCTCAAGCACAGGTTTCCTCAGAGGCACGCCGCCAGCGCCGCCGCGAGGCCGCGCAGCATGTCGGGGTAGAGCGCGGGGCCGGGCTCTAGGTGGGTGCCCATCGGGTCGAGCACGCCGGTGCGAGCCTCCGAGCCCTCCATCACCGCCGCGACGATGCCCTTGTTGAATTGCGGTTCGGCCAGCACGCAACTCACCCCCTGCTCGGCCACGCGCTTCTGGATCTCCGCCACCCGCGCCGGGCTCGGGTCGCTGGCATCCGACAGCGAGATTGCGCCCGAGGCCGGAAATTCGAAGGCCTGCTCGAAATACTGGTATGCGTCGTGGAAGACGATGAAGTTGCGGCCCTTCAGCGGTGCGAGGGTCGCTGCGATTTCGCTGGAAAGCGCGCTCAGCTCCTCCTGCCCCGCGCGGGCATTGGCGCGGTAGGCATCGGCATTGCCGGGGTCGGCCTCGGCGAGCCTGTCGGCGATCACGCCCAGCCAGAGGCCGGCGTTATCCGGCGAGAGCCAGACATGCGGGTCGTCGCCGTCATGCGCGTGGCCGTGGCCGTGTTCGTGCTTCGCGTGGTCATGCTCAGCAAGCTCATGCTCCGCATGGTCTTCGCCGTGCGAGTGACCCTCTCCGTGCGCATGCCCGTCGTCATGCCCGTCTTCATGGCCATGCCCATGCTCGTGATCATGCCCATGCTCATGCCCGTCTTCCCGCGCCTTCATCTCCCCATGCGCATGCGCCTCGAAAAGCGCGCCGTCCCGGGTCGGCAGCCGCAGCGTGCCCTCCACCTCCATCAGCGCGATCGCGGTGGCATCGCCGGCGAGCGTCACCATCGCGTCCTCGAGCCAGGGCGTGAGCTCCGGCCCGATCCAGAAGACGAGATCCGCCTCTTGCAGCGCGCCCGCCTCTGAGGGGCGGAGGCTGTATTCATGCGGGCTCGCGCCGGGCGCGATGACGAGGCTCGGCGTGCCCACGCCATCCATCACCCGCGCCACGAGCGAATGAACCGGCGCGATGTCGACGGCAACGCGCGGCGCATCGGCCCCGGCGGCGCCGGCCGTCAGCATGGCGGCAAGCGCGAACGGCAGAAGGTTTCTGGACATTCCGGTCTCCATGTGATTTAATAACATGCATGGCCAGATATATGATATAAGATAACATGACAAGCCCCTCCGATCCCAACCCCGCCGCGCCCGGCAAGCCTCTGGGCTTCGCCGTGCATGATCATCTGCGATGCGTCGAGGGCGCGATGGCCGCCGCCGAGGCGCGCTGCGCGAGCGAAGGGCTGCAGTTCACCCCGGTGCGGCGCAAGGCGCTCGAGATCCTCCTGCAGGAGCACCGCGCGCTCGGCGCCTACGAGGTGCTCGACCGGCTGCGCGAGGCGGGCTTCGGCTCGCAGCCGCCGGTGGCCTACCGGGCGCTCGATTTCCTCGTCTCCAACGGATTCGCCCACAAGATCGAGCGGCTCAACGCCTTCATCGCCTGCGCCCATCCCGGCACCAGCCATTCGCCCGCCTTCATGATCTGCCGGATGTGCGATTCGGTGGCCGAGGCGCAGGCCGTGCCCGCGCGCGGCGCGCTCGGGGAGGCGGCGCGCGATGCCGGCTTCCAGATCGAGCGCGCGGTGGTCGAGGCCGAGGGCATCTGCCCCGCCTGTGCCGGAAAGGCCAGGGCATGAGCCTGCTCTGCGTCCAGAACCTCAGCCTGCGCTACGGGGCCGAGCCGGTGCTGCGCAATGTCTCGCTCACGATCGAGCCGGGCGAGATCGTCACCATCGTGGGGCCGAACGGCTCGGGCAAGACGAGCCTTCTGAGGGCCATCATCGGCGCGACGAAGCCCTCGGCGGGCCGGCTCACAAGGGCGCCGGGGCTGCGCATCGGCTACGTCCCGCAGACCCTGCATATCGACCCGACCCTGCCCATCACCGTGGAGCGGTTCCTGCGGCTTCCGGGCGGCGTTACGCCGGCTGCCTGCGCCGAAGCGCTCGACACCGCCGGCGTGCCCGATCTCGCGAAACGGCAGATGGCGGGGCTTTCGGGCGGCCAGTTCCAGCGGGTGCTGCTGGCCCGCGCGCTCGTCAACCGGCCCGATCTTCTGTTGCTCGACGAGGCCACGCAGGGGCTCGACCAGCCGGGCTCCGCCGCCTTCTACCGCCGCATCGAGCAGGTCCGCCGCGAGACCGGCTGCGCGGTGCTGATGATCAGCCATGAGTTGCACGTTGTGATGAGCGCATCCGACAGGGTGATCTGCCTCAACGGCCATATCTGCTGCGAGGGCACGCCCGATATCGTCTCCTCCGCGCCGGAATACCGCGCGCTCTTCGGCACCGGCACGGGCGGCGCGCTGGCGCTCTACCGGCACGAGCACGATCACGCCCATGATCACACTCACGATCACACCCACGACCACGGGGCTGGCGGCGCCTGCGACCACGACCATGATCACGGCCACGGAGCCCGGCGGACAGAGGCCGCCGAATGATGTTTGATGATTTCATGACCCGCGCCACGCTGGCCGGCCTCGGCGTTGCCCTCGCGGCCGCCCCGCTCGGCAGTTTCGTCGTCTGGCGGCGCATGGCCTATTTCGGCGATGCCACGGCCCATGCCGCGATCCTCGGCGTGGCGCTCTCGCTCGCGCTGCAGGTCTCCATCTTCGCCGGGGCGATGGCCGTTGCACTGGCCATGGCGCTCACCGTCACCGCGCTCTCGGGGCGCGGCTACGCGATGGATACGCTGCTCGGCGTGCTGGCCCATTCGGCGCTGGCCTTCGGGCTCGTGGCCGTTTCCTTTCTCTCGGGCGTGAGGATCGACCTCATGGCCTATCTCTTCGGCGACATCCTCGCCGTCTCGCGCGGCGACCTGGCGGTGATCTGGGGCGGCGCGGCGCTGGTGGTGGGGCTGATCGGCTGGCGCTGGTCGGGGCTGCTCACCGCCACGCTCAACGAGGAGCTGGCCTATGCGAGCGGCATCGACCCGAAGCGCGAGAAGCTGATCCTGACGCTGGCGCTGGCGATCACCGTGGCGGTGGCGATCAAGGTGGTGGGCGTTTTGCTGATCGCGGCGATGCTCATCATTCCGGCTGCCGCTGCCCGTCCGCTCTCGCGCACTCCCGAGGGCATGGCGCTCACCGCCGCGGCGATCGGCGCGGCCTCGGCGGTGATCGGGCTGCGCGCGGCCTACCTGCTCGACACGCCCGCCGGCCCCTCCATCGTGTGCGTGGCGGCGCTGGGCTTCGCCGCGATCAGCCTTCTGGGCAGCCTCCGCCGCGCCGCCTAGCCGCGGCGCGCCCCTGTCACCCTGTTGCATCATCGCGGGGCCGGCCGGGCCGGCGCCGGGCGCCTGCCACGAATTTGGTCTTTCCTCCTAGTGCGATCCGCGTTAACGACAAGGTGCTTCGGTCAGGGCGCGCGAGCGTCCTGTGAAAAGGGAACACGGTGCGGCCCCGCAAGGGTGCCAATTCCGCGACTGCCCCCGCAACTGTAGGCGGCGAGCGAAGCCGGACCATGTCACTGCCGCGCCATCCGCGCGGCGGGAAGACCCGGCCAAGCAACGACCCGCAAGTCAGGAGACCTGCCGAGGTGATCACCCTGTTCGGGTGCGGGGCGCGCCACGAGCAACGGATCCTTCCGTAGAGGTGACATTTCACCGTCTGCGGGGGTGCCTTGCCCTCCGAGACCACACTCGAATACGGGCGTCGCGGGATGGCGACGCAACCGGAGGGACAAAAATGAAGCGCATCGCGCCATTCGGCCTTTTGGCCACATCGATTCTCGCAACCCCTGTCGCCACCCCTGCCCTCGCGCAGAACGACGCCTACGATCTCGGCACGCTGGTGATCTCGGGCGGGCTCACGCCCGTCGAGGCCAGCGAATACGGCCGTGCGGCCACCGTGCTCACCGAAGAGGAGATCGAGGCGCGCGACGCGAAATACGCCACCGACCTCCTGCGCGCCCTGCCGGGCGTTTCCGTCTCGCGCGCAGGCTCGGCCAGCGGGATCACGCAGGTGCGTATCCGTGGCCATGAGAGCAACCACACGCTGGTGCTGATCGACGGGGTGGAGGTGGCCGCGCCCAACTCGGGCGAATACGACCTTGGCGGGCTTCTGGCCGCCGATATCGCCCGGATCGAGGTGCTGCGCGGCCCGCAATCGGCGCTTTACGGCTCCAACACCATCGGCGGCGTCATCTCGATCACCACCAAGCGCGCCACCCGGCCCGGCACCAGCGGCGCATGGGGTGTCGAGGCGGGCTCGGACGGCACGGTCGAGGGCTATTTCGCGCTGCGCCAGAAGGGCGAGAAGGGCGAGCTGAACTTCACCGCCGCGCGCCGCG
>JAVKDQ010000202.1:0-36337 GCA_040222155.1 Roseovarius sp.
AGTTGCTGACCCGCGGCAACTGGTATGACCCGAGTGTCGTAGAGGTTCCGGCCGGCCAATATCAGACGCCGAACCAGACCCAATCGCGCTCCTCACCCGGCGCCTCACAGGTTCCAGTGCCCAGCCGAAGCAGCACCAGAAACCAGCATAGCCAGCGATCGGTCAACCAGATCAATCGCTGATCTGGGATTTGGCATCTAACTCAACCCAAAGCTCGGTTTTCTGATCCAACACCCGTTGATAAACTTTAGTTTTTTACAGACTTTTAATCAGTGGGTCGCAGGTTCGAATCCTGCACGGCTCACCACTTAGTTCGGCAAGAGTAGTGGCGTAGCGGCTGTGGCGCCGTAACTGGCCAACCGTGTAGTGATCGTGTCACCGGATTTGTCACCGTTTCTCTCCGCATTCCCCGGCGTCTCGGTAAGCAGCTTTTTTTGAATCAGGTAGGCGTCCAAAATCGCGGGGCTGTTCGATCCAAGGTCTCGCGTTTCTTGCGATTTTCTGATTGCTACAACCCGGAAAAGTAATGGCGTATTCTTTTCGGGGAGCGAGGCAAATGGATGGGCAAGCTGGCGCAGCTCGATCCACCGGGGCCGATGCCTCGGTATGAGCGCGAGCGGCCCGGCGGCCTGATTCATCTCGACATCAAGAGGCTCGGCCGCTTCGACAGGCTCGGACACCGCGTCACTGGTACGCACACCAGATGCCGCTACCTGGGCACTGGCTTGACTGATTCATCCGATCCAGACCAGATTCCGCGCTTAGTGGCCTCACGACGCTGTGAGCGGTCAACAACATGTTGAGAAACCACAGCTAGAGCCGGGTGCACAGCCTCGCGGCCTCGAGAATCGCGGCATGGATGTCGCGTGAAGACACGGCATCGCCCAGACGATAGAGATCGAACCCCTCGCCGCTGCCCGCAGGCTGCGGGGCGGCGGCGGCAAGGGCCTCGAGATCCGGCAGGCCGCGGTTGCGCGCTGCCCCCACCAGTTCGAGATAGAGCGTATCTGCGGGCAGGGTGCCGTGCTCGTAGATGAACGTATCGCAGCTCATCTCGACGGGCTCGCCGCTGTAGCTGTTCTCGAAGGTCAGGCGCAGCCGGTTCTCGTCGCGCACCACCTCGCGCAGCGTGAGATCGGGCCGTAGCGCGGCGCCGGACTTGTAGAAAGCGCGCATCTGCAGGGGCCGCTCGATATAGCTCACCTCGGCGCCCGCGCTGCTGTCGGGCGTCACGTAGGTGAGGCTCGCGCCCGCGGCCGCGAGCGTATGCGCGCCGTTCAACCCCGCCGCGGTGCCCGTTCCGTCGTAGAAGATCACATCGCCCTCGGGCGCTGCCTTGGCCTCGAGCGCTTCCCAGAGGGGGATGCCGAGCTCCGCGCCGGGGATGTCCTCCAGCCTGTCGGGCACCCCGCCCGTGGCGATGATCACGGTATCCGGATGCGTTTCGGCTACGTCTTCCGCGCCAGCCAGCACGTTGTAGCGAATCGTCGCGCCCAGCCGCTCCAGCTCGCTGACCCGCCAGTCGACGATGCCCACGAGGTCACGCCGCAGATCGAGCTCTGCGGCCAGCAACACCTGGCCACCCGCCTTGGGCGCGGCCTCCAGCAGCGTCACCGCGTGGCCGCGCTCGGCAGCGATACGCACGGCCTCGAGGCCGCCGGGCCCGGCACCGACCACCGTAACGCGTTTCGGCGTCTCGGCCCTTTCGATCACATGCGGCAGCACATCCTCCCGGCCGATGGCGGGGTTGTGGATGCAGCTGCCATGCCACGAGCAATAGGTGGCGCCCACGCAGGGGCGGATGGTGTCTTCCGCGCCTTCCGAGAGCTTGCGCGCGATATGCGGATCGGCGATATGCGCGCGCGTCATGCCGATCAGGTCGACATGGCCTTCGGTTATCGCGAAACGGGCCGTGGCCATGTCGTTGATACGTGCCGCGTGAAAGACGGGCAGCCCCACATTTCGCCGGAAATTCGCCACCGGGCGCAACTGCGGCGCCAAGCCCAAAGCCATGCCGGGCATATAACGCGCAAGGCCAACCTCGGTGTCGATCCGCCCGTAGCCGAAATTGAAGAAATCGATCAGCCCCGAGCGTTCCAGAAGCTCGGCCATCGCGAGATACTCCTCGTCGGGCATGTCGCCGCCATCGCCTTCGCCCACCACCATGCGCACGCCCACGATGAAGGGCTGCGGCACGACCCGGCGAATCTCCTCCAGCGCCATCAGGCCAAAGCGCGCGCGGTTCTCGAGGCTGCCGCCGAAATCGTCAGTTCGGCGGTTCGTGGCCGGCGACCAGAATTGCCCGATGAGATGGCCCGTGATGTGCAATTCGCACCCGTCGAGCCCGCCCTCGTAACAGCGCCGCGCCGCCTGTCCGAAATCGGCGATCACGCGGGCGATGTCCTCGGGTTGCATTTCCTTGGTGAAGCCACGGTGCAACGGCTCGCGGAACCTGCTGGGCGAAATCGTGGGCAGCCAGTTGTCGCCGCGCCACTGGCTTCGGCCACCCAGATGGGTGAGCTGGCACATAAGGGCCGCGCCATGCTTGTGCACGCGCTCGGCGAACTCCTGGAAATAAGGGATGACGCAGTCATCGCTGGCGCGGAGCTGGCCGAAGGTATTGGCGCTGTCGGATGATACGTTGGTCGACCCGCCGAACATGGTCAGCCCGATCCCGCCTGCCGCCTTGGCCTCGTGATACCGCTGATACCGACCCCCGGGCATGCCATCCTCGCCGAAGCCGATGGCGTGCGAGGTGCTCATGATCCGGTTGCGCAATGTGAGATGCGCCAGCTGGAAAGGCTGAAGCAACGGGTCGCTTGCTGTTTGTCGGGCAGGGGCGTTCATGGTGGCAATCCTCGCGTCGGGTTGGTCTGTTGCAATCTGAGCAAACCACGCCGATCGGGCAAAGTAAAATTGGCATCTTGGCAGGGGGCTGTAGGGTGGAGGCCAACCCGCAGAAAGGAATCGCGCGATGCAGATGTTCGATGCCGACGCCGTTCACCGGCTGCTTCCCTACGAGATGCTGATCCCGGCGCTGAAGGAGATGCACGAGGGCGAAATGCCCGCGGGCGACGGAGTCTACACCGACGATCCCACCGGGGCGGGCAACATGTTCGTCACCTTGCCCGGCTGGCTGGGCGGGCGGCTGATCGTGGTCAAGATGGTCGGTGTCTTTCCCGCCAACCGCGACCGTGACCCGCCCATCGGCTCGGTTCTGGGGGCGGTGGCGGCCTTTGACGCGGAAACCGGCGCGCCCGTGCTCGTGGCCGATGGCGAGGCGATGACTTATCGCAAGACGGCGGCGATCTCGGGCCTCGGCACGGCCCTTCTTGCCCCGCCCGAGCCGAAAGATCTGCTGGTGGTGGGCGCGGGCGGGTTGGGCCCGCATGTCGCGATGGCGCATATGGCCGCGCGCCCCTCGATCGAACGCGTCCGGATCTGGAACCGCACGGCATCGCGGGCCGAAGCCCTTGCGGCGAAGCTCCGCGCGCAGGGCATCACCGCCGAAGCCGCCCCCGATCTCGATGCCGCGGTGGCCGAGGCCGATGTGATCAGCTGCGTGACCATGTCGCGCGCACCGCTCGTGAAGGGTGCGCTGCTGAAACCCGGGGCACATCTCGACCTCGTGGGCGCCTACCTCCCCGAGATGCGCGAGACAGATGACGAGGCGATGCGGCGGGGGGCGGTTTACACATGCAGCGACCGGGGACGCGACGAGGTAGGCGAGCTTGTGCTGCCAGTGGCCGCAGGCGCGCTGCGCTGGGAGGATATCCGGGGCGACGCATTCGGCCTTGTGCAGGGCCGCGATACCGGACGCATGTCCGACGACCAGATAACCGTCTACAAGAACATCGGCGGCGCGCATCAGGACGTTTTCACAACCGCAATCCTGAAACAGGCCGCAGGGCTCTAGATCATCGAGCCGATACGTGGAACGCCCAGGGCCGAATATCCCTGTTTGCCAAGGGTGCCCGCCGGGATCCGCATCGACACTGATCACAATCGCGCGGGCCGCCGTGGTGAAGCGCGCGCGGCTGTTGCTAGGCTGCAGCCCCGAGCTATCTCGTTACGCAACGCAGTACCTGAGACAGGAGACGCACAGATGACATCCGCATTGCTCACCCGCCGAACCCTCCTCAGCAGCGCCGCCGCCACCGGCCTCGTCGGGCTCGGCCTTCCCGCCCGCGCGCAGGGCCTTGCGCCCACCGAGACGATGCGCGGCGGGGCCAACAACTATCGCCCCGGCGCGCCCATCGTCGAGCGGATCGGCGGTGGCGGCTTCTGGATGTCGGGCACGGTGCGCCGCGCGGGCGACGGGGCGCCGCTTCCGGGCCAGCGCATCCAGATCTGGGCGCATACGACCGAAGGTCACGAGCGCGACTGGCACAGCCACGGCGCCACGCTCACGGATGAAAACGGCGTCTTCCGCCTCGAGATGCCGCAGATCGTGCCGGCCTTCGGGCAGGCCCATGGCCACCTCGCCTATGACAGTGACGAGTTCAAAACCGTGTTCCTCCGCCCCGTCATGTCCAGTTCGAGCGACACGAGCCTCGAGGCGCATTTCGTCTTGCAACCCGCCTGAGCGGGCCCCGGAGCCAAAGAGATGCACCACATGCGGGCGATCCTGATTTGGGGCGCGCTTGGCGTGGCGCTCGCAATCCCTCTTGTTCTTGCCGCGGCCAGCCCACTGCTGGCATGGCGCCAGCCTGTCTACATCGCCGCCGGCTTCGCCGGCATCGCCGCGATGGCGCTTCTGGTGCTGCAGCCGCTGCTGGCCTCGGGCCGGTTGCCGGGCTTGGCCAGCCTGCGCGGCCGGCGCGTGCATCGCTGGGTCGGCGGGGCGGTTCTGCTGGCGGTCGTGATCCATGTGGCGGGCCTCTGGCTCACCAGCCCGCCCGATGTGGTGGATGCACTGCTCTTCCGCTCGCCCACGCCGTTCTCCGCCTGGGGCGTGGTCGCGATGTGGGGCCTCTTTGCCACTGCGCTCCTTGCCCTTTTCCGGCGCCGTCTGAAGCCGCGCTGGTGGAGTTGGCGGCTGGCCCATGCCGCGCTTGCCTTGGTGATCGTGGCAAGCACCGCCCTCCATGCGCTGCTGATCGAGGGCACGATGGAGCCGATTTCCAAGGCGCTGCTCTGCGGCTTGGCGGTGGCAGTCACGGCGAGGATCCTGTTCGACCTGCGTGTATGGCGAAAGTGAGCGGCCACGCCGGAATGGCTTGCTCTCCCTGACACGTTCATTCATATTCACATAAGAGAATTTTTAGGGAGGATCTCATGCCGCTCACCCGCCGCGCCTTCATGGCCGGGGCCTCTGCCCTGCCGCTCGCCACAGGCTTCGCAAAACCGCTCATCGCCGAGATGGCGTTGGGCGATGCCCTGCTGACCACCGTGAGCGACGGGCACCTGACGATCCCCGCCGAATTCACCTTCGGGCCGATGCCCGCCGAGGCGCTCGCACCGATCCGGCAGGAGTTCGGCCTCACCGCCGACCAGCTCGAACCGGAATGCAACCTCGCCCTCTGGCGCGACGGCACCAACACCGTGCTCTTCGACGTGGGCTCCGGCCCCGATTTCATGCCCACCGCAGGCTCGGTGCTGGCCAGCCTCGACATGGCGGGTGTTTCGGCCGACGAGATCACCCATGTGGTCTTCACCCACGCCCATCCCGATCACATCTGGGGCCTGCTCGATGAGTTCGACGAGCCCGCCTTCCCCGAGGCCACATACATGATGGGCCGCGCCGAGTGGGATTACTGGTGGAACCCCGAAACGGTAAACACCATCGGCGAGGCGCGCATGGCCTTCGCGGTGGGCGCGAAGCGGCGGATGGAAGCGATCGAGGAGAGCGTGATGCTCTTCGGCCCCGATGAGGAAATCCTGCCTGGCATCGCCTCGGTGGCCACGCCCGGCCACACGCCGGGGCATATGAGTTTCGAACTGCGCAACGGCTCCACCTCGGCCATGGTCGTGGGCGATGCCATCGGCAACCACCATGTGGCCTTCCGCAAGCCCGGTTGGCAAAGCGGCTCCGATCAGGATGCGGATCTCGCGATCGAAAGCCGCGTGATGCTCTTCGACAGGATCGTGAGCGCGCAGATGCCCATCGTGGGCTTCCACCTGCCCGGCGGCGGCATGGGCCGGGTCGAGACAGCGGATGAGGGCTTCCGCTTCATCGGGGAGGCCTCGTGATGCGCGCGATTGCCTTCGTCCTTGCCACCCTTCTCGCCCTGCCGTCCCATGCCAGCGAGGACATCCCCGATCAATACCCCGGCTCCGCGCTCTATTCGAAGCCCGTGGAGGTGATCCCGCATGTCTGGTCGGCCATCGGGGCCACCGCGCCACCCACCTACGAGAACAACGGGCACAACAACAACCTCAGCTTCATCGTCACCGGCGATGGCGTGGTGGTGATCAACGGCGGCGCGGCCTACACGCTGGCGAACGCGCTGCATGACGAGATCAAGCTCATCACCGACCAGCCGGTGAAGCTGGTGATCAACGAAAACGGGCAGGGCCACGCCATGCTCGGCAATTCCTACTGGGCCGAGCAGGGCGTGCCGATCCTCGCCCATGTGGATGCCGCTCATCATTTCGAGGTGGATGGCGCGCAATCGCTTCAGGCCCATCAGCGGGTGCTTCGGGAGAAGGCCGAGGGCACCACGCTCGTGGGCCCTACCGAGACCTTCGAAGACAGCAAGACCATCGAGATGGGCGATTTCACCATCGAGGTGCTCTACATGGGCCCCGCGCATGGCCCGGGCGACACACAGGTCTGGCTGCCAGATGAGAGCCTCGTGATCGCGGGCGACATGGCCTTTCACGAGCGCATGCTGCCGATCTTCCCCGATACCGATACCGCCGGATGGGTCGAAACATGGGAGACGGCGTTCGAGCCCTTGGGCGCCACCTATGTGATCCCCGGCCACGGCCACCCCACCAACATGGCGCAGGTGCGCCGCTACACCCATGATTACCTCGTCTACCTGCGTGGCAAGATTCGCGAGCATATCGACGAGGGTGGCGACCTGGCCTCGGCCTATTACGTCGACCAGTCGCCCTATGCCCATCTCGACACCTACGAGGAGCTGGCCACCAAGAACGCGGGCCGGGTCTTCGAGCAGATGGAGTGGGAGTAGGCAGAAGCCGGGGCGTGGAGCCGCGCCGTCGACGGGCCGCGGGGCTTCGATCCGACGCTTGTTCATCAGTGCTTTATCTTTGAGTTACCGAACGAAATCCGAGCGATGCACTGACTTCGACGTATCGACGTGCCGTCACGCCAAAGGCGTGCCGCGTTTCGTCGGCGCACCTCCGGTGCAACGAGGCGGCCCGTCACGTCGGAGACATGAAGCGGGCATGATGGCGCGGCGGGGCTGACGCCCCTTGATTCCGCGCTCAGCGCCGATCTCCCCTAAGCCCCCGCCGCGCGGCCCACGGCAAACCGCGTCAGCGCCACCTGCGTCGCCATCGCCCCCACCCACATGAAGAACACCGCCACCCAGGCCGTCATCGCCAGTATCGCGCCGCCCGACACGCCCGCGCCCACCGCGCAGCCGCCCGCCAGCATCGCGCCGAAACCCATCAGCGCGGCGCCGATCAGGTAGCGCTCCATAGGTGTGTCCGGCCCGAAGCGCTGAATGCGGAACTCGCCCGAGAGCACCGCCATCACGCCCGAGCCGAAAAAGACTCCCGGCACCAGCCCGAAGCCAAATCCGAGCGGCAGCGCCGTGCTGTTGACGAGTCCCATCAACGTGTCTGTGGAAGGCCCGGTGAAGGTGACCGAAGACACCGGGATCACCTCGAACGAAACCTGGCTCACCGCATAGGTCGCCCACCAGCCGAGCGCAACGGCGAGGCCCACAAGCGCCGCGGCGATGGTGCGGCTGAGCCCCACCGCCTGCCGCAAGGCAAAGCCGAAGGAGAGCACAAGCGCGACCGCCCCGAGCAGGGCAACCAGCCATGACGGCAGATGCAGCATCGCGCCGAGGCTGCGCGCCGCGCCGCCCGGCACTGTCCAGAGCGCCGCGAGGCTCTCGCGCGCGGGCGCCAGCGCGCCCCTCAGCGCCGATTGCGCCACCAGCGTCAGCACCAGCCCGGTGACGATGGCGCGCAGGTTGCCCGTGGCAGACAGCACCAGAAGCCGGCTCGCGCAACCTCGCGCGAGGATCATTCCGCAGCCAAACATCAGCCCGCCCAGCACCGCGCCCGAGAGGCTGCCGGTGGCGGCAAGCTGGCGGGCCGCGCTCACATCGAGCCAGCCCGCCGCGATGGCGCCCTGCACGGAAGCCAGCGCGGCGAAGAAGGCTACGAGCCACACCGAGAGCCGCGCGCCCGCCTCGCCGCCCGCAAGCTCCGCCGCCGCCGCGCGCAGGCAAAAGCGCGAATGCTGCGCCGCCGCGCCGAAGAGCGCGCCCACACAGAGCCCCGCGCCCATGAGCACAACCGCCTCGCCATGCGTCTCGATCAGGGTTTCAAGCATCGGCCCGCCTTCGCCGGGTGCGTGGCGTTACTCCGCCACGGCCTCGGTCACGATCCCGCCCAGCAGGGCTTCTACCTCGTCCATCGGGCCTTCGGGGTAGTCGCGATGGCCGATCATCACGCCCTCGGCGGTTTCCGTCACCACGATGCCATAGGGGCAATGCACGATGTTCGAAGGGTCGGCCTCCATCACCGCCCGCGACACGACCGCCGAGCAGAAGAGAAAGATATCCGCTTGCTCGAAGAGCACCTTGTCGCTGCCCACATCGGCGGCGGTCCGGTTCAGCATCTCGCCCACGTGGCTCACATGGTCGATCACCAACCCCTTGTTCACGATGGCGCTCTCGACCGCGAAGGTGGCATCCTCGAAACTGCCCCCGTAGGGCGTCATGATCGCCTGCTCCGCGAGGGCGCCCGTGGCCAGCCCAGCCCCGAGCACGACGGAAAGAAACACGGTTTTCATCTGTGGTCTCCTCCTTGCATGGATGTGCAAGGCTCGCAAAAGAAAAGGCCCCCGTCCTTGACCTGTCGCAAGAACGGGGGCCCAAGTGGTGTTGGCGATCAGCCGAACATGTCGGCGGTGATGCCCGCGTACCAGCCTTCCGATTCTTCGTAGGTGGCCTTGCGCAGCTCGGCGGTCTCGCCGGTTTGCGAGATGAAGGAATCGACCGAGGCGATCTTCTCCTCGGTGGGCTCATAGGTGGCGCCCACCTTTACCCCGTCATTGGCGTCAATCAGTGACCAGCAGGTGTTGGAATACTTCGCCGGGAACACCTTAGAGCCGGTCAGCGCGCCGCGCACCGCGTTGGCGCAGACCTTGGCCTGGCTGTTGGCGGAGAAGCCCGATTTCGGCATGTCGCCCTGCGCGCTGGCATCGCCCAGCACGTAGATATCCGGGTCGGCCTTGGACGACATGTCGGTCGGGTTCACCGGCGCCCAGTTGCCATCGGTCACGCCCGCAAGCTCGGCGATCCGGCCGGCCTTCTGGCCCGGGATCACGTTGCATACGTCCACCTTCGTTTCCTCGCCGTCGATCGTGACGGTCATCGCCTCGGGGTCGACCGACACGTTGCCGCCACCGAAATCCTCCCCGATCCAGTCCACCATGCCCGGATAATGCTTCAGCCAACCCTCCTGGAAGAGCGACTGCTTGGAGAATTTTCCCTTCGGATCGGCCACGATGATCTTGGCGGTCGGGTTGTTGGCCTTGAGGTAATGCGCCACCATCGACACCCGCTCGTAGGGCCCCGGCGGGCAGCGATAGGGGTTGGGCGGCGCCACCATGGCAAACACTCCGCCTTCCGGCATCGCCTCGATCTGCGCCTTCAGAAGCTCCGTCTGCGAGCCTGCCTTGTAGGAATGCGGCATCGCGTTCTGCGCGGCAAGGCTCCAGCCCTCCACCGAGCCCTCGACGAAGTCGATGCCGGGCGAGAGGATGAGCTTGTCATAGGGCAGGCTGCCGCCCCCCGCGAGGCTCACCGTCTTGGCGTCGCGGTCCACGCCCACGGCCCAGTCATGCACCACGTTGATGCCGGCCTGCGCGAGGCTGCCGTAGCTGTGGCCCAGCTCGCCCATCTCCTTGAACCCGCCGAGATAGAGGTTGGAGAAGAAGCAGGTGTAATAGGTGCGGGTGGGCTCCACCAGCGTCACGTTCACCGCGCCGTCGCTGTCCTTGGCGATGTAGCGCGCGGCGGTCGCGCCGCCTGCACCGCCGCCGATCACCACGACATTCGGCCTGCCATCCATCGCGCGCACCATCGGCGCAGCGAGGCCCGTCGCGGTTATGGCGAGGGTCGTTCCCAGAAATCGTCTTCTGTTCAAAGTCATTGCGTTTCCTCCCTGAAACATGCGCTGTTATTCATTCGGGGTTGGCGAAGTAGGCAGCCAGCGCTGCTATTTCCTCATCGCCCAGCCGTCCCGCGACCATCTGCATCACGGGGTGGTTTCTCTGCTTGTTCTTGTAGGCATGCATCGCCACCACGAAATCCTGCTTGGGCCAGAACACGATGGAGGGGATGCCATGATCGCCGCCATCGGCCTGGTGGCAGGTGGTGCATTCGCTGCTCAGATACGCGCCATATTCCGGGTCGCCGACGATGGCGAGGATCTCCGGGTCGACATCGTGATCGGAGGCCGTGGCCGTGGGGTCGGCCTCGGGAATGTTGGCGGGGTTGTCGGAGAAGCCGCGCAGGTAGGCGACAAGGTTCTGCCTGTCCTCGGCATCCTCCATGCCGCGAAAGCTCATCCGCGTGCCCGAGGCCAGTGCCCGTGGGTTCTCGAGAAATGCATCGAGCGTGTCGGCGTGCCACTCGTAACCGCTCGCGCCCAGCCGTTCGAAACTCTTCGAATAGCGGTAGCCCTCTAGGCTTCCCGCGCGCCGCCCGAAGAGCCCGTTGAGATGCGGGCCGATGCGATTCTCCGCACCCTTGCCCACCTCGTGGCAGCCCTTGCACTTCTGGAAGACCTGCTTGCCGGCATCGGCATCTCCCAGTTCGGCAGAAAAAGCAATGCCGGCCCCCATCAGGAGGGCCGGCACTACGAGAGCCAGATTGCGAAGCCGCATCTCATCCACCGCCAGAGCTTGTCAGGTAAGCTATGATAGCATCTATTTCGTCCTGCTTTTTCAAGCCTGCAAATGCCATCTTCGTGCCTTTCATCGCGCCGCGCGGGTCGGCGAGGAATTCGGCCATCGCCGCGGCATCCCAAACCCGGCCTTCCTCTGCCGCGCTTTCGAAAACGTTCGAGTAGCGGAAGCCGTCGAGCCCGCCGATGGTGCGGCCCATGACTGCGTTCAGATGTGGCCCCGTCTTGTTCTTCGCGCCCTCACCGACCTCGTGGCAAGCCTTGCACTTGCGGAAGACGGCCTCGCCCGCCTCCACCAGCGCCGGGTCGGGCGTAGCGGCGGCCACCACTGTCTCTTCGGTCGCCGTCTCTTCGGCCGCAGTCTCCTCTGCCGCGGTCTCCTCGAGCGCGGCGGTCTGAGTCTCGCCGCCTGTCTCGGCAGCGGCATCCGCCTCGCCCTCGTCGGGTGTCACGTCGAGCACCGAGGCGTGCATGGTAATCTCCACGCTTTCCTTGCAATTCTCCATGCAGGGCTCGGTGCGCCAGAGCGGATATTCCGTCTCCGCCCGGTCATCCACGATGAAACCGTCGGCGTTATACATCTCCACTTCGGTGAAGTTCTCGTGGCTCAGTTCGAAATCGTCTTCCACGAGGTAGTTCGAGTAGAGGATATAGGCGGTGATCGCATAGGTCTCGTCGGCCGTCAGCGTCTGCGCCGCGCCGAAGGGCATCGAGCGGTGCACGTAATCCCACACGGTCGAGAGATAGGGCCAGTAGGAGCCCACCGTTTTCACCGGGTCCTTGTCGTCGAGCGTGTCGAAGCCGCCGGCCAGCACCGGCCAGTTGCCCACGCCCTCGGCGAAATCGCCATGGCACACCGCGCATTTCTCGGCAAAGACCTCCTCGCCGGTAAACACGTCGCCCCGGCCCTCGGGCAGGCCGGTGCCATCGGGGCGCACATCCACGTTCCACGCCGCGATCTCCTCGGGCAGCGCAGGGCGCCCGAGCGAGAAACGGCCCTCGCGTTCCGGTGCGGGCTCCTTGAGCGAGGCGCCTTGCGCGCCGGAGGCAGCAGCCGCCTGAATTTCGGCGATCTTCACTTCCAGTTCCGCGGCCCGCGCCGCCTGCGCCTCGGCCTCCGCACGTGCGGCCTCCGCTTCTCCGAGCGCCGTTGCCACCGATCCGGTGGCCTCGGCCACGCGCGCCGACTCGGCGCTCACGCGTTCCTCGAGCGTTGCAATCTCTGCCTTCGCATAGTCCCGGTTGGCCACGGCAAAGGCCACGCCCATCACGAGCGCCGCGCCGCCAAGCGCCGGGATCAGGTAGCTGTTAGGAGACTTCGACATTTTCAGCGACCCCTTCCGCGTTCACATACCAGGTCTGGATGCAGTTGTTGTGGTAGATCGAGTTTTCGCCCCGGATCTCGCGCAGCTGCGCCTTGGTGGGCTGCACATAGCCCGTCTCGTCGATCGCGCGGGCCTGCAGCAGCCACTCCTCGCCGTTCCACTCGGTATCGAGGTAGAAGCGGGTAAGCGCCTTGCTGTCGCCCTGCGTGCCAAGCCGCGCGGTCTGCCAGCTGATGCCGCCATCTTTCGACACATCCACACGGGTGATCCTGCCATGCCCCGACCATGCGAGCCCGGTGATCACCAAAGGCCCGTGGCCATGGGTGATCGGCGCTTGCGGGCTGGGCGAGGTGATGACCGATTTCGCATCCATCACCCATGTCCATTTCCGCGCCACGCCATCGGCGAGCACATCGGTGTATTTCGAGGTTTCCTCGCGGCTCTCCACCGGCCCGTCCATCACCTCGATGCGCCGCAGCCACTTGACCCACATGTTGCCTTCCCAGCCCGGCACCACCAGCCGCACGGGGTAGCCATGCTCCTTGCGGAGCGCCTCGCCATTGGCCTTGAAGGCCACGAGGCAGTCATCCAGCGCCTTCTCCATCGGGATGGAGCGGCCATTGGAGGAGGCATCCGCGCCCTCCACGTAAACCCACTTGTCCGCCAGATCGCCCGCCGCATCGAGCCCCGCTTCCCGCAGGATCGTGCGCAGCGGCACGCCGGAATATTCCATGTTGTGGATCATCCCATGCGTGAACTGCGCGCCATTGAGCTGCGCGCCCGCCCATTCCATGCCGGTATTGGCCGCGCATTCGCAGAAATAAACATGGTTCTCGCGCGGGAAGCGCTCCAGATCGGCGTAGGTGAAGACCAGCGGCTGGTCGACCAGCCCGTTGATCATCAGCCGGTAGTCTTCCTTCTTGAGCTCGATCGCCCCCGAATGGTGCCGCTCGAAGGCGCAGCCCTGCGGTGTGATCGTGCCGTCGAGCGCATGGATCGGCGTGAAGTTGATCGAAGAGATCGGGTCGGCGGTAAGCCACGGCACGTTGCGCCGGATCACGTCGCCCTCGAACTCGATGGGCAGGCCGTAGGGCGTGGCATCCACGCCATCGCCCAGCCCGCTGGCCCAGTCCTGCACCTCGGTGATGAGCGGATCGGGCTCGGCCGCGGCGGCCGCTCCCGCAACACTGCCCGCCACCGCGGCGGCGCTGCCCCGCAGAAACGCGCGGCGGGAAGGTTTCAAGGCGTCATCCATGTCTGAAATCTCCTTGGGTTAACTCACACGCCGACAACGTCGACGCTGTTATTCGGCTCAACCGTCACGGTGCCCAGCTTCCGGATATGGCTCTCCACCACGTCCCAGATCGGCGGCCCCTCGGTGCCTTCGTTGACAGAGGCCCAGCCCGCCACCACGTAGGCGCGCGCCGGGTCGATCGGCTCGCCGGTGGCAAGCAGCGTCATCTCCGAAATCCGCTCGCCCTGCGGCTTGGAAACGTCGATCCGGTAGCCAAGCCCGCCGGTGCGCACCATGTCGCCGCCCTGCTGGTAATAAGGATCGGGGTTGAAGATGTTGTCGGCCACGTCCTCCAGCACCACCTTCAGGAACTCGCCGGTCATCTCCGTGCGGTAGGCGTTCGGGTAGGTCATGGAGGTGACGTTCCAGATATCCTCGCGGGTGATGTCCTGCCCGGGGATCAGCGACGGCCCCCAGCGCACGCCGGGGCTGAGCGCGATCTCGGCGTCGCGCTCCTTCAGAAGCGCATCGCAAATCAGGTCGTCCCACGTCCCGTTGAAATTGCCGCGCCGGTAGAGCGTGCTCTCGGTCTGGCCGATCACCTCCGCCATCGCCGCCTCGTGCGGTGCGCGCTCGGCGTCGATCAGCGCGGCCATCTCCGCATCGGGCGCGATCACGTCCGAGAAGATCGGGATGAGCTTGTGCCGATAGCCCATCATCCGCCCGTCGCGAATATCCAGATCCACCCGGCTCACGAATTTCCCGTTGGAGCCCGAGGGCACGATGATCGTCTCGCCCGAAAGCACCGGCTCGGGCAGCGCGTCATGCGTATGGCCCGAGAGGATCACGTCGATGCCCGACACCACCGTGGCCATCTTCTTGTCCACGTCGAAGCCGTTATGGCTCAGCACCACCACGCATTCCGCGCCTTGGTTGCGCACCTCGTCCACCACCTCCTGCATCCGCTCGTCGCGAATACCGAAGCTGTATTCAGGGAACATCCAGCCGGGGTTGGCAATCGGCATGTAGGGGAAGGCCTGCCCGATCACCGCCACCAGCGTGCCGCCGCGCTCGAACATCTCGTAGGGCTTGAACATCTCCGCCGGTTCGTCCCATTCCGCATCGAAGATGTTCTGCCCGAGCGCCGCGAAGGGCAGGCTTTCAACCAGCTCGTGCACCCGCTCCGAGCCCAGCGTGAACTCCCAGTGGAAGGTCATCGCATCGGGCCTGAGCGCGTTCATCACGTTCACCATGTCCTGCCCCGCCGTCTGGTAGCAGGTGTAGGAGCCGTGCCACGTATCGCCGCCATCGAGCAGCAGCGCATCGGGCCTGTCGGCGCGAATGGCGTTGATCACCGTCGCCACCCGGTCCATCCCGCCCACGCGGCCATACATATCCGCCAGCGCGGCGAAATCGCCCGAGGACAGCGCGTAGTGGCTGGGAGAGCCATCCTCGATGCCGTAGAGCTTGCGGAAATCGGCGCCCGTCACATGCGGCACCGCGCCCTTGTTCTCGCCCACCCCGATATTCACCGAAGGCTCGCGGAAGTAGATCGGCTTGAGCTGCGCATGAATGTCGGTCACATGGATCAGCGAGACATTCCCGAAGGTATCGAACTGCAAGAGGTCGTCCTGCGTCAGGCTCTGCTGGGCCGCGAGCCGCGCCCAGTTGCCGAAGCCCGATGCGCCCAGAAGGGCCGAGGCGGCCATGCCGACCTGCAGGAAATCACGGCGCGAGATCATGGGGCGGGAGCTCCTTTATATATGCGCATACTTGAATTGGTTGGGTGAAAAGAAACCCCGCGCCGGTCAGGCCGCGGGGTTTCCGGTAACTAGTTACGAACCGAAGGGCCTTCGACGCTCAGCCCGTTGCCGCGCGAGGCGACGTAAAGTTCCAGCGCCACGAATTCGGGAGAACCGGGGGCGAAGGTATGGGCACGGGTGTCGCGAATGCAGCCCTTGAAGCGCGAATGCACTGCATTGAGCTTGGTGTTCTTGAGCCGGTAGGTGGGAAAGCCGTTGATCTGGCCCTGGCTCAGGTGGTCGGCCCGGATCATCATGCCGTAATTCTGCTCGTGGCAATTCGCGCAGGAGAGCTCCAACTGCCCGTAGCGGGTGTAGTAGATCTCCTTGCCCTTCTCCCATGTTTCCTTGGCCGGCCCGTCGATCGCCACGTTCACCGGCAGCCCGCGCGAAACGGAGGCAATGAGCGCAACCATGTTGGTCATATCGCCGCCGTCATACTTCCACGGCTCGGCGCCCATGCGGTTCTCGCGGCAGTCGTTCACCTGCATCTCCACGGTGCGCACTTCGCCCGCGGCCTCGTTCCATTTCGGATACACGGCCTTGACGCCCGCAAGCGTGTCGGGGCTTTCGTGGCAGGAGGCGCAGGCCTTCCCTTCGGTGCCATCGGGCGTGTCGAACACGGCCGCCGCTTCCTCCACCCAGATCATCGACGGGTTCTCGAAATCGTCCATCTGCAGCGCCTGCGTCTCGTCCGAGCGGAACCGCCAACCAGAGTAGATCGTGTCGATGTTCTCCATGTGGGCCGGGGCCGCAGCCTCCGTCACCATCTCGATCTCGCCATTGACGACCAGTTCGTCCTCATCCGGCCCGGCGCCGGCCATGGCAGCGCCCGCAAGCCCTGCCACCGCCGCAACCGTTCCAAGCAGTCTGAATGCGTTCTTCACGTGGTCTCCTCCCTGTTGCCGGTCCCGTCAGCCGACGGAAATCTCGCTCTTGTCTTCGTAGACGGAGCCGTCGTCGTCATACCAGGTGAAGGCGAATGCGCCGCTCTCCGGCACGGTCGCGTCGAACTGGAAATACGGGTTCGTCGAGATCGCGGGCTCGAGCTTCACGTCGATCACGTTCTGCCCGTTGAAGTCGACCACGAAGCGGTTGATGATCGAACGCGGGATCACGTTGCCATCGCCATCCTTGCGCTGGCCGCTTTCCATCTTGTGGCTGATCAGCGTCTTGATCGTGACGGTTTCGCCGGCGGAGGCCGATTTCGGAACCTTGACGCGGGGTTTTACACCAGATGCCATCTTGTCTCTCCTTTATCTCTCGCTCAGCCGCCGCAGCCGCCGATGGTAACCTTGACTTCGGATTTGGCCATCTGGAACGACCCGTCTTCCATCTGTGCAACCGCCACCACGTTCTGCGTCTTGGCGAGGCGGATACGGGTCGAAACCGCGTGGGTCGGGTTCAGCGGCCCGAAGGTGACCGTGGCCACCGGGGGCGTGGGGTTGCCATCGGCGAATATCGCCACGGCCACCGCGCCGGGCGCGGAAATCTCGATCGGCACGGTGTTGCCGTTCTCGGCGATCTCGGGGGCCGTGAGGCTCAGCTCGCCCGCGCCGGCCTCGGCGCCGCCGGTGAACTCGTTGATGAGATCGTCTGTCGCGGAGGCGAAGGCGGGCAGGCCGCTCAGGCCCAGCGCCGCGATCGCCGAGGCCCCGATCGCCAGTGACTGTCGACGTGTCAATTGCATGTCATCTACTCCGTTTGGAAACTCGATCATTCGTATTTCAGCGTCATCAGGTAGGATACGACATCTTCCACCTGCTGCGCGGTCAGAAGCGGCTCTACCTCGCCCTCATAGGCCTTGCCCGTGTAGGCATTGCCGAGGCGGGTAAACCCTTCCGTCTTGTAGAAGGCCGGCATCATCGTGCCCTCGAACATTATCTTCGCGTTGGCCACGATCCCGCGCAGTTCCGCCTCGCTCCAGCGGTCGGCAACGCCATCGAGCGGCGGGCCGATCTCGCCGTGAAACTGCAGGTGGCTCAGCTTCTCCACCGCGTGGCAGGCAATGCAGTTGCCTGCCCCCTTGTTCATGAGAACCGCGCCGGCCTCCGGGTCGCCCGGAACGCCGGTCAGCGAGGTTTCCACGGCACCGTCGACATAGGCGACATCCGTGGGCTTGATGACTTCCGCCGCGGCCACCGACGCCACCAGCGTCGTCAGCGCAGCCAGTCCGATAACTTTGTTCATGCGTCCTCCCTAAGCACGATTCTCCGCCTCGTTTGCACGGTAGACTACCGCACACATTCACGAATACGCAACATCAAATTCATCTAATTGAATTTTAATATGCGTTCGCAGTTGCGGCAAATAGGTAAGCGTTATTGCTCTTCCAGCTTGCGGGCATGGTATTTCTGAAAGGGTTCATCCCCGTCGTAGCCCTTCTCCAGCACCCATTCGAGCATGTGCTGCGTGGTGCCTTTCTGGAAGGCGCCGGGCATCACCGCCACGGCCGCCTGCTGCGCGGTCATCCCCTCTTCCACCTCCTCCGGGAAGAACAGGATCGTCGGCGTGAAGAGCACGCCCCAGCGCCGCACCATGTCCTTCTCGGGTAGCGCCGTGCCGTCGAAATCAGTCACCTCCACGTCGCCGAACATGTTCATCTGCACGACGAAATAGTCTTCCGTCAGCAGCCGCTCGATCTCCGGCACCACGAACACTTCCTCATGCATCTGCCGGCAATAGCTGCACCCGCGCTGCTCTATGATCACCGCAAGGCGCTTGCCCTCGGCACCGGCCTCGGCAAGGTCTTCGCCCATGTCCTTGAAGGTGTCGCGCATCCACGCGGCCTTGTGCAGCCCGTCGTCTCCCATCTCGGCGGCAAGCGCCGGCACGGCAAGGGCCAAGGCGGCCAGAAAAGCGATGAGGCGTGTCATGGTGTCTCCTCCCTGAGATTACCCGATGGAGCTGAACCACGGGATGTGGTCCAGCATCCATTGCGCGATGTAGTTTATCGAATTGGTGGCGATCAGCACGCCGAAGAGTATGAGCAACGCCCCCATCAGCTTTTCGATCAGCCCGAGGTGGCGGCGGAAACGGCGCATCCACGCCATGAAGGGGCCGATGAAGAGCGCCGCCACGATGAAGGGCAGCGTCATTCCCACGCCATAGGTGAACAGGAGCGTCGCACCTTGGCTCGCGGTGTCCTGCCCGGCGGCGGTGAAGAGGATCGCCGCCAGCACCGGCCCCACGCAGGGCGTCCAGCCAAAGGCGAAGGCCAGCCCGATCACGAATGCCCCAAGATAGCTCACGTTCGAGGTGTCGCCCGCATCCGCGCGGAACTGCCGGTAAAGAATGCCGATGCGGATCACGCCCAGAAAATGCAGCCCCATCGCGATGATGATCCCCGCCGCCACCCAGCGCAGGATGTCGAAATACTCCCGCACCATCTGGCCAAAGGCCGAGGCCGTGGCCCCCAGCCCCATGAACACGGTAATCACCCCCAGCGCGAAACAGGTCGCGGCAAGCACCGCGCGCCGCCGCACCGCGCCGGTAATCTCGGATGTCTCCGAAATCTGGTTGGCGCTCACGCCGGCCAGGTAACTGAGGTAGAAAGGCACGATCGGCAGAATGCACGGCGACAGGAAAGAGAGCAGCCCCGCCACCAGTGCACCGAGATATGTCACGTCGAACATGACCGATGACTCGCAGGCTTGTAAAATTCACATATTAGATTATGTTGGTATCTAGCGCGCCGTCAATCGGAGCATTCGATGCTCAGGCTAAAATTTCTCCTGGTCGTTCTCACGGCTCTTTTTCCTTTTGCCGCTTTCGCGGAAACCCGCCTGCTCATGGCCGAGGAGCGCGGGTGCTACTGGTGCGCGCGCTGGAACGAGGAAGTCGCCGAAATCTACCCCAAGACGCCGGAGGGTCAGGCCGCGCCGCTCACCCGGTTCGATATCAAGGGCCCGGTGCCCGATGGCATCGAACTGGCCTCCAAGCTCCGCTTCACGCCCACCTTCGTGCTGGTGCAGGATGGCCGCGAGCTTGGCCGGATCGAGGGCTATCCGGGCGAGGATTTCTTCTGGGGTCTGCTGGGCCAGATCCTCGAGCGCGCCAATGTTTCCACGGACAAGACGGGATAGGATGGCGCCATGACGCTCGACACCGCAACAGACACCGGCACCCAACAGGAGACAGGTTCGCGCCTGCCCGTCTTCGATGCCAACATGTGCGCCGCCGACATGGAGAAGATGATGCGCAACGCGCAGAACGCCTCCAACTTCCTCAAGGCGATCAGCCACGAGGGGCGGCTCATGATCCTATGCCACCTGGCTTCCGGCGAGAAATCCGTGACCGAGCTCGAGGATCTGCTCTCGGCGCGGCAGGCCGCGGTGTCGCAGCAGCTCGCGCGGCTCCGGCTCGAGGGGCTGGTGAGCCACCGCCGCGAAGGCAAGGCGATCTACTACTCCTTGACAGATGATCGCCCCCGCCAGATCATCGAAGTGGTCTACGACCTCTTCTGCAGGCGGGACTGACCGGAGCGCGCCAACCTCCGGTCACGGGAGGACATCGCTATGCTGGAAACGCTGGGAGAGGCCAACATGGCCGCGCTCATAGGGCTTGTGGGCGGCATGGCCCTCGGGCTCGCCGCCCGCGTGGGCCGCTTCTGCACGCTGGGCGCCATCGAGGATCTTCTCTATGCCTCCGACAGCCGGCGGATGCGCATGTGGGGCATCGCCATCGGCGTGGCCATCATCGGCGCGCATCTGGCCATGCAAACCGGCGCTCTCGCCGGCACGGAGACCGCCTATCTCGCAAAGGTCTGGACACCGCTCGGCACCATCATCGGCGGGCTGATGTTCGGCTACGGCATGGCGCTCTCGGGCAATTGCGGCTACGGCGCGCTCGCCCGGCTCGGCGGGGGCGATCTGCGCGCCTTCGTGATCGTGCTTGTGATGGGCCTCTCCGCCTATGTCGTCATGTCCGGGCCGCTCGCCTACCTGCGTGTCTGGCTCTTCCCGGTCGATCTCAACGCCACCACGCCGCAGGGCTTCAGCCAATATGCCGAGGCGGCCTTCGGCATGAACCCCGGCCTCGTGGGCCTCGTCGCGGGCGGGGCGCTGATCGCCCTCTCGCTCGCAAGCCCCGCGATGCTGCGCTCGCCGAAGCATATCTTCTGGGGCGCCGTGGTGGGGCTCGCCGTCGTCTCCGGCTGGGTCGGCACCTACTGGATCGCCACCACCGGCTTCGAGCCCGAACCGATCGAAACCCACACCTTCGCCGCCCCCATCGGCGACACCATCTTCTACGCCATGACAGCCTCCGGCAACGCGCTCTCCTTCTCGGTGGGCTCGGTCGCGGGCGTGGTGCTGGGCGCTTTGCTCGGCTCCTTCTCGCAGGGCCATTTCCGCTGGGAGGCCTGCGAAGACCCCCGCGAACTCCGCCGCCAGATCGCGGGTGCCGCGCTGATGGGCCCGGGCGCGATCCTCGCCGTGGGTTGCTCGGTGGGCCAGGGCATCGCCGCCTTCTCGGTGCTCGCCTACAGCGCGCCGGTCACCTTCCTCGCCATCTTCGCCGGGGCCACGCTGGGCCTCAGGCAGCTCATCACCGGCTTCGCGATCGCCGAATGAGCCAGCATCTTTTCCTCACCGAAGAGCACGAGATGCTCCGCGACCAGCTTCGCCGCTTCATCGCCGAGCGCGTTCAGCCTGAGGCCGACGCATGGGAAGAGGCCGGCATGGTGCCCCGCGAGATCCTCCGCGAGATGGGCGCGCTGGGCTTTCTCGGCATCCGCTACCCCGAGGCCCATGGCGGCTCCGAAATGGATACCCGCGCCACCATGGTGCTCTCCGAGGAGCTGGGCCGCTCCACCTATTCCGGCTTCGCCATCACCGTGCTGGTGCATACCGACATGGCCTCGGTCCATGTCTTCAACGCGGGCTCCGAGGCGCAGAAGGCCGCGCATATGCCCGGCATCGTCTCGGGCGAGAAGATCTGCGCCGTGGGCATCACCGAGCCCGATGCGGGCTCCGATGTGAAGGGCATCCGCACCACCGCCCGGCGCGATGGCGCGGGTTACGTGCTGAACGGCGCCAAGCTCTTCATCACCAACGGCGTCCATGCCGATCTCTACTGCATCGCCGCCAAGACGGATGCGTCCGGCCCCGCCAGCCAGTCCGTCAGCATGTTCCTCGTCGAGAAGGGCACCCCCGGCTTCACCGTCTCCCGCGCGCTCGACAAGCACGGCTGGCGCTCGTCGGATACCGCCGAGCTCAGCTTCACCGAGTGCCGCCTGCCCGAAACCGCGCTTCTGGGGGCCGAGGGCCGGGGCTTCTACGCCATCATGCAGAACTTCCAGAACGAGCGGCTGGTGCTCGGCGCCATGGCCGTGGGCGAGGCGCAGGCCGCGCTCGATCTCACGCTCGACTACGTGAAAACCCGCAAGGCCTTCGGCGCGCCGCTCTGGGACAAGCAGGCGATCCGCCAGCGCCTCTCGATGCTCGCCGCCCGCGTCGCCGCCGCCCGCCATTTCGTCTACGCCACCGCCGCCCGCGACGCGGCGGGCGAGGACGTGACCCGCGAGGTGTCGATGATCAAGGCGCTCTGCGGCGAACTGGTCAACGAGGTGATGTATGACTGCCTGCAGTTCCACGGCGGCACCGGCTACATGCGCGGCACCGCCATCGAGCGGATGACCCGCGACGCCCGCGTTCAGGCCATCGGCGGCGGGGCGACGGAAGTGATGCTCGAGGAAGTGGCCAAGCGGCTCTGAGCCCCGCGCGGAATCAAGGCCGAAGGCCGCCGCGCGATCGCCAGACCGCCCCCCGGGCTGGCGATTGGCAACCACCAGCGCGCCGCTCGCAGGTCATCCGAATCCGACACCCATAAACCGCCCCGAACCAGCGCCGGGTCGCCATCCCGCGGTCTGGCAATCGCGCGGCTCGCACCCCTTCACGCCAAGCTCGGTAACCAGAGCACGATCGCCGGGAACGCCACCAGAAGCGCAATCGTCACCGCGTCCGCCACGAAGAAGGGCATCACCCCCCGGAACACGTCCTGCACCGTGAGGTCCGAGCGCACGCCCGCCACCACGAAGCAGTTGAGCCCGATGGGCGGGGTGATGAGACAGAACTCCGCCATCTTCACCACCAGTATCCCGAACCAGATCGCGCACATCGGCCCGCTCATCCCGAAAGCCGAATCCTCCGCCGAAACGAACTCGCCGCCGTTGAGCGCCATCACCGCCGGGTAGACCACCGGCAGCGTCAGCAGCAGCATCCCGATCGCATCCATGAACATGCCCAGCACCGCATAGGCCAGCAGGATGCAGACGAGGATCAGCATGGGCGAAACGGTAAGCGAGGTGATCCAGTCGGCAAAGGCCGCCGGAAGTTCGGCGAAGCCAAGGAAGCGCACGTAGATCAGCACGCCCCAGATGATCGTGAAGATCATCACCGTCAGCTTCGCCGTCTCCAGCAGGGCCGATTTCAGCTCGGGCCAGCGCATCCCCCGGTAGAGCGCCATGAGGAACACGATGAACGCCCCCACCGCGCCGCCTTCCGTGGGCGTGCCCCATGCCTCGCCGAACGGGTTGTAGACGAAGAAGATGATGATCACGACCACCGCGACGATTGGCATGGCGGGCAAGAGCGCCGAGAAGCGCTGCCCCCATGTGAAGCCGCCCACCGGCGGGCCCACATTCTTGAACATCAGCGCGATCCCGATGATCAGCACGGCATAGACGAAGGCCGAGAACATCCCCGGGATGAACCCCGCCAGCAGCAGGCTGCCCACGTCCTGCTCCACGATGATCGCGTAGATCACGAGAATGGCCGAGGGCGGGATGAGCGAGGCGAGCGTGCCGCCCGCCGCCACCACACCGGCCGCGAAGCGCTTGTTGTAGCCGATCTTCAGCATCTCGGGGATCGCGATGCGCGCGAACACCGCCGCCGTGGCCACCGAGGCGCCGGAGACCGCCGCGAAGCCCGCCGTGGCGAAAACGGTCGACACCGCCAGCCCCCCCGGCACCCACGCGATCCAGCGTTTCGCCGCCTCGAAAAGCGCCGTGGTGAGCCGCGCGTAATAGGCGAGGTAGCCGATCAGGATGAAGACCGGAATGAGGCTCAGCACCTGCGCACTCACCTTCGAATGGGGCACCTGCCCGGCGATCTTGGTGGAAATCTCGAACGCCTTCCAGAAGCGGTCCGGGTCATAGTCGAACCCGTTCCAGCGCAGCCAGACAAGCCCCAGGAAGCCCGCAAGCCCCGCGGCGAAGGCCACGCGCATGCCGAGCACCACCATCACGAGCAGCCCGCCCGTCGTCCAGAGGCCGATATCAATGGGTTCCATCAGTCGCGCCCCTCGAGCTGGGCGGCCTCGAGGCGCGCCTGTTCTTCCACCGTCAGCGAGAGCGGCACCGCCACCGGGGCCTCGAGCCCCAGCACCAGCGCCCGCCCGTAGCCCCATGCCTGCAGCAGCAGCCTGAGGCAGAGCACCCCGAAGGCAATCGGCACCACGATCTTCGATGGCCATGTGGGCAGGCCGATGTCGATGGTGCTGTCACGGCTGCAAAGCGGGCGCGCGCAATCGAAGGAGCGATCGAAATGCGCCCACGCGCCCCAGACGAGCGAGGTGATCAGGAAAAGGATCAGCAGCACCGAGATCAACTCGAAGAACCAGAGAAGCCGGCCATTCAGCTTGGTCACGAGAATATCCATGCGGATATGCGTGCCGTCGCGCTGCACATAGGAGATGCCCATGATCGCGATGAGCGGCATAAGCTGCTCGATGTAATCCACGTAGCCCATCAGCGGCGCGTTGAAGAACTTGCGCCCGCCTACCGACCATGCGGCAAGAAACATGAGCGAGAAGATCGCGAGGCCCGAAAGCAGGGCCGAAAACCGTTCAAGCGGAAGAAGCGCCCTGTCCAATCGGCTCAGAAGGCTGGAATCTTCCAGAACGGATGCACCAGACGCCATGCCTGTGCCCCCCCGTTTGTCTTTATTGGTGTTGGCAAATCCGGGGCGCAGGCGCTTGGCCCGGCCCCGGATGCGTTGGCTCGACGCGGGAGCGGGGGCTTAGCTGCCGCCCGCCTTCGCGTCTGCGAGGGTCTTCACGACGAGGTCATAGAGCTCCTGGCCCGGCAGGCCCTGCGCTTCCATGTCGGCGATCCACGCATCGCGGGCCGGGTCTGCGGCCTTGGCGCGGAAGGACGCGAGCTCTTCCTCGGAGATCATCACCTTCTCCACGTTCTTCTCGGCCAGCACCTCGTCCCAGCGGGCGAGCAGCTTGCCGTAGTTCTCGAGGTAGTAGTCGATGGCCTCCGGCACGCTCTCGTCGAGAATCGCGCGGTGCTCGTCGGAGAGGCTCTCATAGGCGTCGATGCTCACCACCACCGGGCAGTTCACCGTGCCGGGGTTGAGGTTCGCCGTCCACCATGTCGCCTGGTTGATCGTGCCGAAGCTCAGATGCGCGTGCTGCGCGAAGGCCACGGTATCCACAACGCCCGAATCCATCGCCTGGTAGGCTTCGGAGGCCGTCACCGAGGTCGGCACGCCGCCCACGGCCTTGAAGGCCTCGCCAAGCCCGCCGGTGGCGCGCACGCGCATACCTTCGAATTCCGACACCTCGTCGCGCGGCTCGCCGGTGCCCACGAGGTTGTATTGCGGCATGGGCGAGGTCATCAGCAGCTTCGCGTTCCACTGCTCCATCTCGTCGGCCACCGCCGGGTGATCATACACCGCATGGCTCACCGCCACTTCCTGATCGAGGTTCTCGACCCCGAGGAACGGCAGCTCCAGCACGGTGATCAGGCGGTTCTTGTCGGGGTGATAGCCCGCGCAGATCTGCGCCATCTCGAAGGCGCCGATCTGGATGCCGTCGAGGTTCTCGCGGTTCTTCGAGAGCGTCTCGCCATAGGCGAGGTTGATGGTGAATTCGCCACCGCTCTTCTCGTTCACGAGCTCCGCCAGCTTCTCCACATGCTCGGTGAAGGCGCGGCGCTTGCCCCAGAGCGAAGCGTTCCATTCCGTCGCCAGCGCCTCGCCCGCGAATGTCAGGCCGATGGCGGTGGTAATCCCAAGTCCCAAGATCTTCTGCATGAGTGTCTCCTCCCAAGGTTCACGCGTGTTATGATAGGTCAGCATGACAGGAAGTCGCGAAGTTGCCCATGAAGAATTCTGCGCGCGCCGGTCGGGCAGCCCTGCGGAAAGGCGCAGGCTGGCGCATGAATGGGCCGAGGCGGCCTCGAAGCGGACATTGGAGCTGAGCGCCAACGCGCGGAATCAAGGGGCGCAGCCCCGCCGCGCGATCGCTGGGCCGCACCCACGGCCCGGCGCTTGGGTGACGTCAGCGCGCCGCTCGGATCTTTTGCAGAAGTTGCAGCCATAAAACGCTGCTGAACACCCGTCGGATCGCCGCGCCGCGGCCCATCCATCGCGCGGCTTCTCACATGGGTGGCGAACGCCCACTCAAGGCCATCCCCCCGGCTCACCGCGCTCTCAAAGAAGCTCTTCCTTGTTCAACCCCAGCTTCACGATCTTCTCGTTGAGCGTGCGCCGCCCGATGCCCAGCGCCTCGGCCACCGCATCCATCCGCCCCTCGTGGGCGCGGATGGCCTTGCTCACCAGCTCTCGCTCGAAGGCCGCAACCGCCTCGCGCAGCGTGTCGGGCACCTCCTCGCGGGCGCCATCGGCGCGCAGCGCCTGCGCCACCGAGCCGATCCCGCGCCGCGCCGCCAGCACCCGCCGCTCGGCCACGTGGCGCAGCTCGCGCACGTTGCCGGGCCAGTCATGCGCCATGAGCGCGGCCAGATCCTCCTGCGTGATCTCGGGCGGCGCAATCTCGTAAACCCGCGCGTGCTCGGCGAGGAAATGGGTGAAGAGCAGCGCAACATCCTCCCGCCGCCGCCGGAGCGCGGGCAGGTTCAGCACCACGGTGTTGAGCCGGAAGAGCAGGTCGCGCCGCAGCCGCCCCTCGGCCACCGCCGTCTCCGGGTCTTCGTTCGTCGACGAGATCACCCGGAACTTCAGCGGCAAGGCCGCGCTCGCCCCCACCGGCGTGATCTGCTTCTCCTCGAGCGCCCGCAAGAGCTTCGCCTGCGCGGGCATCGGGCAGGTGCAGATCTCGTCGAGAAAGAGCGTCCCGCCATCCGCCGCCGCCAGCCGCCCGGCCTGCTCGCCCTGCACCCCGAACATCTCCGCCTCGAACCGCTCGGGCGAGAGCGCCGCGCAGTTCAGCGCCACGAACGGGCCATCGGCCTTGGGGCTGAGATCGTGCAGGGCGCGGGCCACAAGCTCCTTGCCCGTGCCCGTCTCGCCGAAAAGCAGCACCGGCGTCTCCGTCTCGGCAAGATCGAGGATCTCCTCCCTCAGCGCCGCGCTCTCCTGCGTCGAGCCGAGGAAAACCCGGTCGAGCCCCGAGAGCTTCGCCAGCCGCGCCCTGAGCCGCTCCGCCGAGCGCCGCATCCGGTACTGGTCGGCGGCATGGGTGAGAATGGTCAGCAGGCGGCGCGGCTCGTAGGGCTTCTCCACGAAGCTGTAGGCGCCGTCCTGTATCGCCCGCACCGCCATCGGAATGTCGCCATGCGCCGAGATCAGCACCAGCGGCGGCACATCCCGCTGCCCCAGCGCGCCCAGAAGGTCGAGCCCCGACATCCCCGGCATCCGCACATCCGAGAGGATCACGTCCGGCTGCAGATCGGCAAGCCGCCCCTCCACCAGATGCGCGCGCGCCACCGCCTCCACCGTCCAGCCGGCGGCCTGCAAGAGGTCCACCAGCGAGGCCCGCATCGAGGCGTCGTCATCCACCACCAGCACCGTGCGCGTCTTCGACATGCTCATGCGCGCCTGCCTTCCTCTTCCGCCGCCACCAGCGGTATCTCCACGCGAAACACCGTGCCGCCGCCCGCGCGCTCCCGCGTGCTCATCCGCCCGCCATGCTCCTCCACGATGGAGGCCGAGATGGCGAGGCCAAGCCCCATGCCATGCCCGGTGGCGCGGGTGGTATAAAATGGCTCCTGCAGCTCTTCCAGCGCGGCGCCGCCCAGCCCGTGGCCCGTATCGGCCACCTCGCACCAGCCGCCCGCCGCATCGGCCCCCGCCGACACCACGAGCCGCCGCTCGGCGCTCTCGCCCATCGCGTCCACGCCGTTGCGCATGAGGTTGGTCAGCACCTGCTCCAGCCGAAACTGGTTGCCCCGCACCATCACCGGCCGCTCCGGCAGGTCGAGCTCCAGCTCGGTTTCGGAGGCCGTGAGGTTCGGCTCCACCAGCGCCACCGAGGCCCGCACCGCATCCCGCAGGTCGACCTCGCCAATCGGGCTCTCCTCGCCCCGCGCGAAGAACTTGAGCTGCCGGGTGATGCTCTCCATCCGGTCCACCAGCCCGGCAATGCGCCCCGTAAGTCCCTCGCGCGCCGCTCCGCCGAACTCCGCCGCCGTCAGGTGGTTGCGCATCGCGGCAATCGGCTGGCCCAGCTCATGGGTCACCGAGGCCGCGAGCTTGCCCAGCGCCGCGAGCCGGCTCGCGCGCTCCAGCTCGTCCTGCGTGCGCTCGAGCCGCCGCTCCGCCGCGCGCCGCTCCTCGATCTCCACCGCGAGCCGGTCATTGGCCTCGCGCAACAGCGCCTCTTCCGCCTCCGAGCGCCTGAGCGCCGCGCCGATCCGCGCCGTCCGCCGCTGCTGGGTGAGAATGAGGATCACCCCGGCGAAAATCACCATCCCCCCCGTCACCAGCAGGCTGCGCGTGCTCACCGGCTCGGTGGAGGAGAGGTAGTGCAGCGCCCAGCCATTCGGCAGGTCGGAGGTGCTCAGATGCAGAAACTCCTCGCCCATCAGCCGCGCGCCGTTCTCCGCCTGCCGTTGCCATTCCAGCGGCGCAAGCGGCTGCGCGCCAAACTGCCGGGTCTGCCGGATGCGGTCGCGCTGCGCCTCGGTGAGCGGCTGCAGCGTGGTATAGCGCCACTCGGGCTCGGAAGAGAGCAGCACCACCCCGTCGCGATTGGCCAGCAGCACCCGCTCCCCCGCCTCGCGCCATTGCGTCTCGAGCGGCGTGAGGCTCAGCTTGATGGCGATCACCCCGGTAATCTCCCCGCCCCCCGGCGCGCGCACTGCCTCGGCGTAGAAATAGCCCGGCAGCCCGGTGGTGGAGCCGATGCCGTAGAACTCGCCCTGCGCCCCCTTCAGAGCCTGCTGGAAATAGGGCCGGAAGGAATAGGTCTGCCCCACGAAGCTGCCCGGTTCCCCGGCATTGGAAGCCGAGATCGTCAGGCCCTCGGTATCCATCAGGTAGATCGCGTCGAGCCCCGCGCGATCGGCAAAGCCCGCCAGCCGCGCGTCGAGCGGCTCCACCGGCCCGCCCGCCGCCGTGGCGATCACGAAGGGGTCGCGCGCCAGAACGTAGGTGAGATGCGCGAAACGTTCGAGCTGCGCCACCACCGTGCCGCGATAGAGCGAGAGCCGCCCCTGCGCCTTGGCCAGTTCCTCCGAGCGGAAATAACCCTCCGAGAGGCGAAACGCCCCCGCCGCCACCAGCACCGGGATCAGCAGAGCGATGAGCAGCACCCGGCGCGGCAGGTTCTGCGCGCGCGCCTTGCGCCGCGCCGCGTGTGCCGAAACTGCCAATCCGTCTGTCTGCGCCATCGCCTTTGCCGTCTCCCTCCGGCTCCGGCATGGCAGCATAAGGCCAAAGCGCCGCCTGCCAACCGCTAATCGCGCGGGGCTGGGGCGGACCTTCGGCCACTATTTGAGGAGCCGCGCGATTGCTGGGCCGCGGCGCGGCGATCCAACGGGTGTTCAGCAGCGCTTTATGTCTGCCAATGCCGAAGAAGATCCGTGCGTGGCGAAACCCTCACCCACGCGCGGGGCGGGGGGGGCGGCCCAGCGCTCGCGCGGCGGGGCTGACGCCCCTTGATTCCGCGCGTTGGTGCTCAGCTCCAACGCCCCCAAGGCCGTTCCCTCCCATCCACATCTTCCGCTAGCTCACATGCTCCGCGAACCGCGCGCGCAAAAGGTCGAGCTTGGGGTCGATGTAGCGCGCGCAGAAGGGCCCGCCCGCCTGTTTGAGATAATAGGATCGGAACTGTTCGGGCGAGGCCCGGAAGGCGCCAAGCGGCAGAACGCGGGTAACGAGCGGCGCGTCGTAACCGGGCTGAAGCGCGGCAAGCGCCACGCGTGCCGCCTCCGCCTGATCGTCGCTGCAAGAATAGACCGCGCTGCGATACTTGCCGCGCATCTTGTGGTTCGACGTGCTGGCATGGGTGCGCAGATGCACCTCCACCAGCACGTCAAGCGCAATGCGCGCAGGGTCGAAGGCTATCCGCACCGCCTCCGACCACGTGTCATCCGGCGGCGCGGAGCGGATGAACCCCTGCTCCACGCGCTCGACACCGCGCAGGCTGGCAAACACCGCCTCGGTGCACCAATGGCACCCGCCGCCGAAACCGATCAGCTCCAGCGCCTACTCCGCCGCGTTGCGCTTGGGCAGCACCCAGTTCGGGCGCGGGAAGTGGCAGGTATAGCCGTTGGGGAAGCGCTGCAGGTAATCCTGATGCTCCGGCTCGGCCTCCCAGAAGTCGCCCACCGGCTCCACTTCCGTCACCACCTTGCCCGGCCAGAGGCCGCTCGCCTCCACGTCCTTGATCGTCTCCAGCGCCTCCACGCGCTGCGCCTCGTCCACGTAGTAGATGGCCGAGCGGTAAGACATGCCCACATCGTTGCCCTGCCGGTTCAGCGTCGTCGGGTCGTGGATCTGGAAGAAGACCTCCAGGATCCGACGATAGCTGATCACCTCCGGGTCGAAGATGATCTCGAGCCCCTCCGCATGGGTGCCGTGGTTGCGATAGGTCGCGTTCTCCACATCGCCCCCGGTATAGCCCACGCGGGTGCGCTTCACCCCCGGCAGCTTGCGGATCAGATCCTGCATGCCCCAGAAACAGCCCCCGGCCAGAACGGCGCGTTCTTCAGTCATTGGACGTCCTCCACTTGGTTCAGGTATTCGCCGTAGCCCTCGGCCTCCATGTCGTCGCGATGGATGAACCGGAGCGCGGCGGAATTGATGCAGTAGCGCAGCCCGCCCCTGTCGCGCGGCCCGTCGGGAAAGACATGGCCCAGATGGCTGTCGCCATGTCTCGAGCGCACCTCCACCCGCACCATGCCGAGGCTTTCATCGCGGTGCTCGGTCACGTAGGCCGGCACGATCGGCTTGGTGAAGCTCGGCCACCCGCAGCCCGACTCGAACTTGTCCGACGAGGCGAAAAGCGGCTCGCCCGAGACGACATCCACGTAGATGCCCGGCTCCTTGTGCATGTTGTATTCGCCGCTGAACGGCCGCTCCGTCCCGGCCCGCTGGGTGATGCGAAACTGCTCTGGCGTCAACTTCGCCAACGCTTCCGGTGTCTTCTGGTAGTCCATAACCCCACTCTTCCCCTGCATCAGGTGTTTTCCCCTCCAACATGCGCCCGCGCGCGGAAAAATCAAAGCCCCGCTCAAGCAAATATGATCGGGAGGAGAAGCGGCGAACGGCTGGCATCCGTCCGGAGTGACGCGCGCGGCGGGATGTGCGAGTATCGATCAGATGGCAGGGAGATAAACATGCGTATTGGCGTGATCGGATGTGGAACGATTGCCCGTGCGGTGGTGGAAGGCATCGCCCGCGACGGGCACGACATCACCGTATCGGAGCGCAGCGCGCATCATGCCGCTTTCCTTGCGGAAAACTTCGAGAATGTCCGGATCGCAAACAACCAGGGGGTCGTCGATGCAAGCGATGTCCTGTTCCTGGGCCTGATGGCCGAAGTCGCGCAAGAGGTGCTCGGCTCCCTCGTCTTTCGGGAAGGTCAGGTGGCGATCACATTCATGGCCGGCGCATCGCTCGAGGAGGCAGACGCCCTGATCCGCCCGGCGCGCGCCACCGCCATCATGATGCCCTTTCCCGGCATCGCGCAGGGCGGAACACCCGTCATGATGCAGGGCGATGCCCAGCTCGTCACCGAGATCTTCGGCAAGCGCAACAGCATCTTTCCCCTGCGGAATGCCGATGAAATGGCGGCCTACCTCTGCGCGCAGGCCGTCCTGTCTCCCGTCGCGCGCATGGTCGAAGCCGCTTCGGACTGGCTCGAGAGCCGCGGTGCGGACAAGGCACAGGCAGAAGCCTTTCTCAGAACGCTGGTGGCATCCAACCTCTCGACGCTAGCGTGCGGCCCGCTTCTTGAAGCACTGAACGCCCCCGGCGGATACAATCAAAGGCTGCGTCGGCACATGGAGGCCGAGGGGATGACGGAGGCCCTCGCGCATGGCCTCGATGACCTGGCCTAGCCCGCAACGCTCTTCCCCTCCGCCGTTCGATCCTTGCCAACCCACCGCCCGGCATCAGCCTGCAAGCCTCCAAGGGCCGATAAAGCTTGACTTGGCGTATCCCCCAAACCCAAGCTCAACCTGCGGCGGAGTCAGGTCCGAACCTCGTTGTCTCTCCTGTTTCCCGGCCAGTTTGGTTACTTGTGGACGGTTTTTCCTCCGGAGGTCGCGGCCCCGAAAGCCGGGATGGCTTCCGAAACAAAGATTTTATCGCTCTTCGCCGCTTCGGCGCATGGCACAGCAATTCAGGATCTGAATAATGAACAAACCATCATTGAGCCTGGGCCTGTTCGCGGCCGGACTCCTCGCGGCATACCCCGCTTTTTCGCAAGACATCGCAGACACGCTCTATTCGGGCGGCCCGATCCTGACGATCAACGATGCACAGCCGACCGCGGAGGCCGTCGCGGTGAAGGACGGAAAGATCATCGCCGTCGGCACGCTCGAAGAGGTCTCCGCGCATCGCGGCGACGAAACGGCGATGTTCGATCTCGATGGCCGCACCCTCATCCCCGGCTTCGTCGACGCGCACGGCCATGTTGTGATCGGCGGCCTGCAGGCGCTCTCGGCCAACCTTCTCGCGCCCCCGGACGGTGAAGTCACCGACATCGCCTCGCTTCAGGATACCTTGCGCGCATGGATGGAGGAGAACGCCGACGCGGTCGCGCAAACCGGCCTCGTCATCGGCTTCGGGTATGACAACGGCCAGCTGGCCGAACTGCGCCACCCCACCGTGCAGGAACTGGATGCCGTCTCGACGGAAGTGCCGATCCTGATCGTGCACCAGTCCTCGCACCTGGGCGTCGCCAACTCCAAGGCACTCGAATTCGCCAATATCGACGATTCGGTCGAAAACCCGGAGGGCGGCGTCTTCCAGCGGGATGAAAACGGCGCGCTCAACGGCGTGATGGAAGAATACGCCTTCTACGCCGTCATGCTGCCCCTCCTGTCGAAGCTCGGGCCGGAGGCCTTTAGCGCCTTTGCCGCCGCAGGCAGCGAATTGTGGGCCAGCTACGGGTATACCACCGCACAGGAAGGGCGCGCGTCGCCCGAGATCTACCAGACGCTGAAAGGGCTCGACGACGCAGGCGAGCTTGCCATCGACGTGGTCGTCTATCCCGATGTGCTCGAGGCGCGCGACTTCATCGGCGAGGCCACCTCGATGGACTATTCCGGCCGGGTTCGCGTGGGCGGTGCGAAGCTCACGATAGATGGCTCGCCCCAAGGCTTCACCGCCCTGCGAGACCGCCCCTATTACGACCCCGTGGGCGATTATCCCCCGGGCTATGCCGGCTATGCCTCGATCACCATGGAACAGGCGCAGGATGCCGTCAGCTGGTCCTACGAGAACGGCATCCAGATCCTGACCCACGCGAACGGCGAAGGCGCGATCGACATGCTGCTGGCAGCGGTGGACGAGGCGCAGAAGGACCATGAAGGCGCCGATATTCGTCCGGTCCTGATCCACGGCCAGTTCATCCGCGAAGATCAGGTGGACAGCCTCAAGCGCCTCGGCATCTTCCCCTCGCTCTTCCCCATGCACACGTTCTATTGGGGCGACTGGCACCGCGACCACACTGTCGGCCCGGTCATGGCCGAAAACATCTCGCCCACCGGCTGGGTCAGAACGCGCGACATGATGTTCAGCTCGCACCACGATGCCCCGGTCGCCTTCCCCGACAGCATGCGCATCCTCTCGGCAACCGTAACGCGCCGCACCCGCTCGGGCGACATCCTCGGCCCGCACCACCGCGTCGACGTGATGACCGCGCTCAAGGCGATGACGCTCTGGCCCGCATGGCAGCATTTCGAGGAAGACCGGAAGGGAAGCATCGAGGTGGGCAAGCTCGCCGATTTCGTCCTGCTCTCGGACGATCCGACAGCGGTCGATCCCGAAACCCTCGCCAGCCTGCAGGTCATGGCCTCGATCAAGGAAAACCGGGTTGTCTTCGAAGCCGAGACCGGCGTGAAGGAAGGGCGGCTGGAGCGTATGCCCTTCAACTCCAATCCCGACGCGGCGCATTGGGTGCTTCATGCCCTGGCGGATGGCCTGAGCGGGCATTACCACCAATAGGCTGCCGCCACGCCCCGCACCGGGGCACCACGGCTGAACCACGGCGCGCCTGCCACGAAGCGGGCGCGCCACATATCCACCACGCCCCGAGGCGGGTTTTTCAGACAGTCCTGAACGGGAGTTTGAAAGGGAAGTTTGGTGGAGCCTAGGGGGATCGAACCCCTGACCTCTTGCATGCCATGCAAGCGCTCTCCCAGCTGAGCTAAGGCCCCTGATGCGGGCAGGGCCTCTCCGGCCCCGCGCGTTCGACGCTATCTAGGCAAAGCGCCGGGCGGGATCAAGTGGAAAATCCCGCGCCGCGCGCCGAACCGGAACGCCGCGTCAGACGTCCTGATCCTCGTCGGAGACATCCGCGATATCGTCGAGCGACACGTTGTCGTCATCGTCGTCGTCGAGCACGTCATCGCCCAGATCGACATCCACGTCGTCATCATCATCCAGCACGTCATCATCCACATCGGAGTTGGCGGCCTTCATCTTCTTGGTCTCGGCATCCTCCGCATCCGCGGTGATGGACCGGCTCCGGCCGGTGTCGAGCTGAACCACCTCGCCCGTGTAGGGGCTGACGATCGGGTTCTTGTTCAGGTCGTAGAAGCGCTTGCCCGTGGTCGGGCAAACGCGCTTCACACCCCATTCTTCGTTGGGCATTGAAAATCCCTCATGCATCTCTTGGTCTTGCAGACGATCCGCGCCAACTGCCATAAGAGTGCAGAGGTGTCAAAGGCTTTGAGCGCCTCCGCCTCGGGCGCCTCGGGCGCTGCGTCATCTCGAGGTCATATGGGCGATCACGTTCTTCCCGGCAACCCCCCCGTTGCCCTTGTTCTGAAGCGCTCCGCAAGGGCGCGGCGCATCTCCCTGCGCGTCTCCGGGCTCGATGGCCGGGTGACCCTCACATTGCCCCATGGTGTGCCCGAGCGGCAGGCGCTGGCCTTCGCCGCGGAAAAGGCGGGCTGGCTGCGCGCCCAGCTCGCGGCCCGGCCCGAGGAAGTGCCGGTGGGATTTGGCTCGGAGCTGCCGCTGGAGGGCCAGCTTCTGCGAATCGAGCCCGGCTCGGGGCGCAGGGTGCAGGTGGCCGCGGGCCAGCTCCTCGTGCCCGGCGCGGAAGAGGGCGTGGCGGCCCGCCTGCGCGCCTGGCTCAAGGCCCGCGCCCGCGACAGGCTCGCCGCCGCCTCCGACACGCACGCCGCAGCACTCGGGCGCCCCTATGCGCGCCTCACCCTGCGCGACACGCGCTCGCGCTGGGGCTCCTGCACGGCGCAGGGCGGGCTGATGTTCTCGTGGCGGCTCATCCTCGCCCCGCCCGAGGTGCTCGATTACGTCGCCGCTCACGAGGTGGCGCATCTCGCCGAGATGAACCATTCGCCGGCCTTCTGGAACACCGTCGCCCGCCTCAAGCCCGGTTACGAGGCGCCGCGCCGCTGGCTGCGCACCCACGGCGCCGCGCTTCACCGCTACCGATTCGAGGCTTGACGCAGGGCCGGCTTGTGATCACAAACGCTCCATGCTGATCACACCGAGGCCAGACACCACGCCCAGCGCCGCCCATGACCGCGTCTACCGGGGCTTGCGCGGGCGCATCATGCATGGCGAACTGGCCCCCGGCCATGCGCTCACACTGCGCGGCCTCGCCGCCGAATACGAGGTGTCGATGACCCCCGCCCGCGAGGCGATCCGCCGGCTCTCGGCCGAGGGCGCGCTCACCGTGTCAAGCTCCGGCCGCGTCACCACGCCCGAGCTCGGCAACGAGCGCATAGAGGAGCTGGCCGCGCTCCGCGCCCTTCTCGAGGTCGAGCTCGCCAGCCGTGCCCTGCCCCGCGCTCATATCGCCCTGATCGACCGGCTCAACTCCATCAACGGCCATATCTCCGAGGCCATCGTGCGGCAGGACGCGGTGGGCTATATCCGCCGCAATCTCGAGTTTCACCGCACCCTCTACCTGCGCGCACAGGCCCCCGCGATGCTCGCCATGGCCGAAACCGTCTGGCTCCAACTCGGCCCCACCATGCGCGCGCTCTATGGCCGCCTCGCCCGCAAGGATCCGCCGCATTACCACCGCCTGATCATCGCGGCGCTCAAGGCGGGCGACGAGCCGGGCCTGCGCCTTGCCGTGCGCTCGGATGTCACCCAGGGCCTCAAGATGCTGCTGGCCTGATGTCCGATCTCGCGGAACTGTTCACCGCGCTCGGGCTGCTCTTCCTGGCGGGGCTGGTAGCCGACAGGCTGGGCGCCCGCACCCGGCTGCCGCGCGTCACCCTGCTCCTGCTCTGCGGCATCGCCGTGGGTGGCCCGGGGCTCGACCTCCTGCCGCAATCGGCGCAGGCGCTCTACGAAGCGCTCTCGGTGATGGCGCTCACCATGGTGGCCTTCCTGCTCGGCGGCGCGCTCACCGGCGAGAACCTGCGGGCGCATGGCCGCGCCATCCTCTCCATCTCGCTGATGATCGTGCTCGTCACCATGGCGCTCGTCACGCTCGGGCTCTGGCTCATGGGCGTGCCCGCGCCTGCCGCGCTGCTCCTTGGTGCCATCGCCACCGCCACCGATCCCGCC
>JAVKDQ010000203.1:0-2848 GCA_040222155.1 Roseovarius sp.
CCGGCGGCTCGCCCACCCCCATCACTGCATCGCCGGTTTCGAGCCCGCGCACCACGATCTCGGGCGCCTGCCAGAGCCGCATCCCTTCGAACCCGTCGAAATTGCTCTGCTGCGCGATGCCGCCGTCATAGGTCGTCTCGCAATTCACCGCGTGCCCGAGCCCCCAGATCACCCCGCCCTGCACGTTGTTCTCGAAATTCACCGGGTCGATCACCCGGCCCACCTCCGCTGCCACCCAGACCCGCTCGATCCGGATGCCGCGCCCGGTGTCGCGCACCTCCACCACCTCGGCACAGGGCACGCCGAAACTCTCCACCAGTGCCACGCCGCGCCCCCGGCCCTCGCCCAGAACGCCCTGCCAGTCGCACATCTCCGCCACCGCCTCGAGCACTGCGCGCGCCCGCGGCGCGTTGCAGAGCCGCAGCCGTTCCGCCATCGGGTCGGCGCCCGCCGCGTGAATGAGCTCGTCGAGCGCGGCATTGTAGAGAAACCCGTTGGAAGACGCGCCCACGGAGCGCCACGACGAGATCGGCGCCAGCTCCGGCGCGCGCCACGCGGTCACCCGGTGATGCGGGATCGCCAACGGCATGTTCCACGCTCCGGCAGGGATCTGGCTGTCGGGCCCCGGCACGGCCTGCCCCTGCCGCGAAAGCTGCGAGGCCTGCACGCTGGGCGCGGCGATATCGAGGTCGAGCGCCTCCACCCGGCCCTCCGCCACCTTGCCGCGCAGCCGCGCCAACGAGATCTGGCGGGGGAAGTCGTGCATCATGTCCTCCTCCCGCGAGAGGGTGAGCTTGACCGGCACGCCCTTCATCTGCACCGCGATCTCCGCCGCGCGCTTCACCACCTCATCCTCCAGCCGGTGGCCGAAGCTGCCGCCGATCATCAGCACATTGACCTTCACCCGCTCGGGCGCGACCCCGGCGATCCGCCCCACATTGGCCTGGATGAAGCGCGGCACCTGCGTGCCCGTCCACACCTCGGCGCTCTCGTCATCCACCCGCACCACGGCATTGACGGGCTCGAGCGGCGCATGGGCCAGATAGGGCGCGCGGTATTCGGCCTCGATCACCTCGCCCGAGGCCAGCGCCGCCTCCACATCGCCATCATCACGCTTGCGGCTGTCGGGGCGTCCCGCGCCGATGGCATTGCCGAGCGCCGCCCAATGCGCCTCCATCCCGGCGGGAAACGCGGCCTCGCCCCAGCGCGCCTCCACCCGCGCCGCCGCCTGCATGGCCCGCCACGTGTTGTCGGCCACCACCGCCACGCCGCCGGTCACCGGCACCACCCTGATCACACCGCGCATCGCCTCGGCTTCGCGCGCATCGAAGCTCTCGAGCGCGCCGCCCTGCGCGGGGTTGAGCTTCACCGCCGCATGCACCATGCCCGGCACCTCGGCATCGATGCCGAAGATCGGCGCGCCGGTGCATTTCGCCTCCATGTCGATCCGCTGCATGGGCTTGCCGATATAGCGCCACTCGGAGGGCGCGCGCAGCGGCACGTCCTGCACCGGCTCCATGCCGGCCACCGCCGGGGCGAGCGCCGTATAGGCCAGCCGGCCGCCATCGGGCAGCAGCACATGCCCGGCTTCGGTGCGCAACGCTTCAACCGGATGGCCGGTTTGCGCCGCCGCCGCCCGCTTGAGCGTTTCGCGCGCCGAGGCCGCGGCGGCGCGCAGCTTCACGAAGCCGTCGGGCACGGTGGTGGAGCCGCCGGTGATCTGCAGGCCCATCGCCTTCATCACCGTGCCGAGCCCACCCTCGGCCATGCGCTGCACCATGCCTTCGGCAGGCACGAGAAACTCCGCCGCCTCCGCCGCGAGCGCGGTGTTCCAGTAGGCCGGGCTCGGCGGGCCCGGATCGACCCGCACCGCCTCGAGAGAGACGTCGAGCTCTTCCGCGAGGAGCGCCGCCTGCACGTGGTAAACCCCCTGCCCCATCTCCGCCCGCGGCGTGATGAGCGTAACACCCTCGGCATCGATCAGAACATAGGGCGTGAGCGCCGCCTCGCCCTCGGCCAGATCGTCGAGCAGCGGGTTCTCATGCGGGCGCGAGAGCGTGTAAACCCCGAAGGCCACGTCCCCCGCGATCGCGGCGGAGCCCACCAGAAGCGTGCGGCGGGTGATGGTGCGCAACCGGCTCATCTCACGCCTCCTTCAGCTTCGCGGCGGCCGTCCTGATCGCCGCGCGGATACGCGGATAGGTGCCGCAGCGGCAGAGATTGCCGCCCATCACGTCGTCTATCTCCGCATCGTCAGGGTCGGGGTTCGTCTCGAGCAGATAGGCCGCCTGCATGATCTGCCCGGCCTGGCAATAGCCGCATTGCGCCACCTGATGCGCGATCCACGCCTCCTGCACCGCGTGCAGCGTGCCGCCCGCGCCCAGCCCTTCGATGGTCACCACGCTGGCGCCCGAGGCATAGCCCGCCGGGATCTGGCAGGAGCGCACCGCCTCGCCGTCGAGATGCACGGTGCAGGCGCCGCATTGGGCGATGCCGCAACCATATTTCGGCCCCTTGATCCCGAGCTCGTCGCGCAGAACCCAGAGCAGCGGCATGTCATCCTCGACATCCGCCTCGTAGTCCATCCCGTTCACCGTGAATTTCATCTCGGCCGCTTGCTCCCGCCGTCTCGCACCGGCGCGCGCAGATCTGCCGCCCGGGCCATTCAACCTCCCTATCATGTAGTCCCGCCCGGGCGACATGGCAAAGCCCTCCCCCGCCCGATACGTCACGTCACCGACGCGATACCGACGTGATACCGACGCGATACAGACACGCCGCAAACCGGCCCGCCGCAGCGGCGAAACGCGCTTGGCCTGCTGCCCAAAAAACGGGCAGGCCAGCCCTC
>JAVKDQ010000204.1:0-18436 GCA_040222155.1 Roseovarius sp.
GCGGCGGCGTGCTCGGCATCGCGGAAGACGTAAGCCGTTGTCTGGTAGATCGGCGTTTGCCGGGCGCCGGTGGCCGGGTCGGGGCGGCTGCCCGCGTGGATCTGCAGCGTGTCGAAGCCGAACTTGTGAATGCGATCGGACATGGGTTCCTCCCTCAGGCATGGTTGGGAAAGAGGTATGCGATAGTGGCGGCGACGACAACAGAGTTATCGGTGGAGCGCGCGGTGCCGCTTAGCTCACTCGAGGCCCAGATCGACGCCGGGCTGGGGCAGGCGGGCCTCGTCCAAGCTCTGCGCCTGCGTGCCGAGCGCGGTGCGCACCGCGCGGGTGCAGGGCAGCGCGGGGCAGGGCACGTTGCTCCCCGCCACGCGCACGCTGCGCGCCACCGAAGGCCCGGCCCCGAAGAGCGACGGCCCCCTGCGGTTTTCGGTGACGGTGTAGAAGCCGTCATCCACACGAATGTCGAACTTGCGCACCTCCGGCTGGCTGGCGCAGCCCGCGAGAAGGCCGATGGCCGCGAAGGGCAGGATGAGGGGTTTGGCAAGGCGCATGGGGCGGATCTCCGAAGCGTTGCGATCGGCCGCAGGTTAGCCCGGTTCGCGCAGATCTCCAAATACAGTCGCGCCGGAACGGCCGCATTGTTCGCGGTCGCGCATCAACGCATCCAATACCCGTTGCGCTTGAGCGTGTTGCGGATCGTCTGCTCCTTGTCGGGCAGGTTCTCGCGGTCGAAGAGCGCGCGCGCCTTCTGCCCGCGCCCGTGATAGACCATGTATTTCACCGGGTCGTAGGCCTTGACCACCTTCTTGATCCAGTTGGGTTCGGTGACCTGCTCGAGCACCTCCACGGCGCGGTCGGATTCGCGGGCGTAGAGCAGGGGCAGCAGGCGGTAGTGGCAGGTGATCTCGCCATCGAGCAGGCCCTCGGGGAGGGTGTCGGGCCCGCCGCCGAGGCCGTGGATGACAAGCGGCAGCGCCACCTGGTCGAGCCAGGGGTCGAGCGACTGGCAGACAAGCTCGGGCGGCGGGTCGTCGCGGATGGAGAGCGCGGTGTCGAGAAAGCGCTGCCCGAAGACATGCGGGCATTCGTAGAAGAAGAAGCCCGCGTTGAAATAGAGGTAGCGGCGCCAGAACTCGTCGGGCCAGGAGAGATCGAGCGAGCTTTCGAAATCGAGGCCGAACCTGTCGTAGAGCGATTTCCAGATCTGCGTGTAGCCGGGGCCGTAGAGCTCGATCTCGGGCCAGGTGCCCTCGCGCCGGAGCGAGGCGGTGGGGCGGGTGAAATCGAAGGGCACGCGGGCGAGATCGCCCAGCACGAGCGTGTCGGTGTCGAAGAAGACGAAGGGCTCGCCCTCGGGCAGCGCGAGGAGCGCCTCGATCTTGTTGCCATAGGGGTAGCGCGCGCCGAAATGGCGGCTCTCGAAGGGCAGGATCTCGGCCTCGAGCCGCTCGAGCACCGCGCGCGCCTTGCCGGAGATGCGCGGATCGGTGGGCCAGAGAGCCCCGGGCTGGGGCTCGGCCACGATGAGCCGGCCCTCGAAGCCGGGCGAGGTGAGCCGCAGCGACGCGGCGAAGAGGATCGCCTCGTATTCGAGCCGGCGCGACTGGCCGACGACGACCACGTTATAGGGTTTGGTTTTGTCCGGCTCTGGGGCCATACTGCGCCTGACTGTCTGCTCTGCGTGGCACTATAGATGGTGCCGGCGCGGGGCAGAAGGGGGCAGTTGCGGCGAATTGGCAGCGGAGGGGTGAAATGATCGACTGGATCCTGTTTGGCATCGGGGTGGCGCTTTCCAGCCAGGGTGGCGGCGACCCGCCCGCGATGGCGGCGCAGGCGCCGGAGGCGAACGTGGCGGAGGAGGCGGCGCCTGAGACGGTGGTGCCGGAGACGGTGGCGCCTGAGACGGTGGCAAAGACCGAGGAGGCCGCGCAGCCGGCCGTGGCCATGGCGGACCCGGCCTTTATCGCCGAGCCGCAGGTGCCCTCGGGCAAGTTCACAACGGCTGTGGAGGTGAAGCCCATCCTCGCGGCCACAAGGGCCAGTTGGGTGGCGGTGCGCGACTATGGCGGGCAGGACCTGCTCTATGTCACGCATCTTCTGAGCTGGCGCTGCGGGCTGCACCAGATGCGCTACGCGGTGAATGGCGGGCCGATGCAGGTATACGACCTGCCGCCCTGCCATGTGGACACCGCCACGCCCAACGCGATTACCCCCGAGGATGGCCTGCCTTACCTGACCTATGCGCCGGGCGAGGTGGAATTCATCACCGTGGAGTTGCTTTATGACGACATGACGACCGAGAAGGCGAGTTTCATGCGGGCCGATGTGCTGATGCCTTAGGAAAGGGTATTTTCGCCTCTGGCGGAAGTATTTGGACCAAGAAGAAGCCGGGCGCCGCCTTTGCTCTTAAGTTTCGTGCCGCAGGGCGTATAGTACGGCGCAAGGGCGGGTCTCATCAGGGAGTTTTCGATGGCCGATTTGGATGCACAGGTGCGCGAAAGCCAGGCGCAGGTGGAAGAAGCCCAGGCGCGGATCGCCGAGCTGACGGGGCGCATCGACGCGGCGCGCTCGAAGATCAAAGGCGGCGAGGATGCGACGCTCGATATCGAGAATGCCACGCTCGCGGATGTGCAGGCGCATACCGATGTGATGAACGCCAATATCGCCGAGCTGATCATGGGGCTCGACGACATCACCGCCGCCTTCTCGCGCGATTTCGACGAGATGCGCTCGAAGACCGGCTGGGAGAGCTTCGTGGGGGTCTTCTCGAAGGCCAAGGCCGACAGCATGCGGCAGGATCGCATCCGCACCGCCAATATCGACGACAAGCTGCAGGACCTGATCTCGAAATCCGACGTGATCGTGAACCTGCTGCAGGGGCAGCTCACCATGCTCGAGGAGCAGAAGGTGAAGGTGGAGAGCAACCTCTCGGAGACGCTCGACGAGCGCGAGGCGGTGGTGGGCGAACTGGAAACCCTGCGCGCCGACATCCAGAAGCTCGACCCGGAGATCATCCGACTGGAGAACCAGATCGCCAACGAGACCGATGCCGCCGCGCGCACGAAGCTCGAGACGGAACTGGCGGAAATGAATGCGAAATACAATGCGATGGTGCAGCAGGAGCAGGTGAAGCTCGCCAAGAGCCAGACGCTCGAGCGCTATATCGAGAAGGGCAAGACATGGGTGGACAGCCTGCAGAACCAGGCAGCCACGCAGATGGTGCTGATCAACAAGCTGCAGACCGACACCAAGCAGCGCGTGGTGCTTTACGATGCGCTCACGAAGTCGCTCAAGACCGCGCAGCAGCAGGACGTGGCGCACCGGATCAACGAGATCGGCGTGGAGACGGACAAGGAGGCGCAATCGGCCATGGCGGGGATCGGCGCGGCCACAAACCAGCGCATGGCCGAGATGATGGAGGCGCATGAGGAGCATATGGTCTTCGCGCGCGAGGTGCTGGAAGCCAAGGCCAAGGCCGACGAGCGCTTTGCCCGGCGCTTCCAGGCGATCATCGAGAAGCATGACAAGAACCTCTACGGGGCGTAGCGCGCGCGGGCAGGGCCCGTTTCGGAGCCCGTGGCGGAAGGGATCGGCATGAGTGACAGCGTGACCAAGGCGCGCGATACCGTGGGGCTGACCGATCTTTTCGCCTCGCGCCGCTATTTCGCGAAGTTCGAGCGGATCACGACGCATCTGAACCGCGTGGCGGCGGTGATGCAGGTGGAGGGCAAGCTTTCGAAGGAGGAGGTGGAAGTGCTGGCCGAATATGTGCGCGGCATCGCCTACACCTTCCGGGCGCTCTCGATGAAATACCTGCTGGTGGGGCGCGACACCGGGCGTTTCTTCGGTTCGCTCGCCATGGATGTGGAGGAGAGCGGGTTTCCGGTTTTCAACGAGCTCCTGGTGATGGCCAACGACGCCCAGCAGGCGGCGCGGCACGTGCAGAACATGCCGTCGCCCGAGGCGCTGAAGCGGCAGATGGTGGAGCAGATCATCGGCGAGCGCACGATCCCCACGAAGCTGCAATTTGCCTTGTCTCAAAGGCTTTACTACGAAGAGCTCATGCGGGGGCATCTCTTCTGGGCGCAGAACGACCCCGAGATCACGTGGCTCGAGGGGCTCGGCGAGCGGCGGCGCTACCTGATGCATTGGGCGGTCTATGACAGCGTGGTGAACCTGCCCACGGTCTACCTGATGGAGGTGGAGGATACCGGCCGCACGCCGCTGCCGCGAGACGAGCGGCGCTGGCCCGAGGCGCAGGCGCATCTCATGGGGCAGGCGAGCGGCGGGTTGAAGCTTCTGACCATCGCCAAGGGGTTCGACGAGGGCTTCGACGACCTGCACCCGAAGCGGCTGAGGCGGCTTCATCTGGGGCCGATGTATTCTCATGCCTTCACCCGGCAGAGCGGGCCGATGCGCGAGGTGCTGGAGGAGGCGCGCGCGCCCGAGGGGCAGGACTGGGCGCTGGCGTGGACGGACGAGGTGCTGGAGAGCGAGCGGGTGCGCGAGGAGCGTTCGGGCTGGTTCGGCACGGTGGAGCGCGAGGTGTTCGCGCTCGACCCGTTCTCCGGGCGGGGTGCCGAGACCGGGGCCACCCGCACCGAGCGCGCGGTGATCCTGCCCGAGCGGCCCTACCAGGTGCTGGCCGAGAAGGCGCCGCCGGGCTTCAAGGGCGTGACGAAATACGTGGTGAGCCCGGGCGGGCGTGTGCTGCAATATTGAATGAGGTTCGGTGTGAAACCTGTTGGGATCATGAGTATTTCCGGAAAGATGAAATACATGGCGCTCTGCGCCTGCGCCGCTTTTCTTGCGGGGTGCGAAACGGTGCTGGAGCCGGTCGCGCCCACGGCGGATGTGGTGGCCGAGCGGATCATGACGAAGAACGAGAGCCCGCAGGCCACGCAGCGCTGGCTGCTTTTGCGGGGCTTTCACCAGATCCAGCGCACGGGCTATGGCGGGGTCTGGCCGCGCACGGGGCCGTGCTTCCAGACGGTGAAGGGCCTGCGGTTTCGCGGGCAGACCGTGACGCGCGTGTGCTGGGCGGGCGACCGGGTGCCGGTGGTGCTTCTGCGGGAGACGCGCGGCTATTACTGGACAGAAGTCTATCCGCGCGACCTTTCGTACAATCTGCATGGGCCGAGCGGGCTTGGCGCCATTTCCGATGAAACCGTGGAGATCCTGAAGCAATGAGCCTGACATCGGATGTGATGGAGCTGCGCGAGGCGGATATCCGCAAGCATTACCCGGCCGCGGAGGCGATGCTCGAGGGGTTCGACCATGCGCCGCGGGTGGGCAAGGCGCGGGACGTGCCGCAAGAGGAACGTTCGGCGGGGCTCGGCACGCGGCGGCGGTTTCGCAGCACCACGCCGGGGCTGGTGACACGGCAGACGGCGCGGCCCGAGGGGGTGCATCTGGCGGCCACGATCGAGGCGGCGGATGCCGATGACCCGCTGGTTTCGCCCCTGCAGGCCACGGTGCTGCACGGGCTGCGCCGGGCGCTCGCCATCGCGCTCGCGGTGGGCGAGGCCTATTCGGAGGCGACCGGGCTCGCCGAGCTGCGCCGCGCCAATCTCGCGGGCTCGCTCGCCGGCGCGCGCAAGACCGAGTTTGCCGAACGGCTCTCGGCGGAGGCGCTGGCGGTGCTGCATGTCTTCGCCAATGCAGCCGCCTTCCTGCTCGGCCCGCATGGATCGGAAGTGTCGGTGGAAGTGGGCGAGGCCGAGGAAATCCTCACCGACAACGCCCAGCTTGCGCTGCATGGCGCGCTGTGGGAGCTCGAGCAGGATATCTCGGCGCTCGCGGGAGAGGATGCGCGGCTGGTGGCGGTCGTGACCGGCTATGCGGAACTGGTGATGGAGAAGGTGGCGCTGCGCGCGCAGAACGCGGTGCATCTGGGCGCCTTCACCGGGGCCGCGTGGCGGGTGGAGGCCGACGATTTTACCATTCGCGGCTTCGAGCCGGTGACCAAGCGCAAATCCACCACGCTCACCATGAGCTTCAAGAAGCCGCACCAGGTGGTGGGCAACCATATCGCGAAATACCAGGCGCTGAAGCTCTCGAAGATGCTCATGGCCTATGATTTCGAGCGCCGTCTCAACCCCTTCGAGGAGCTGGGCGGGTTCATCTTCACCTTCATGGGCGATGGCAAGCCGGGCACGGGCAAGACCACGCTGATCCAGATGATGGCGGGGCTGATCAATGGCTATTGCGAGGTGGCGGGCTACCCGTTTCGCTACGCGAACCTTTCGACGGAAAGCATTGATTCCTATCAGGGAAAGAGCGCGCAGAACGCCAAGACCTTCATCAACACGATCATCGACCCGGGCGTGATCGGCTTTGGCACGATCGACGATATCGACCAGCTCGCGGGCAAGCGCGGCGACCGGCAGTCGAGCGCCGGGCAGCTCGAGATCACGGCGGTGCTGATGGAGAGTTTCTCGGGGGCGAACACGGTGGTGCGCGGCAATTGCACCTTCGGGATGTTCTCAAACTACCCCGAGAACGTGGACGACGCGCTGCGCCAGCGGGCGGGGGCGCGGTTTCTCGTCGACGGGCCGCAGACGCGGGAGGATTACATCGACATCCTGCACCTGCTGATGGGCAAGAACCACGGCATCCCGCTGGGCGATCACGAGCTTTATGCCGCGCAGGAGATCAAGAAGGCGGTGGCCGCGAGCTTCGAGAGCCACGGGAAGCCGCATGAGGAAGGGTTGCTAAAGGTTTATGAGCGCGTGGAAAAAGACCTTGGAAAGCTCGACACGATTGCCAAGCTCGGCACCTATCTGAAGGGCATACAGGAGGCCGACGAGCGCTTCACGGGCCGGGCGATCAAGAACATCACCGATGCGGTGAAGGTGCGGGCGATGGATTTCGAGCTGCCCGACGAATGGATGGAGGAGCCGGAGCTTTTCCTCTTCAAGCCGTACGACACCAAGCGCGGGATGATCGAGGAACTGCGCAAGCCGATCACGGTGGAGATGGTCATCCAGGAGATCAACCGCTACGCGGATTCGGAATTCCGCTATGCCGACAAATCCGACGAGGCGGCGATCGAGACGGCCGTGCGCGAGATGGGGCGGATGGAGGAGGCCAAGCGGCGCTATCTGGAGGGGCGGGATGGTGTCTAGAAAAGCCTTTATCGAACGATATGGGGGAACTTGCGCAAACTGGAACTGGAGCTGGTCTTTCGTAAACAATACAACGAAAGTAGTTTTTTTTGGCGCTTGGGATGCTCACGAGAGCGGTGAGAAGCAGACTATTCTGCACGATGACTGGGAATATCGCGGTGGAAGAAGGGCACCGGGTTACAAACAAGCTCTCGAACACTTAAACCTCGTAAAGAACGGTTACGCGTTAATGACATTCCCTATGAAAAGAGGCCTTGCTCACGAAGGGACGGACAAAGATACATCTAAAATTCTATCGTTTGAACCATCGCTAGAACAAAGGACCCTTCAACGATTAGGCAAGAGTTGGTTAGCCGTAAAGGGTCCATTCTCGAATGATTTATCAAATGAACTGGATGCGCCGAAAGGAGAGTATCGCGAAGGCTCAGAGAAATGGGTGAGCTCGCTCTATCATGAACGGAACAGTGATGCTCGAGCTAAGTGTTTGGCTATAAAGGGCTTTAACTGCGCAGTATGCGACATAAATTTCGGTGAACGCTACGGCGCAATTGCCAATAATTTCATCCACGTTCACCATATTAAGCCGATTTCAAGCTACGTGGCGGAACAGACTGTAGATCCTGAAGTTGACCTCGTTCCACTTTGCCCAAATTGTCACGCCGTGGCTCATATGCGAAAGCCCGAACCTTTTTCGGTTCAAGAGGTTCGAGACTTGTTAGGTGTTGGATCATGAGGCGCCTCATCAAATCGGGCCTCATGTTCGGCAATCTCATCCACGTGGCCTCGCCCGCGCTGGTGGAGCGCTACAACCGCGCGCTCAAGCACCTGACGGGCCGGGAGACCGCGCTTTCGGATTTCTACATCGACATTTCCGGCTATTCCCCCGAGGTGGGGCACGAGCTGGGCGACCCGGCCTATCTCAACCACGCGGGCGGCAACCGGCAGTACATCATGCTGACGACCGAGCAGAAGACAGCGCCGCTGCTGGAGGCGAAATTCTCGACCTCGCGGGGCATCCTGCGGCAGTTCATCGAAGAGAACGAGCCGGCGCTCTTTGCACTCACCGCGCGCGACGCGGTGGCGGGGGAGCTGGTGAACTCCGTCTACGATCTCTCCGAACCCAAGAGGCTTTTCGACATCCGCACGGTGACCGTGGAGGCCGATACCACCAATGGGCGGCTGCGCCGCGCCTCCGAGCTCGACGGGAAGGTGTCGCGCTTCCTCAACGAGGAGGATGCGTGGTTCGACGATGTGCTGATTGCCGAGATGATCACGCTTGCGGGGGAGACGGGCGATATCGTGCGCAACCCGGTGAAGCTGAAGCAGATGAGCTTCGAGCAACGCAATTTCTGGACCGCGCAATTTGGCGGGCTCTACCTTTTCCAGGATCTCGAGCTGCCCGGCGTCATTGCCTCGGCGCCCAAGGAGCCGCTGGGCGAGCTGCCGGTGGAGTACGTGTTCGACCTCTCCGAGCGCAACCGCATCGCCAATTTCCTCAGCTTGAACGAGCTGGTGGAACCCATTGTAAAGGCACGTGGAATCGACTCCGCCGCGATCCTTCGCCAGAAGATGGATTTCATCCTCGTCGATGCGCTTGCCGACCGCGAGGTGGAGCTCGCCGGCCGCACGCGGGCCGAGATGCGCCGGCTCGCGCGCCAGCATGCCGAGCTTCTGCCGCCCGAGTTCCACGCCCTCGCGGCGCTCGTCAACTGGGCGGAGCACGGTGGCAAATGGCCCACCATCGCCGCCGAGGATCCGGCCTATTTCTACACCCTGCGCGCCGCCGCCCACCCGGATGCCGACCTCGTCAACCAGCTTCTCGCCGAGCTCGCGCCAAAGGATTTCCGGCAGCTCTTCATCTGCCACAAGGATCTGTTCTACCGGCTTTATTCCGGATGGTCGGAGACCAAGAAGGACTACGCGGTGCGCTTTCTCATGGAGGAATACCAGGTGGACAAGGTGGGTGCGCGCGCGGCACTCTTCGGGCGCGAGGCGGCGATGGAGGAGCCCTCCCGGCAGGCGCCGATCGAGGAGATCGTGGAACTCGTCGGGCCTTGGGGCCCGGTCAGGAGGTAGAGAATGGTGGCATTGGCGCGGCTTCTGGTGATCGGGTTCATCGTGCTCACGGTGATCTACCTGTCGCTGTCGCTCTATTCCCGCTCGGTGCGCCGCTCGAAACTCGAGGACTGGTGGGAGGAAGAGGGCCGCCCGGGCGAGCGCGAGGCCTATATCGCCGAGGGGATGAAGGAATACGAGGGCTCGCTGCGCCGCAAGCTGATATGGGGCGTCTATATCGTGCCGCTGGCCGTCGTCTCGGCGATCATCTACTTCACCAATTTTCACTGAAGCGGGGGGCGCGGCATGGCTTTTCTGAAATGGGGGTTCTGGGGCGTCTTCTGGGCGCTCGTCGCGGCCTTCTTCCACTACACCCTGCCGCAGCACGATATCGCGCGCATTACCGACACCTATGAAAAGCGTATCGATTTCGGCGAGAACTCCATCTTCTGGGCCGCGCCCGACGTGGGCAACGCCACGACCGCCTCGAACCGCGACGTCTTCTTCATCCAGGCCGTGCGCAACAACGGGCGTGTGATGGTTTACCGCAACGAGGATACTGGCTGGGGCTGGCCGCCTTATTTCAAGTTCGACACGGCGAACCTGCAGGCCGAGGCGGCAGATCTCAAATCCACCTCCGAAACGCCGCGCTGGGTGTCGATCAAGCATTATGGCTGGCGCAACGAGTTCATGTCGATCTACCCGAACGCGGTGGAGGTGGTGGCCGTTTCGGGCCCGGATGCGCGCAAGGGCATCCCGTGGCTCAACATCTCGATCCTGATCGCCTTCTTCGCCGTGGTGCTGGGGCTCTGGGCGCTCTGGCGGCGGTTCCGGGCCCGGCGAATCGACCCTGTGCTCGAGGATATCGGCGAGAGCTGGGATGCGGCGGGCGACGCGGTGGAAGAGCGCCGCGGGCGGATCAGGCGCTGGCTCGACACGTGGAAGCCCAAGCACAAGCGGTGAGCAGGTTCATCAAGGTGGCGGCCTTGAGACCGGGATCGGGACGACGTGGTTCACGCCTTTTTTTCGTTGCATTTCATTGATATTTTTTCAACTTTAGGGTGTTGGCTTGTGTTCACTCTTTGAGCTGATCTTGCGAAAGATATTGAAGTGGAAAGGAATTTTCGTGGTGCGTTTGTTTGCTGCAATCGGCGTTTCATTGGCCATTGTCTCCCTGGCGCAGGCTTCGCTGGCCGAAACCGGGAAAACGGATGATCGGGTGGTGCGCGAAGGGTATTATCCCGCGAACGACCAGAGCATCGCGCTCAGCGATTGCCATTACGAGCGCGGCCTGAGCGGGTGGCCGACAATCGAGGCGGTTTACGTGCCATACCCGTGGGGCGGCGACACGGTGATGCGGGCACGGCCCGACGGGAGATCCTCTGCGGCGGATGTCGCGTGGATCAACGCCTGCGCCGACAGCAAGCTCGGCCGCGACACGCAAGCTCCGCCGCCCGAGGAGGTTCGGGGGGCCGTCTGCCCGCGCGGGGCGTCGGTTCTTTATGGCGGCGCGACATATTGCGTGGGCCGCTGATGGCGGCGCTCTGCCGCCGCGCCTGTTCGAAGGAGAGGGGAAGTGGTGGGCGACCTTGGAATCGAACCAAGCGTGCGTCTCCGCGAGGGAGTTACAGTCCCCTGCCACACCTTGCGGCCTGTCGCCCACTGACGCCGGACATCCGCCCGACGTGACGGCGTGTTTAGAAGCGCAGGGTGGACGCGTCAACCGGAAAATCGCTTGAAAGAGAGGGCCGCGCGGCGCATTCTGCGCCCCTCGAGCAGGAGGCGCATCATGGTGGCGAAAAAGCCCCCGAAGAAGCCCAAATGGGTGGTGGAGAAGGAGCAGGCGAAGAAGGCCGCCGCGGCGGAAACGGTGTGGCTCTTCGGGCTGCATGCGGTGCGCGATGCGCTTCTGAACCCGGCCCGCACAAAGCTCAGGCTGGTGCTCACGCAGAACGCCGCAGACAAGTTGAAGGATGCGCTGCAAGAGGCGGAAATCACGCCGGAAATCGTGGATGCGCGGCGCTTCACGGCGCCGCTCGACCCGCAATCGGTGCACCAGGGCGCTGCGCTGGAGGCGAAGCCGCTCGACTGGGGCAGCCTCGAGGAGCGCGCGATGGGAGACTGCACGCGCCCGCCGCGGATCGTGATGCTCGACAGGGTGACGGACCCGCATAACGTGGGCGCGATCCTGCGCTCGGCGGAAGTGTTCGGGGCGCAGGCCGTGGTGGCGCCCCGGCATCACTCGGCCCCCGAGACCGGCGCGCTGGCCAAGACCGCCTCGGGCGCGCTCGAGCGCCAGCCCTATCTGCGGGTGCGCAACCTCTCCGATGCGATCGAGGAGCTGCAGGCCATGGGCTACCTTGTCTTCGGGCTCGACGGGGAGGCGGAAGAGACGATCGACGCGGCGGTGGCCCCGGTGCGCGACAGGCCCATCGCGCTGGTGCTCGGCGCGGAAGGCCCGGGCCTCAGGGAGAAGACGCGCGAAACCGTCGACCGGCTGGTGCGAATCGACTTCGCCAGCGGATTCGGCTCGCTCAACGTGTCGAACGCGGCCGCGGTGGCGCTCTACGCGGCCCGGCCCGGCTTGTAACCGGGCGGTGCCTGCCCTTTATTGAGCCAAGACGAGACAGACCGGACGGGGGACCATGGGCCAGAAGATCGCAACCTGCTGCTATTGCGGAACACGTGCCGTTCTGGCCTTTGACCGGGCGCGGCACGAGCTGGCCTGCAGCGCCTGCGGAGCCCCTCTGCATGACATGAAGTTCATGCCGAAAGCCCCTGACAGGCCATTGAAAAGATCTGCCAGGAGCCATGCGCCCTCGCGGGCCATTCCGGGGGTGACAGAGCCCGAAAGGCCGCTTAGGGGCGCGCGCGAGACGCCGAAGAAGAAGGCCCGCAAGCCGTTCATGCGCCGGTTTCTCGAGGATATCTGGGACGAGGTCGAGGATATTTTCGACTGACGCCAAACGGGTCTGCGCCCTGTCGCCGCGCGGATGTTAACGCTCTGTTCACAGCTATATTACATTCTCTTTTTATTCTTCCACGCATCACTACATGAGTTCCCAGAGGCGCCGATACGGAACATCGGCGATCTCTTCACTGTCCCTCGTTCCGCGACTGGCGCCCGGATTTTCCCGGGCGCTTTTTTTGTGCGTGGCGAGAGAGTATGGGGAGCGCATGAAAGAAGAATACAGCGATTCCCTGCTCAGGGGCATTCTCACGCGCACAAGGCGGGTGGCCGCGGTTGGCGTATCGGTCAACCCGGTGCGGCCGAGCTATTACGTGGCGCGCTATCTCAAGCTCAAGGGGTTCGACGTGATGCCGGTGAACCCCGCCTATGCCGGGCAGGAGGTGTTCGGGCAGAGGGTGCTCTCGCGCCTTTCGGAGATCGAGGGCGCGGTGGACATGGTGGATATCTTCCGGCGTTCCGAGCATGTGCCGCAGGTGGTGGAGCAGGCGCTCGAGGTCTTCCCGGAGTTGAAGGTCATCTGGATGCAGATCGGTGTGTGGAACGAGGCGGCGGCGGAAGTGGCGCGGGCGCGGGGCGTGCAGGTGATCATGAACCGCTGCCCGAAGATCGAGTATCAGCGGCTTTTCGGCGAGTTGCGCATGGGCGGGTTCAATACGGGGATCATCTCGTCGCGGCTGTGATCGGGCTGAGGAAAGAACTTTCTTGCCTCCGGCGGGGATATTTCTGGCCAGAAGATGCCGTTCAGGATTTCGGGCGCGCGGCCTTCTCGGCGAGGCCCGAGCGGGATTGGCGGCTTTCGAGCTCGGCCATGACGTGGGCCAGCGGCACATCGCGGCTTTTCAGCATGACAAGGAGATGAAAGAGCACATCCGCGGCCTCCGAGGTGAGGGCCGCGCGGTCGTTCCTGACCGCCTCGATGATCGCCTCGATGGCCTCTTCGCCGAATTTCTCGGCCACCTTCTCGGGGCCTTTCGCCAGCAGCTTGGCTGTCCAGCTTTCCTCGGGGGAGGCGGCGGCGCGGGTGGCGATGATCTCTTCGAGCTCTTCCAGTGTCATGCGCCGAGCCTCACTGGGATGCCGGCGGCGGCCATGTGGGCCTTGGCCTCGGCGATGGTGTGATCGCCGAAATGGAAGATCGAGGCGGCGAGCACGGCGGAAGCGCCGCCTTGGGTGACGCCCTCCACGAGGTGGTCGAGCGTGCCCACGCCGCCCGAGGCGATGACCGGGATCGAGACGGCATCGGATATGGCGCGGGTGAGCGGCAGGTTGAAGCCGGCGCGGGTGCCGTCGCGATCCATCGAGGTGAGGAGGATCTCGCCCGCGCCCTTCCGCTCCACGAGCTGCGCGAAGTCCACCGCGTCGATGCCGGTGGGTTTGCGGCCGCCATGGGTGAAGATCTCCCACTTGCCGGGGCTCACGGTTTTCGCGTCGATGGCCACCACGATGCACTGGCTGCCGAACCGGTCGGCCGCCTCGCGCACAACGTCGGGGTTGGCCACCGCGGCGGAGTTGAAGCTGACCTTGTCGGCGCCTGCGAGGAGGAGCGCGCGCACATCTTCCGCCGTGCGCACGCCGCCGCCCACGGTGAGGGGGATATAGCAGTTCTCGGCGGTGCGGCGGACCACGTCATACATCGTGCCGCGGTTTTCGTGGGTGGCGTGGATGTCGAGGAAGCAGAGCTCGTCGGCGCCTGCCGCGTCATAGGCGGTGGCGGCATCGACCGGGTCGCCCGCGTCGCGCAGGTTGACGAAATTGACGCCCTTGACCACGCGGCCATCGGCCACGTCGAGGCAGGGGATGATGCGGGTTTTCAACATGGGCCGGGTTCTAGACCGCGCGGCGCGGCTTGGAAAGAGACAAAGCCTAGCTCCAGAAGCGGCGGCGCGCCGCGCGGAGGAGCGCGTAGAGCGCCCATGCCATGGCCGAGGCCATCACCACCGGCCCGAAGATCAGCGGCCCCCATGCGCCCAGCACGAAAAGCATCGCCGCGGTCTCGCCCACATCCCGGCCATAGACCATGCAGGGGTTGACGAAGCCCTCGTGGATTATGCAATCGAACCTGTTGGTGAGCACGGTGACGACCACGAAACAGCCGATCCAGAACAGGATCGGCCCGATCGTGGTGAGGATGAAGAGGCGGGTTACCCAGCGGTGCATGGGCGCCACTCTAGGCCCGCGACGCCCCGGTTGTCACTCATCGGCGAATTCATAGGTGGGCAGGCTGTCGAGCGCATCGGCCAGTGCCGCGCCCCAGTCTCGCGAGACGGTCTGGAAATAGGGGTCGTCGAGCTCGATGCGGCCGGTGCGCCCGGTGCGCAGGCTGTCGGTTTCGTAGATGTGGTAATCGAAGGGCGCGCCCACGGTGAGATTGGCCTTGAGCGTGGAGTCGAAGCTCACCAGCAGCAGGCGGATGGCCTTCTCGAAGCTCATGTCGGACCTGTAGGCGCGCACGAGGATCGGGCGGCCATACTTGATTTCGCCGATCTGGAAGAAGGGCGTATCTTCGCCCGCCTCGATGAAATTGCCCTCCGGGTAGATCAGGAAGAGCCGGGGCGGGCTGCCGAAGATCTGCCCGCCGAGCATCAGCGTGGCGTTGAAGGAGGTATCGGCGCGCTGGCCGGAATCGGCGTGATGCGAGATCACCTCGCGCAGGGTTTCGGCCACGAGCCGCGCGGCCTGGAACATGGAGGGCGCGGCCATGAGCGTGGGGTCGCGCTCGTCATGCGCCTTGGTGCGCTCCTCGAGCAGGCTGATCACGGCCTGGGTGGTGGCGAGGTTGCCCGCGCTCATCAGCGTGAGCACCCGGTCGCCGGGGCTTTCCCAGATCTTCATCTTGCGGAAGGAGGAGATGTTGTCGAGCCCGGCATTGGTGCGGGTGTCGGACATGAAGACGAGGCCGCGATCCAGCACCATTCCGACGCAATATGTCATCTTCGCCCGCCCGCTATTGCTGTGCCACTTCGAGCGCGACGGAGAGAGTCTCCCCGGCGCCGCCAGATCTCGTGCCAGTTACAGGCGCGGCCTCGGAATAGTCCATCCCCGTTGCGACACGCACATAGCGCGTATCCGGCGAAATGCCGTTGGAGATGTCGAAACCGACCCAGCCGAGGCCCTCCACATAGGCCTCGGCCCAGGCATGCATCGCGTTTTGTTCAACGCGGTCGTCGAGCATGAGATAGCCCGAGACGTAGCGCGCGGGGTAGCCCAGGCGCCGCGCGGCGGCGAGAAAGATATGGGTGTGATCCTGGCAGACGCCTTCGCCCGCGGCGATGGCATCCTCGGCGCTCCAGGTGGGCTCGGAGGAGCCGAGCTTGTAGGCCACTTCCTCGCGGATCACCGCCGAGACCTGGTGCAGGCGCGACAGGTCGTCGGCGCCCTCGATGTTCCGGATGAGGCCCGAAACGCCCGGGCCGGGCTTGGTGGCAGGCGTGCTGCGCTCGTAGAGCCAGAGCGGCGAGGGGCCCAGATGCGGCCCGACGATGCCGTGGGATTCGCTGATCTCGAGTGAGCCGCGAGAGGAGACCGTGAGCTCCTGCGCGCCGGGCGCGATGCTCAGAAGCTCGACGACATTGTTGTGATGATCCTCGAAGTTCAGCTCTTTCTTGCCGCCCTTGACTTCGGTCACCCAGTCCATGACCTGCTGGTGATGGGTGGATTTGGGCGTCTTGCGCAATTGCTGGAGCCCGAAGGCCACCGGCGCATCGAACCTGTAGGTCGTGGTATGGGTGATCGCGAGGCGCATGCTGGGTCCTGCGGTTATTCGTAAAAGCGGTAATCGAGCTCGATCTGCCCGCCGAGATCGGCGAGATGGGCGAGGATGTCCTGCAGGTATTCGTGCAGGCCGTAATCGAAGATCGCGTCGATATCGTGGCTCATGAACTGGCGTTCAAGCTTGTCGGCCTTGTGATAGGAGGCGCCGCGCCTGCCGTAGGACGAGCAGAGATAGCCGAGATTGTCGCGCAGCTTGGAGATGCAGAAGGCCAGCGAGCGCGGCATCCGCTTGTCGAGCATCAGGAAATTGGCGATGTCGCGCGGCTCGAAATGGTTGCCGTATTCCATGCGGAAGCCGCCGCGCGCGGAGACGGAGCGCAGGATCGTCTCCCATTGCACGTTGTCGAGCGAGGAGCCCACGGCGCGCACCGAGGGCAGCAGCACGTAGTATTTCACGTCGAGGATGCGCGCGGTGTTGTCGGCGCGCTCGAGGAAGGTGCCGATGCGGGCGAAATCGTAGATGTCGTTGCGGAGCATCGTGCCGTGGGTGGCGCCGCGCACCAGCGCGCTGCGCTGGCGCAGGTCGCCGAGGGCGGAGGGCAGGTCGCGTTCGGAAACCTTGCGCGCCAGCCGGTCTTCGGCGGCCATGTAGGCGCTGTTGGTGGCCTCCCAGACCTCGTGGGTGAGCGCGGTGCGCACGAGCCTTGCGTTCTGCCGGGCGGCGGCGAGGCAGGAGCGCACGGAGGAGGAGTTTTCCTTCGCGCGCAGGAGCCAGTCTATCGCGGCCTCCTTGGACAGCGTGTGGCCGGCGGCGTTGAACGCGGCCTCGGCCCCGGCGGTGAGCAGCACCGAGCGCCAGTCGTCATCGGCGTTGCCCGAGCGGGTGAGGGCGATGCGCTGGCCGGTCTCGATGAGCCGCGCGGTGTTCTCGGCCCGCTCGAGGTAGCGGTACATCCAGAAGAGCCCGTTTGCCGTCTTGCCCAGCATTCCCTAGTCCTCCAGCACCCAGGTGTCCTTGGTGCCGCCGCCCTGGCTCGAATTGACCACCAGAGAGCCTTTCTTGAGCGCCACGCGCGTGAGCCCGCCGGGGGTGATGTGGATGCCATCGGGCGCCACGAGCACGTAAGGCCTGAGGTCGACATGGCGCGGCGTGAGGCCCGAGCGCCCGAGAATGGGCACGGTGGAGAGCGAGAGCGTGGGCTGCGCGATGTAGTTGGAGGGGCGCGCCTTGAGCTTGCGGCGGAACTCGGCAAGCTCCTTTTTCGAGGAGGTCGGGCCGATCAGCATGCCGTAGCCGCCGGAGCCATGCACCTCCTTCACCACCAGCTCCTCGAGATGGTCGAGCACGTAGGCCAGCGCCTCGGGCTCCGAGCAGCGCCATGTGGGCACGTTCTCGAGAAGCGGGCGCTCGCCGGTGTAGAACTCAACGATTTCAGGCATGTAGCTATAGATCGCCTTGTCGTCGGCGATGCCGGTGCCGGGGGCGTTGGCGATGGTGATGTTGCCGGCGCGATAGACATCCATGATGCCCGCCACGCCTAGCTGGCTCTCGGGGTTGAAGTTGAGCGGGTCGAGAAACTCGTCATCCACGCGGCGGTAGAGCACGTCGATGGGCTTGTAACCCTCGGTGGTGCGCATGGCCACATGCCCGTCGATCACCCGCAGGTCGTTGCCCTCGACAAGCTCCACGCCCATCTGGTCGGCGAGGAAGGAATGTTCGAAATAGGCGGAGTTGAAGATGCCCGGGGTGAGCACCGCCACGGTGGGGCGCTCGCCAGCCGAGGCGGGGGCGCAGGCGGCGAGGGAGCGGCGCAGGTCGGAGGGGTAGTTCTGCACCCGCTTCACCCGGTTCTGCGAGAAAAGCTCGGGGAACATCTGCAGCATCGTCTCGCGGTTCTCGAGCATGTAGCTCACGCCCGAGGGGGTGCGGGCATTGTCTTCGAGCACGTAGAACTGGTCATCCCCGGTGCGCACGAGGTCGATGCCGACGATATGGGTGTAGACCCCGCCGGGCGGCTCCACCCCGATCATGTGCGGCAGGAAGGCCTCGTTGCGCGAGATCATCTCGCGCGGGATGCGGCCGGCGCGCAGGATCTCCTGCCGGTGGTAGATGTCGTAAAGAAAGGCGTTTATCGCGCGCACCCGCTGCTCGATGCCGCGCGCGAGCTTCTGCCATTCGCGGCCCGAGATGATGCGCGGCACGATGTCGAAGGGGATGAGCCGCTCTTCGGCTTCCGCCCGGCCGTAGACGTTGAAGGTGATGCCGGTGAGCCGGAAGAGCTCGTCGGCCTCGCGCTGCTTGGCGCGGAGGCGCTTGGGGTCTTCGCTGTCATACCAGCTCTTGAAGAGTTCGTAGGGCGGCCGCAACTGCTCGGCGTCGCCCCACATTTCATCGAAAATCCGACTCGCTTCCATGCACTCATTAAGGCATGGCCGCCCGCTTGTGGCAAGGGCTGCCGTATGCCGATGCCCTCGACAGGGCGGGAGTGCCCGTGATTAGCGCAGCTGGCCAAGCGCGGTTCGCCGGTGCGGCGGGGCGATTTCGGGCGGGTGTGTCTAGCTGCGGTATCGC
>JAVKDQ010000205.1:0-3884 GCA_040222155.1 Roseovarius sp.
CGCGGCGCACCCCGTCGAGCACGTCGATATGGGCGGGCGCGCGGGTCTCGGCGGCGGGGCCGAGCTTGAGCAGGATATGCCCCTCGCGGATCATGCGCCGCCCTCCCGGCCGTTCGGGTCGTCGCTCACCACGTCGAAGGCGCTCACCGTGCCATCCGGCAGCTCCACCTCGAGCCGGCCCGCCCGCATGCCCTCGCCCAGTCCGAAGGCCACCGATTGCATGCTGGCCTCCACCGTGGGCAGCGGCTTGCCGTCGAGCCTTGCGGTCGGGGTGCGCGCGCCCTCGATGAGGTTGCGCCCCTGCAGGCGGATCTGCTTTGCGCCGGGCTGCAAGCGCAGGCGCTTGAGCGGAGGCTCCTGCACGGGGGGCTGCTCCAGCCGGTCGTGCAGCCGGTCGGCGATGCCGCCGATGCCGGGCTTGGCCGGGGGCTGCGGCGCGTGTTGTGGTGCGGGCTGCGGGGCCGCTTGCGGCTCCGGGTCGGGCTGCATGTAGGGCGGCATCTGCGCATGCGCCGCGCCGCCGTTGGGGCGCGGGGGCGGCGGTTGGAGCGGGGCCTGCCCGGCGGGTGGGAAGGGCGCGGGCGCGGGCTGCAGGGCAGGGCCGCCACCCTGCGGCAGGTCGTCGAGCCTCGGTCGGGCCAGATCGAGCGCGCCCTTGATCCGCCCAAGGTCCACCCCGGTGTGCCGCGAGAGCGTGGCATCGCCCGCGTTGCGCTCGAAGTTGCGCAGCTGCGCCGCGTTGCGCACGCCGACCCGTGCGAGCTGGCGCTGCTCCTCGGCCTCCAGCCCCAGCTCGCCCAACGAGGGCGCCTGCGCCATTTCCATCGAAATGGTGTTCTCCTCGATCATCGGCCGGGTGATGGTGGTGAACCCGATGCTCACGGTGCTGGCTCCTTCCTCGTTGGGGGCGGCGGGGCGAAAGGTGACCCGTCCGGCCTGGTTCATCTCGACGAACACCTTCAGATCGACGTTGAAATCCTTCAGCGCGAAGGTGAGCGGACGGTTGACGGCCTTGAGCCGGAGCGCGTCCTGTGTCTGGTCGAGCTGGGCGGTGATCGCCTCCAGAAAGTCCTCGATCGGATAGCCTGATCCGGGGGGCATCTGCTCAAACCGGTGCCTTGGGCCAGGCTGGGGTTGCGGTTGTGCTTTCCTCGCCATGGTCGGGCTCGGAAAGCGGGGCGGGCGGGGCCGGCTGAGCGGCGGTTTCGATACGCAGGCGGGTGCGGTGCATTACGGGCTCGAAGCCCGAACGGTAGGCGCTCGACGCGGGCTGCGCGGTGATGAGCGGGCCATCCGGCCCATGCGAGAGTTCCACGCGAAGCGGCAGGGCGATCTCCGCCTCCTCGATGGCGAGGCCCGGATGGGCGGGGGTGACGCCCTCGATGAGCTGGGTCAGCGTGTGCGAAAGCGGGATGCGCAGGGTCATTGGCCGTTTCCTCCGTTGCCTTCGGGCGGTTGGCCGGGCAGGGCCGCGGGCGGCGGTAGCGGTTGCGGTGCACCCGGTGCACCCGGTGCGCCGGACGCGCCCGCCTGCGCGCCAGTGGTGCCGTTCGCGCCATTGGCCGCGGCCTTTGCGCGGGGGTCGGGCACGCGGGCGTGCTGGTTGATGAGCTGGATCGCGGCGCTGTCGGCGAAGCGTTCGAGCGGGAAGTAATCCGAGCGGAAGCGCACCCGCACCTCGCCGGTGAGCTCGGCGTTCATGTTCACTTCCGATTGCGCGTTCACGTTGGTGGTGTTCACCACGATCCCCGAGGCGCCGAAGGCGTTGGAGCCGAGCTGCCCGGCGAGTGTCCAGTTGGTGGGCTTGTAATCGTTGAAGGTGAGCGAAGAGCTTTGCGAGGCGTCGATGTTGAAGATCAGCTTGGCGTTGATCTCCCCGTCGGAGACCACGATCCGGTTGATCCCCATCATCACCATCGTGGCGAGCGACTGGTGGCGCATCTCGGCAAGCGTCTTGCGCGTCTGCGGGATCACCACCTCGTCGACGGCGCGGGTGTCGAGATCCATCGGGCTGTCGAAGCCCAGATCCTGCAGGAAGCTCGGCATCTGCCCCGCGCCCACGCCGCCGGTGGCGACCTGCAGTTCGGGGTAGCCGCGCGAGATGTCCTTCTTGAAGATGTCACCGTAATTGTCGGTCAGGTGATCCCTAGCCATGTCCTCGGTGATGTTGTCCTGCATGAAGGTGTCGACGGTCTTGGCGGTTTCCGCCAGCAGGTTGGAGTAGGCCTCCATCTGCTGGATCGAGCTGTCGACGATGGCCCGGAAGGTGCCCTGCACCAGCGAGGCCACGAAATCCGGAAAGCCGATGGCGCCCAGCATCTCGCGGGTGGCATCGGCGGCGGTGTTGAAGACGGTGCCGCCACCCGCGCCCGGCGGCTGCGCGGGCGGCTGGCCCGGCGGCGGGGCGGGGGGCTGGCCCTGCCCATAGCCCGGCTGCCCGCCATAGCCCTGGCCCGAGCCTTGCCCGTAGCCGCCGCCCTGGCCCTGCCGCAGCACATCGAGATTGGGGGCCATCGCGCGGGCAGGCGCCTCGCCGAGATAGCCGAAGACCTTGGCCATGGTCTGCGCCAGTTCGTCCTGCCGGTCGGGCGGCAGCGAGCGGAAGGCGGGGCTCTCCTCGAGGGCGCCGGCCAGCCGCGCGGGGTCGATCCGGGGCGGAGAGGGCGGGCTCTGCATCGGCTTACATCTCCCCGCCCTGTGCCGGTGCGGCCGGCGCACCCGGTTGCCCGAGCGCCTCGTCGGTGCGCAGCTTCAGAAGCGCGTCGCCGGCGGCACCCGGGGGCACGGCGGTCACGAGCATGTCTTTCGCCGCCTCGCGGTCGGGCAGCTGAACGGGGCTTTCGGGGCCCAGAGCGCGCAGGGCGCGGATGAGCGCGAAATGCGTCTCGGCGGTCATCGTCTCGCTCACCGCAAGGCCGTTCTGCTGCTGGAAGACGGTGAGGCTCGCGGCGCCCACGGCTTCCAGCGCGGCGGCGGTGCGGGCGGGGCTGTCGAACGGGTTGACCGCCTGCCGGAGCGCGGCCTCGGCGCCTTGCGGGCCGTAATGGATGGCGAGCGAGAGCAGCATCGCGCGGCCCTGCGCATCGTCGAGCCCCACGGCTTCGGCCATCGGCATCACCGGCTCCAGACGGCGGGCGATGATATGCGCGCGCATCGCCGCCTGGAAGGGCGCGTGCTGCGCGGCCTCGCGGAACCGGCTGGCCCAGGGGTCTTCCCACAGGTCCTTGCCCTCGAGCGGTTGCACCCGCGCCGAGCGCCCCCCGGGCACCTCGAGGCTTGTCGGGCCGGGGGCGTTGGTCATCTCCAGAAGCTGCGCCGAGGCCGCGCCGAAGATCCGCTCGAAGCTCGCCGGGTCGGCACTCTGCATGAGGCCGAGCAATTCGCCCAGCTCGCCGCTGTCCTGGCTCACCTGGTGCGGGCCGAAGCGCAGGCCCTCATGGGCTTTCTGGTAATAGGGGTGGTCGGTGCCCGCTCGGCCCCGATAGGCGCCATCGAGGTTGAGCGCCTCGTAGCGGTTGCCCGCGCCGCGCCCGATGACGAGCTGCACGAGCGCGTCGGCCTCGCTCACATCTCTGGGCGGGCCATTGGGCGGCGAACCGGGCTGTGCGGCCGGCTGTGGCGCAGGGGCCGCCTGCTGCAGCGGCGCGGGCGGCGCTTCCGGGGCTGGATCCATCGGCGGGATCGCTGGGCCGTTGCCCCCTTCCGGCGCTGCCGCGCCCGCCGCCTCGAAAGACATCGCCCCGAACCCGTCGTCATAGGCCGCGGGCGCATGGGCCGCCCCGTGGTCGAGGTCGCGGAAGCCGGGAACCTGCGGCGCGGGCTGGCCGGGCAGGCCATAGCTCATGTCGTCATCGACGAAGCCGCCGGTCTCCGCCCCTGCCGCC
>JAVKDQ010000206.1:0-6043 GCA_040222155.1 Roseovarius sp.
GGGCTAATGCGATTTTTCCCGGCCAGGATCGCTAATCTACGGAGCTAAGCGCCCATATCATCAAATTCGCGGTGCCGGGTGGGGGCCCGGCGATGGGCGGCGGCCTTCGGCCTTGAGTCCGCGCCTAAAACTCCACCGGCCCCGGCATCTCATGCACCTGCCACGGCAAGCCGTGGTTGTTGAGCATGTCCATGAAATCATCGGGGTCGAGCTCTTCCATGTTCCACACGCCCGGCTCAGTCCAGTTGCCCTTGAGCACCTGCGCCGCGCCGATCATCGCCGGAACACCGGTGGTGTAGCTCACCGCCTGGCTGCCCACTTCGCGGTAGCATTCCTCGTGGTCGCAGATGTTGTAGATGTAATAGGTCTTCTCGCCCGAGTCGTCCTTGGCCTCGCCCGTGGCGATATCGCCGATGCAGGCCTTGCCCTTGGTCTGCTCGCCCAGTTCGCCGGGGTCGGGCAGCAGTGTCTTGAGGAACTGGATCGGGATGATCTCGACGCCGTTATGCATCACCGGGTCGATCCGGGTCATGCCGACGTTCTCCAGCACCTTCGCATGCATGATGTAGGCATCGCCGAAGGTCATCCAGAAGCGCGCACGCTCGATCTCGGGGAAGTGGGTGGAGAGGCTCTCGAGCTCCTCGTGATACATCAGGTACATGTTCTTCGGCCCGATGCCGGGGAAGTCGAACTCCACCTTGTGGGTCATGGCGGGGGTGAACTTCCACTCGCCCTTCTCCCAGTGCTTGGCCTCCTGCAGCACCTCGCGGAGGTTGATCTCGGGGTTGAAATTGGTGGCGAAGGCCTGATCGTTGGAGCCGCCATTCGCGTCGAGCACGTCGATCTGGCGAATACTCTCCAGCTTGTGCTTCTTGAGCCACTTGGCGAAGACGCTCGTCACGCCCGGGTCGAAGCCCGAGCCGAGGATCGCCGTAAGCCCGGCCTCGCGGAACTTGTCGCGATAGGCCCATTGCCACTTGTATTCGAACTTGGCCTCGTCCTCCGGCTCGTAATTGGCCGTGTCGAGATAGTGGCAACCCGCCTCGAGGCAGGCATCCATGAGCACCAGGTCCTGATAGGGCAGCGCGAGGTTCACGAGGATATCCGCGCCCGTCTCCTTGATGAGCGCCACCGTTGCAGCCACATCCATTGCGTCGAGCGCGGCGGTGTCGATGTCGACCCCCACGCGGCGCTTCACGCTCTCGGCGATGGCATCGCACTTGGCCTTGGTGCGGCTGGCGAGCGTGATCTTCCCGAAGATGTCGGCGTTCATCGCCATCTTGTGCACGGCGGCATGGCTCACGCCGCCCGCGCCTACTACAAGCGTGTTGGTCATGGTCTTGCTCCTCAGCCCTGTTCGCGTTCGTAATAGGTATAGCCGTTGATGGACGCCCTGTAAGCGTCGATCAGCCGCTTGCGCTCGGCGGTGCCCACCCGGCCGGCCGAGGTAGCCTCGTCGACCATCTTGCGGAAGGCGGCCACGCAATCGTTCGGGTCGAACTCCACGGCGGCCATCACCTCGGAAATCGTGTCGCCCTCCTGCTCGTGAAGCAGGTCGAAGCCGCCATCCTCGCGCAGATCGATGGTAACGACGTTGGTATCGCCGAAGAGGTTGTGCAGATCGCCCAGCGTCTCCTGGTAGGCGCCCACGAAGAAGACACCGATATAGTAGTGCCCCTCCTCGGGCAGCGAATGCACCGGCAGCGAGGGCGCGATGCCATCGGCCAGAATGAAGCGGTCGATCTTGCCGTCGCTGTCACAAGTGATGTCGGAGAGCACGGCGCGCCGGTCGGGCGGCTCGTTCAGCATCTGCAGCGGCGCGATCGGGTGCAACTGGTCGATCGCCCAGACATCGGGCAGCGACTGGAAGAGCGAGAAGTTGCAGTGATAGACATCGGCGAGCTTGTGCAGGTCTTCGGCAATCTCGCCGGGGTCGTCCATCTCCGCCACGGTCTCCTTGATGCGGGTCATGAGCGACAGGTAGATGCGCTCGGCCCGGGCCATCTGGCGAATGTCCACCACCCCGCGCCGGAAGAGCGCGCGCAGCTCATCACGATAATAGGTGGCATCATTCCAGCATTCGCGTACGCGCTCGGGGCGAATGTACTCGGCCACCGCTGCGAGATCGGCCACGAGATGGTGGTCGCCCTCCTCCGCGGCGGGCGTACCGGGCCACTCGTAAACCGTGCTCTCGAGCGCCTCGAAGACGAGCATCGAGGAGGTGGCCACCAGCGCGCGGCCACTTTCCGTTACCAGCACCGGATGCTCGAGCCCGGCTTCCTCCATCGCATAGGCAACGGTTTCGACCACGTTGGAGCAATATTCCCCCACCGTGTAGTTGATCGAATTGTCGGAGGCGCGCTTCTCGCCGGTGTAATCCACGCCGAGTCCACCACCCAAGTCGAGATGTGTGAGCGGCGCGCCCTCGCCTGTGAGCGCCACGAAATAGCGGCAGGCCTCACCCACCGCGCGGCGCACGTCGATCACGTCGGGCACCTGGCTGCCCAGATGCGAGTGCTGGAGCTTGAGGCAATGCAGCAGCCCCTCGTCGCGCAGCCGGTCGACCACACGGAGGATCTGGTCGGTGTTCATCCCGAAGGCCGAGCGGTCGCCCGAGCTTTCCTGCCACTTGCCGCCGATCTTCTGGGTGAGCTTGACGCGCACGCCGAGAAGCGGCTCCTCGCCCAGAGTCTTTGCCACCTCGATGACGGTTTCGGCTTCCTTGGGGCTTTCCAGCACGATCACCGTGTTGAAACCGAGCTTGCGCGAGAGAATCGCGAGGCGAATGAACTCGGCATCCTTCACGCCGTTGCAGACGATCAGCGCCTCCTTCGCCAGCCGATGCGCCAGCGCCACGACCAACTCGGGCTTCGACCCCGCCTCGAGGCCGAACCCGTAGTTCTGGCCGAATTCCACGATGCGCTCCACCACCTGCGCCTGCTGGTTCACCTTGATCGGGAAGACCCCGCGATAGGGCGCGCGGTAGCCCTGCCGTTCAATGGCGGCGGCGAAACTCTCGTTCAGATGGCGGATTTCCGCCTCGAGAAAGGAGCGCACGCGCAGCACGAGCGGCGTTTCGATCCCGCGTTGCTGCAGATCGCCAAGAATGCCCGGCAAGCCCACCGGTGCGGCCTCGGGATGCGCCGGGTCGCAAAGGCCGATCTCGCCATCGGCGGTGATCCGCACGAGGCCACGGCCCCAGCGCTCCACGCCATAGACGTCTTCCCGCGCTTCCTCCGGAGCGGATCGTTTCTGCAGCATCAAAACGGCTCCTTCCAAGGGCGTTGCCGGGCCCGGCAAAGCCACGGCATGAACCCCGGCTTATAGGTAATCCCGCCCGCTTTTCCAAGGGCGCAGAGGCAGCTCAGGCACGGTTTTCAACAGATGCGCACGGCATCTGGCCTTTGCCGCGTTTCTACGCCATATGTGTCCGAGGTTTCAGGCGGCTCGCCGTGGCAGCGCGTTCTGCAGGAACCTGAAAGAACAGAACCGGGTTCCCCGCCAATGCCTTTTACCGTGACGGTGTTTCGAAAGCTCAAGTTGCTCTTCGACCTCTACGAGGTGCACCATCTTGCCATTCCCCTGCCGCGCCGCAAGCTGACCGACGGGCGCAACCAGATGATCGGCTATCTTGAAAAGGCCTATGTGAAGGGCGGGCGCATTTTCCTGCGCGGGTGGTGCACGGCGGGGCCTGTGGTCTTCACCTGCGGCACGGCCCGAATCGAGCGCGAGCCCCGGATCGAGAGGCAGGACGTAGCGGCCTCCATCGGCTGCGGCCCCAACGTGGGCTTCGAGGTGAGCCTGCCGTTGGTGGGCGCGACGCTCACCATCGACTACGGCGCGGAAATCCCCCGCCAGACGCTCAGCCTGCCCCTGCCCGGTGCCTTCGCCTGCCGCATGGCCCGCCTGCGCATGGCCGGGCGCTTCGGCTTCGACCTGCTGCGCGGCACGCCCGCCATTCTCGGCGGAATGCGCGGCGGCACCGAAACGCTCAAACGCCAGGTGAAATCCTCTCTCCGGCTCGAATACATGGACAGCGTGCTCGAGATCGAGCCCGGCGCGCTCGGCCTCAGCCCCTCGAAGCCCGCCAGCCCGCCCGCCACTACCCGCGAGACGCCCGAGTATGGCGGCGTGCTCACGCTCGTGATGCCCGTCTACAACGCCTTCGAGATGATCCGCGAAGCGCTCGACCGGATCGCCCGGCACACCGATGTGCCGTGGCGCCTGATCGTGGTGGAAGACGCCTCGCCAGATCCCGAGGTCCGCCCTTGGCTGCGCGACTGGGCAGCGGCCGAGAAGCCCGCGCTCTGCCAGGGTGTCGAACTTCTGGAAAACCCCGAGAACCTCGGCTTCATCGGCAGCGTCAACCGTGCCTTCGCCCGCACCCTCGAGATGGAGTTGCAGGAAAGGCAAGTGGGCCACGTGGTGCTCATAAACTCCGATGCTATGGTGCCAGAGGGTTGGGCCACGCGCCTGATCGCCCCGATCCTGAAAGATCGTAGCGTGGCTTCCGTCACGCCCCTGTCGAACAATGCCGAGATCTTCTCGGCCCCGGTCATCTGCGCGCCCGTGGGGCTTTGCGAGGGGCAGGTCGATGCGATGGACGCTCAGGCGATGCGCCTCTCCGCCGATGCACCGCCCGTGCTCGCCCCCACCGGCGTTGGTTTCTGCATGGCGATGAACATCGACTTCCTCACCCGGGTGCCGCGTTTCGACACGGTCTTCGGCCCGGGATATGGCGAAGAGGTCGACTGGTGCCAGAAGACGGCTGAACTGGGCGGCAAGCATGTGGCCGCCTGCAACCTCTTCGTCGAGCATCGTGGCGGCGCGAGCTTCGGCTCGCAGAAAAAACAGATGCTGATCGAGAAGAACGGCCGCATCATCACCGAGCGCTATTCGGGCTACGATGCCGAGGTGCAGCGCTTCATCGCGCGCGATCCGCTTTGCACCCAGCGTCTCGCACTGGCGCTTTCCTGGCTCGATACCGAGGCTAGCTCGGCCGAAACTGAAGGCGAAACGCCCGTCTTCGTCGCCCATGCTCTGGGCGGCGGGGCCGAGCGCTACCTGCAGGAGCGCATCGCCCAAAAGGAGGGCAACCGTGCGGTGGTGCTGCGCCTTGGCGGCACGATGCGCTGCCGGATCGAGGCGGTCACGCCGATGGGCACCACCGCCGCGGCAACAGACGATCTGGCGGTGGTTCGGCGGCTGCTCTCCGGGCTGAGCCGTCCCCGGGTGATCTATTCCTGCGCCGTCGGCGACCCAGACCCTGTGGCGGTGCCGGGGCTGCTCGTCGATCTCGCGGGCGAGCACCCGCTCGAGATCCTCTTCCACGATTTCTTCCCGCTCAGCCCCGCCTACACCCTGCTCGACAGCGACATGGTGTTTCGCGGTGCGCCGGTGCCTCCGCGCGCGGATCCGGCCCATACGGCCCGCCGCCCCGACGGCACCGAGGTGTCGCTCGAGGCGTGGCAGGCCGAGTGGCGCAAGGCGCTGCAGCGCGCGGCGCGGATCGAGGTTTTCTCCGAAGACAGCCTTAGGCTCGTCACAGAGACCTATCCCGAAACCGCCGGTCGGGTAGAGGTGATCCCCCACGCGTCGCTCGCGCCCATCCCAAGGCTTCCCGTACCGCAAGACGGCAAGCTGGTGATCGGCGTTCTGGGCAATATCGGCCCGCAGAAGGGCATCCGCGTGCTGCAAGCGCTCGCGCGGCGCATCCGCAGCCTGCCGGATACGGAACTCGTGGTGCTGGGGCGGGTGGACATCAACACGCCCCTGCCCGGCAGCGTCAAGGTGCACGGCGCCTACGCGCTGCCCGATATCCCCGCGCTCGCCGCGCGCTATGGCATTTCCGTCTGGCTGATCCCGTCGATCTGGCCCGAAACCTTTTCCTTCGCCACCCACGAGTGCCTCGCCACCGGCCTGCCTGTGATGAGCTTCGACCTTGGCGCGCAGCACGAGGCGGTGCGCGCCGCGCCGAACGGAATAGCGGTGGCCCTGCCCGAGGATGGCCCGTGGAGCGAAACGGCGGTAGAGGCGATCCTTG
>JAVKDQ010000207.1:0-2253 GCA_040222155.1 Roseovarius sp.
CCTGTTTTCCCGGGGGGGGCGGCGGGGTTATTGGGGGTTGGGGGGGGGGTTTTGGGGGGGGCCGATGCGCCTTGGCGCGTACTCACGGGCGAAGCCCGCCGCGCCATCGCGTCGCCATTGTCTCTCGGACCAATGGCGCGACAATGGCAACCGCCCCGACGGCCCGGCGATTGGGTGACGTAAGCGCATCGCTCGGATCTTTTGCGGAAGTTGCAAACATAAAGCGCTGCCGAACGCCCGTCGGATCGCCGCGCCGCGGCCCAGCGATGGCGCGGCTCTGCGCCCTTGAGTCCGCGCGGCGGCCCTGCGGGCCTCGATTCCGCGCGGGGACTCAGCCCTCCGCGGCGATCTTGCGCAGCTCGAACTTCTGGATCTTGCCTGTGGAGGTCTTGGGCAGTTCCTGGAAGACCACGTGCTTGGGTGTCTTGAACCCGGCGAGGCGCTCGCGGGCGAAGGCGATGAGCTCTTCGCCGGTGACCTCGGCGCCCTCCTTGGCCTCGACGAAGGCGCAGGGCACCTCGCCCCACTTGTCGTCGGGCTTGGCCACCACGGCGCAGAGCAGCACGGCGGGGTGGCGCATGAGCACGCCCTCCACCTCGATGGAGCTGATGTTCTCGCCGCCGGAAATGATGATGTCTTTCGCGCGGTCGGCGATCTTGAGGTAGCCGTCGGGATGCTGGAAGGCGATATCGCCCGAGTGGAAATAGCCGCCCTTGAAGGCCTCGGCCGTGGCCTCGGGGTTCTTCAGGTAGCCCTTCATCACCGAGTTGCCGCGGATCATGATCTCGCCCTGCGTGGAGGCATCCATGGGGATCTGCTCCATCGTCTCTGGGTCGAGCGCGGTGATGTGATCCATCATCGGCATGGCGATGCCGGTGCGCGCCTTGATGGCGTAGCGCTCCTCGTCGGGCTCGCTGTTCCAGCGGTCGTGCCAGAGGCATTCGGTGACGTGGCCGTAGGTTTCGGTGAGCCCGTAGACCTGCGTGACGTTGAAGCCCATGGGCTCGATGGCGGCGAGGGTGGCGGCGGGCGGGGGCGCGCCGGCGGTGTAGACCTCGACGATATGGTCGAATTCGCGACGGTCGGCGGGCTTGGAGTTGACGATGGTGTTGAGCACGATGGGAGCGGCGCCGAAATGGGTCACGCCCTCGTCGGCGATGGCGTCGTAGATGTTCTTGGCGGTGATGTCGCGGCAGCAGACAACCGTGCCGCCCACCATCGGCATGAGCCAGGTGTGGTTCCAGTTGTTGCAATGGAAGAGCGGCACGATGGTGAGATATTTCGCGCCCCGGCGGATGGGCCACGCGATGGCGGTGCCCATGGTCATCAGGTAGGCGCCGCGATGGTGGTAGACGACGCCCTTGGGCCGCCCGGTGGTGCCGGAGGTGTAGTTGAGCGCGAGGCTCTCCCACTCGTCCTCGGGCATGATCCACTCGAAGCCCGGATCGCCCGAGGCAAGCAGCTCTTCATAGTCCATGTTGCCGCCATGCGCGGGCATTCCGGCTTGCGGGTCGGGCACCTCCACGAGGATGGGGCCGGGCCCGTCCATCCGGCTGATGGCGTCCTTGACCACGCCGAGGAATTGCGGGTCGACCAGAAGCACCTTCGCCTCGCCGTGATCGAGGATGTAGGAGACGGTTTCGGCCTCGAGCCGCGTGTTGATGGTGTTGAGCACCGCGCCGCAGGCGGGCACGCCGAAATGCGCCTCGGCATGGGCGGGGATGTTGGGCAGGAGGGTGGCCACCACGTCGCCGGGCGCGACGCCGAGCTTGGCGAGGCCAGAGGCGAGGCGGGTGCAGCGCTCGTGATACTCGGCATAGGTCTTGCGGAAGGAGCCGTAGACCACCGCCTCGTACTCCGGATAGACCTCGGCGGCGCGGCGCAGATGCGTCAGCGGTGTGAGGGGCACGAAATTCGCGCGTGTCTTCTCCAGCCCGGTCTCGTCCTTCATCCAGCCCATGCTGCTCTCCTCCTTCAGCGCGGTGTCGGGTTCGGGGATATTGCGCATTTGAAGGCGCAAAGCAAAGGATTCGGGCGTGGTTGGCCGTATCGGGGGGCGTACGGCGCGCGTGAGCGCCAGCGCGCGGCAGGGCGCAGGATGTGAACAGGGGGCTGGCGCGAAGGCGGTTGTTCGTCACCCATGCGAGGAGCCGCGCGATCGCTGGGCCGCGGTACGGCGATCCGACCTCAGTCCGGCAGGGCTTTATGACAGCCAAGAACGAAAAAGAACTGTGCGGCGCGCTGGTGTCAACC
>JAVKDQ010000208.1:0-10070 GCA_040222155.1 Roseovarius sp.
CGGATGGGCGGCACCGCGCCCGGCACACGCTCCGGCGGCGCCGGGTAGGGCAGGCCCGCAATGCTCCACGCAAGCGGCATCTCCAGCGGCCCCGCACGCGCCACCGGCTGCCACAGCTCGGCATCGGCATCGTAACGCAGCACTTCCCAGCCGGTGGCGAGCGGTTGCACGCCCATGAGGTCACGCCCGAAAAGCGCCATGTCGCGGGCCTCGGTCATCGCCTGCTCGAAGCGGCGCGCCTGGGCCACCGGGTCGCTCGCGCGCACCCCCGGCAAAAGGCTCGCCCCGCCGCCGAAGCCCAGCACCACCCCCAGCGACATGACCGAAACGATCGTCACCACCACCACCAGCTCGATCAGCGTGAAGCCCCTCGGAGGCGCGCCGCATCGCGCGCGCAAGGCTCCGGGGCAAAGGCGCGTCGCGGCGCCGTTCGGGGAAGAGGGAGAGATCAGCTCTCTTGCCAATTTCCGATATCTGCATCGACACCCGACCCGCCCGAGCGCCCATCGGCGCCGAGGCTGAAGAGGTCGAAATCGCCATGCACACCGGGGTTGAGATACTGGTAATCCTGCCCCCACGGATCGGTCGGCAGGCGCCCGATATAGCCGCCCTCGGCCCAGTTTTCCGGCACCGGCGCGCGGGTCGGGCGCTCTACCAGCGCCTGCAGGCCCTGCTCGGTGGTGGGGTAGCGCTGGTTGTCGAGCCGGTAGAGATTGAGCGCGGATTCCAGCGCCGCGATATCCGATTGCGCCCGCGCGGCACGCGCCTGATCCGGGCGGTCGATCACCCGGGGCACGATCACCACCGCGAGGATCGAGAGGATCACCACCACCACCATCAGCTCGATGAGCGAAAAGCCCCGGGGGGCGGGGCGGCGGCGTGGGGCGGGCGCGCGGCCTGCGAGGGGAGCGAGAGTTGCTGAAGTCATGAAATGGGTCTATCGCGGAAGGAAACCTGAGAACGGGTTCACGTTAGCGAAAGACGTGAAGAGCGGCAACAGGGCGATGGCGCGAGGCACGCGCCCGCGGCAATTCGCGAAGGGAGCACAGGGGAGATGGCAGCGGAGCCGTGGTTCGATCCGGTCCTGCCGGTGCTGCTGGTGCTCCTTGGTGCGCCGATGGGCTCCTTCGCCGCGCTTCTGGCCCAGCGCCTGCCGCGCGGCGCGCCGGTGCTCATCACGCGTTCGCGCTGCGACGCCTGCGGTCAGGCGCTGCGCTGGTGGGAACTTCTGCCGCTTCTCTCCTTCCTCGCGCTGCGCGGGCGCTGCGCCCGCTGCGGTGCCGCCATCCCGCCCCGGCTTCTGCAGGCCGAGCTGGCCGGGCTGGCGCTTGGCGCGCTCGCCGCATGGGCCGGCGCGGGCCTTATCGGCGCGCTCGCGCTCTGGTGCCTGCTGGCGCTCACCCTCTCCGATCTCGGCAGCTTCCGCCTGCCCAACCCGCTCACCTTCGCCCTGCTGCTGCTGGCGCTCGCCGTCGCGGCCTGGCCGCCGGGCAAGGGCCTGTCGCCAGAGCTGGAGAGCCTCTCGCACGCGGCCCTCGGCGCCGCGCTGGGCGCAGGTGTTTTTCTCGCTATTTCAATAGCCTACAAGGCCTTGCGCGGCAGGCCTGGCATGGGCGAGGGAGACATCCGGCTGATGGCCGGCATCGGCGCGCTCATCCTTCCGGCGGCGGGCTGGCAGGGGCTCTTCATGGTCACGCTCATCGCCGGGCTGAGCGGCATCGCGCTCGGGCTGCTGCGCGCCCTGCGCCGGGGGCGCTCGCTCAGGGCGCGGATGCGCGTGCCCTTCGGCGCCTGCCTCGCGATGGCGGCCAGCGCCGTCTACCTCGCCGCGCTGGTCCTCCCCCGGCTCTGAGTCGCCGCGCATGAGAAAAGGGCCCGCCGAAACGGGCCCTTTCCGAAATGTCGCGATCCCGTTGCGCCTATTGCGCGGCAGCCCCGGAGAGCAGGGCCTGCTGTTCGCCACCCGCGCTGCCGGTAATCGACGTGGCACCGCTCATCGCAACGCCAGCCGGAGTTCCGGTGACCTCCGCGAAGGAGTTGGTGCTCTGCTTCAACGCCTGCATCCGCACATATTGCACGTCGAGCTTGTGCGCCCGGTCATTCTCCGGCGCCGCCATCAACGCCGAGACATGCCCGTTCTCGAACCTGTCATTGGTCGTCGCGCGGCATACCTCGCCCCCATCCATTTCGAAGATGAGCTTGTTCGTGCGCTTGCGGATCTTGAGAAACCGGATCTGCCCCAGCGCCGGGCCGTTGAAGAGGCCACTGTCGCAGAGCATTGTCGCATCGCCCGCGCCGCTGGCCGCGTCGATACCGTCCAGTTCCCAGATGAACGCGCGGGTCTCGTTATCGGGCGTGACGTAATAGGCGAACATCAGCCCGGAGAACTGGCCGTTCTCGTCGCCCTGAGAGCTGATCAGGATACCGCTGTTCCAGTAGAAACTCGTATCCGGATCCTGCCGCTTCAGCTTGGCGGCAACCACGATGTCATTCGCGCAGAAGGGCGATTGCGAAACATACCACGTCGACGCCTCGGTGGCCGAAACGCGCATCTTGTTCACGCGATGAATCCAGCGGCCCGAGAAGTCGTCCCATTGGCGCACCTGCTGCCAGTTGCGGAAGGTGAACACCTTCTTCTGGTCGGGGTTCTTGAGCGCCCGGTAGGCCTCTAGCATCGAGATCCGCGGCTTCGGCAGACTGTCGCGCGTCACCGGCACGCCGGTGCATTCAAGCGCCCGCTCGATCTGGTGCGGCGTGGCGTTCATCTTCGCATCCAGCAGAAGCGCGAAGGCCCCCGCCACATGCGGTGTCGCCATCGAGGTGCCACTCTTGGTGGTCAGCCCGCGGCGGCTGCTGGCGTCGGCGGCCACGATGCTGCTGCCCGGTGCGAGAATGTCGACCATCTCGTCATGGTTCGAGAAGAAAGACATGCCATCGGTTTTCGTGGTGCTGCCCACCGTGATCGCCGATGAAATGCAGGCCGGCGCGCCCACGGAGCCGTCATAGCCGTCGTTACCCGAAGCGATGACCGTGGCAACGCCGTTCCGGAGCAGCTTGTCGATGATCGACTTCAGCGAAGACCGGGCATCGTCGCAGAAATCGCTGTATTGGCCACTACCGAGGCTCATGTTGGCCGAGGCGATCTTCACGCCATTCCGGCGCCATTGCAGCACCTTCTCGAGCCCCGCGATCTGGTCGGAGGTATAGCTGAGCACGCAGGGCGCGCTGGAGCCGCAATAATCCGTGCTGTCGAACCGGCTGAACACCTGGATCGGGATGATGTCGGCCCGCTTGGCCATGCCGTGATTGCCACGCTGGAACCCGCCGGCGATGGCCGCCACATGGGTGCCGTGATCGCAACCGCTGATGCTGTTGCTGCAGTTGCGCCCCGCGAAACCGCTATTCGGCGAAATCTGCTTGTCGTTGCCGTTGGGGCAGACCGAGCTTGAAATCGCGCTGTTGGTCGAGAAACAGGCCGATCTGAGAATCTTCGGCCCGGCCGGGCTGCGAAACGCCACGTGCTTGGGCCGCACCCCGGTATCCAGAATGGCCACCGCCACGCCGTTTCCGTTATGCCCGCGGCGCCAGAGCTTCGGCGCATCCACCAGCGGAACGCTTTCGGAAAGCGTCGGCGGCACCGGCACATCCTCCTCGATCGACGTGACCCCCGGCGCGGCCATCAGCCGCGAGAGATCGGCGGGCGAGAGGGTCATCGCCATGTAGGGAATCGATTCGAACTGGCGCACCGCTTCCGGCCGCTGCACCACGTTCATGATCTGCGCCTGCCCGGCGTCGATCGCGGCTCGTTCCGCAACCTCTTCCGCCGCGCTCAGGCTGCCATCCGCCTGAAAGCCCGTCTCCACGCCCACGATCACGCGCACTTCGCCCAGTTCCCTGGCCTTGGCCATGAGCGCGCCGGTGCTTGCGATTGCTGAGGTGCCCGTCTCATCGGCCATGACGATGGTCGGGCCATCCGGGGCTTGCTGTGCCATGGCGCCACCCATCTGCACAAGGCCGGCTGCGAGGGCGAAAATCCCTGCCGCCTGCGCGACGCGTGACGCCGCTGAAACCTGATTAATGAAATGCTTCATTTCAAACCTTCCTTCCTGTTGGCTTTGGTCTCCTCTGAGTGAATCTGGCCCCAGACTTGCACAAAAAATGGCCATCGCGAAAGGGTGAGGGCAAAAAACCTTGGGCCGGGCCGGCGCCGCACAGCGGCTTCCCGCTGGCCTCAAGGGCAGGAGAACGCTGCAAAAACCCGGAATTTCCCAAATAAAACAAGGGGCCCGCGAGGGGCCCCTTGACATGGTTCTGTCTGGCTTCGGTCAGTTCGTTGCGGTGCCTGTCATCGCCGCGACCTGAGCGCTTTCGCCGCTCATGCCGGTATCGCCGGGTTGCGAGGCCGACACCACGGAGGGGCTCGTCGACTGCGTCAGCGCCTGCAGGATGACTCTGGACACCACCAGCCTATGGCTTGTGGTATTGGCCGGAGCCGCCATCATGATACCGGCATGGCCATCCGTGAAGCGCGCATCTGTCGATGCCGTGCAAACCGTCGATCCATCCATCATGAAGGTCAGGTTGTTGCCGTCTTTCGTGGCCACAAGCCTGCGCTTCGCCCCAAGCGCCGGGCCGTTGAAGCTGTTGGAGCAAAGGCTCACAGCTTCGCCCGTATCGGCAACCCCGTCATACCCGGCGAACTGCCAGATATTCACGGAGGTCACATCGCTGGGGCTCACACGGTAGGCAAAGAACAGGCCCGACATCTTGCCATCGCTGCTCGCGGTGGAGCTCAGGACGATGCCACTGTTCCAGCTGAAATCGGCGTCGGGAGCTTTGCGGGCCAGGGTTGCCGCAACCCGGATGTCGTTGGCGCAGAACGGTGCCTGCGTCAGATACCAGATGTGCGACTGGTTGGCGACAACGCGCATCGCGTTCTGGGCACTGACATGGATCCAGTTGCCGAGGATATCGGTGAATTTCGACACCTGCGATGCCTGCCGGAAGAGGAATACCTTGCGCGTGTGCGGGTTCTTGAGGAACTGGAACGCCTCCAGCATCGAGATCCGCGGCTTGGGCGTGTTGGCGCGCTGGATCTGAACACCGGTGCATTTCAGCGCCCGCTCCACTTCATGCGGGGTCGCGCCCGGCACGGCATCCATCAGCATCCCGAAGGCGCCCGCAACATGCGGCGTGGCCATCGAGGTGCCGCTCTTCGTGGTCAGCGCCTGCCGGCCTCCGGCCGCGTTGGGCGCCACGATGCTGCTGCCCGGCGCAAGAATGTCCACCATCTCGTCATGGTTCGAGAAGGACGACATGCCATCGGTCTTGGTGGTGCTGCCCACCGTGACGGCGCTCGAGATACAGGCCGGCCCGCCAACGGAATCGTCAAAGCCGTTATTGCCCGAGGCGATCACGGTTGCGACACCGGCCGAAAGCAGGTTGTCGATAATCGCCTTGCGCGCCGGATCAGATGAATCGCAGAAGTCGGTGTAGCGCCCGCCGCCAAGGCTCATGTTGGCAGAAACCACGTTCCGGCCTGCCTGGCGCCATTTGAGCACCTGCTCGAGGCCAGAGATCTGGTCCGAGGTGTAGCTCAGAGCACAAGGTGTGGAGCCGCAATAGGTGGGGAACTCGCTGAAAACCTGCACCGCGAAGATATCGGCGCCCTTTGCCATGCCGTGATTGCCACGCTGGAAGCCCGCCGCGATGCCCGCCACATGCGTACCGTGGTCACACCCGCTGATGCTGTTGCTGCAATTCTTGCCGGCGCTCGCGCCGCGGTTGTTGACCTGGCGCTCATTGCCGTTCGGGCAGACCGTGTTCGCAATCGAGGTGTTCGACGAGAAACAGGCCGAGCCCACGATCTTGCGGCCGCCCGGATCGCGGAACGCCACGTGGTCGGGGCGCACGCCCGTATCGAGAATGGCGACGATTGTGCCGTCGCCCGTTCCGCCTCTCCGCCAGAGATCAGGGCCGTCGACCAACGGCACACTTTGGGAGAGGGTGGGCGGCACCGCCACATCCTCCTGAACGAAAGTCACACCAGGCGCCGAGAGAACACGCGCCAGATCGGCGGGCGTGACGGTCATCGCCATGTAGGGGATCGACTCGTATTGGCGTACGCCCGTCGGCGCGGAGACCGCGCTCATGACCTGCGCCTGCCCGGCGGCGATGGCCGCGCGCTGGCTGGCCGCGGCGGCGGCGCTCAGGCTGCCTTCGGGCGTGAAGCCAGCATCGACGCCGATGATCAGGCGAATCTCGCCCTGTTCCTGCGCCTTCGCCATCAGCGCCTCGGCGGTCGCTGCGGAAGATGTTCCCTCCGCATCTGCCATGACGATCGAAATTCCCTCCGGCGCGGCCTGCGCCAAGGCTGCGCTCATCGGCACGGCGCCCGCCGCAAGGGCAAGGGCCCCCACAGCACACGCGACACGCGATGTCGCTTTAAATGATTCAAAGAAACGAGCCATCAACTGACCTCCCCCAACTGCGAACGCGGTTCAACCACCGTGAATGACAACAGACTTGCATAAAAACCGGTGGCCACCAACAATTCTTGCACTAATTTTTCACGCTCTCGCAGCAGATTGCAGTGTGATCTTGAATGATCAACATCGTTGCGCAACCCCTCCAAGGGCTGGGCGCACCCCGTCTAACGCATTTGATTTATTCATTTATTTCTCGTTCAGCGCCACCCGGGTGAACCCCGCAGGGCAATGGCACCGCACCGGCGGCAGATTGCCGCCCACCGGGTCGCGACACGCGAATCGCGCGGCCGCGCGATGGCAAGCGGGGTGATTCGCCGCGCAGGCCGCACCGGCCTGTTTCTACTCCGGTGAAGCTGTGCCGAGGATGCTCTCGTAGAGCGCCACGAGCTCGCGCACCTGGTCGGCCACCAGGCGCATCTCCGGCCGGCTCTGCGGCGGGGCGCGAAAGCGTTCCGGGTCGGCGTCGATCCGGGCCAGGCACTCAGCCAGCGGCGCATAGCTCGACACCTCCACCCGGAAGCCGTTGACCCCCTCGTCGATCCCTTCGCCGATGCCGCCCCTGTCGGAGGCCACCACCCAGAGCCCGGCCGCCATCGCCTCGCGGGTCACGAGCCCGAAGCTTTCCGGCCAGACCGAGGGCGCGAGGAGCACGTCGAGGCTGCCGTAAAGCTCGGCGACCCGCGCTTGCGGCGTCTTCGCCACCCGCACCACCGGCGTGCTGCCCCACATCTCGTGGCTCTCCGTGCCCGGCGCCAGCGCGTGGTCGACAAGCCGCAGCTCGAGGTTCTCGTAATCGCGCGACAGGAGCGCGTTGCGCACCAGGTGCAGGCCCTTGTGCCGCGTGGCCCCGCCGATATGGCCGAGCCGCACCCGCCCCGAGGCCGACGCGCCCCGCGTGACCGGCGCCAGCTCCGGCAGGCCGTTCTCCACCGTCTGCACCTTGCCGAGCCCGGCCTTCCGATGCAGCTCGGCGAAGCTCTCCGACACGGGCAAGAGCCGCTCGGCTCCCTGCAGGAGCGGCGCCAGAGCCTTGGCGCGCTGCGGCACGCCCGGCGCCTCGAGATCGCTGTAATCGTAGTAAAGCGCCCTGTCCTGCCGGTCGGTGTCGATGATGAACTGCAGCGGCGAGACCCACCAGCCATCATGCAGGGTGATGAGATAGGGGATCGGCCGGCTGCGCGCGACCTCCACCACCGAGGCGGTGAGCCGCTGAATGCAGTGGAAATGAATGAGGTCCGGCCCGATCCGCTCCACCAGCCGCTCGAACTGGTCAGCCATACGGGGGTCGAAGGTGGTCATGTCGCCCTCGGCTTGCCACGGCGTCGTGATGGCCCAGACACGCACCCCCTCGTCTGAATAGGTGGTCACCGAGAGCGGCTCCTCGCCCCCCTCCAGCGTGCACAACACCTCGATGTCGAACCGGTCGCCATAGTGCTTCTTCAGGCAGCGCACGTTGTCATGCACCACCCGCGTGGCCCCGCCGATGGCCTGCGGCGGGTAGAAGACGTTGACCACCAGCAGCCGGGGCCTGGCGGGCACGGGCTCGGGGCGCAGCGCCGCGATACCGGCGCGCAGCGACTCGCCCATCGCCTCGATCGCATAGTGCTCCATCACATGCGCGCGCGCCGCCTCGCCCACCTTCCGGCGCAGCCCGGCATCGCGCACCAGCCTGTCGAGCGCCGCCACGAAATCTTCGGGCGAGCGCGCGAGAAACCCGGTCTTGCCCTCCTCGATCACCTCGCGATGCGTGGCCGTATCGCTGACCACCGAAGGCACGCCGAACATCGCGGCCTCCATCCACTTGATCTCCGATTTCGCGTCGGTCACCAGCGAGGGAGCGAGCACCGAGAGGTTCACATCGGCCTGCCCCACGAGGTGGCAGTAGCTCTCGAAATCCCACACCGGCTCGCGCAGCTCCACCGCGTCCCTGTCGAGCCTCAGATGCCGGAACGCCCCGAAATGGCCCACCAGCTGCACCCGCACCTTGCCCTTGTGGCGGCGCAGGATCTCGGCCAGCGCCGGCTCGAGGATGGCGTGAAAATCTTCCTTGTGCGCCTTGGTGCCCGAGGCATAGAGCAGCGTGACCTTTCCGTCATCCGCCCGGTGCGGCAGGCTCTCGAGCGCCTTCAGATGCAGCGGGCCGAGCGCGTTGTGATGCTCGAGCACGACGCCCGTGCGCACCCGGCTCTTCATCAGCTCCGCCACCGTGGCCGTGGAGGCGATGCCGTAATCGCAAAGCGTCATCGCGTGCTCGTAGAGTGGCACGCCGCAGGCCATCGCCGCGTAATGCTCCGCGCTGATCTGCCCCGCGTAGCTCTCGAAACTCGGCGGAAAATGCGCCGTGTCGAACACAAGGTCGTCGATCTCGAAGAAGGTCAGCAGCCCGTTCTGCGCGGCCGCCACGATGGCATCGATGATCGGCGGTTTCGCCGGCACCCGAAAGAAGATCGCCGCGTCGTAGCGCGCCACGCGCTGGGTGAATTCGCCCTGCACCAGCGACGGCGAGATCACGTCCACCTCCAGCCCCGCGGCGCGCAGCTGTTCGGCCTTCTGATCCACCCGGTAGAGCTTGCACTGGTAGAGGTCCTCGTTGCCCACCAGCGCCACGCACCGGATCGGCCCGCTCCGTTCGGCGGTGGTGAAGTCCGGCGTGCAGGCCGCCAGAACGAGCCGCAGGAGGTCCTGCGTGCGCGCCACCCCGTGCGCCGTGAACTGCGCCTTGAGGTTCGTCCATATCTCGTCGAAGAGCTCGTGCGCCAGGGTCCGGCAGGCCGCCGCGAGCTTCACGTTGCCGCCACACGCGTGCGGGATCCGCATGAGCTCCCGCGCGGCCTGCTCATGGCGCCCGGTCTCGAAGGCAAGGCTGGCGAGCCGCAGGCGGTTCCAGCCGATGTCGTCATCCGGGCGCACGAGCGACCGCAGAACCGGCTCCACATCCGCCCGTCCCTGCGCCTTCATCGCGCTGGCGAGATGGAGCAGCGCGCGCGCGTGGTTGGGATGAAATTGCAGAACCTGCCAGCAGAGCCGCTCCGCCGACTCGGCGGGCGCCGGGTTGGGCGGCAGCGTGGCAGCGGGCTCCCGCGCCGCCTCGTCGCGCGGCGGGGCATGCGCCGGGTCGAGCGCCTCGGCCATGTCCATCACGAAGCCCGCGCTCGCCAACCCGGAGAGATCGAGCGCGCGCACCGCCTCGGCCGGATCCGCAAGCATCGCCGCGCACACCTCGCGCGTCGTCACTCGCTCCGCCGGCTGGCCCGGGCGTGGCTCCTTCACCCCGAGGCCCAGATGCTGCTGCAGCGCAGGCATCTGGCGGGCGATCTCCTCGGGCAGGTCGAGCCCGTGATGCCGCAGAGCCCAGGCGCGCAGGTTGGGCGGCGCGTTCAGCCGCAGCCCCTTGCGCAGCCAGTGCCGGTAGAGCGCCGGGCGCCCCTCGGCCCGCCGCGCCGGCGAATGCGCCAGCTTGTTGCCCTCCCGCAGGTCGGGCAGCGGCAGGAGCTCTCGCAGCACGCGCGGTTCCAGATCCTCGGCGTAGAAATCCGCGTCGAACTCCAGCGCCGGGTTGAGCGGCACGGCGGCCTCGATCCC
>JAVKDQ010000209.1:0-8983 GCA_040222155.1 Roseovarius sp.
GCCAGGCTCCTCAACGTGCCGAATACCAGCCGGGGGTGCCACATCCGCGCGGTCTCGCAGGACATCACGGCGGCCCGGCTCAACGGCGTGCCGGTGCAATGGGTGATCCTGCAGGTGATGCTGCTCGCGGGCGTGATCGCCGGGGCCTCGGGGGTGCTGCTCACCTCCTTCACCACCATTCACCCATCGGCCGGCTTCGACCCGCTGCTCAAGGCGCTCATCGTCTGTGTCTTCGGAGGGCTCGGCAGCATCCCCGGCGCGCTGGTGGCCTCCTTCCTGCTCGCGGCGCTGGAAACCACCGTGCAATACACGATGGGCGTGAAATGGGGCTTCCCGGTGCTGCTTCTGGCCGTGGTGCTGCTGCTGATCTACCGGCCCAACGGGCTCTTCGGGCGCCAGCAGATCGTGAGGAACTGATCATGCAATCTCAGGCCGCGAACCCGCTTCGAAGAGATGTGATCCTGCTCGTCGTACTGGCGGCTTGCCTGTGCCTCGTGCCGTTGCTGGGCACCAGCCGCTACGTGCTGGGGCAGGTGACGCTCTTCATTCTCTTCGCCTCCGTCGTAACCCAGTGGAACCTCGTCTTCGGCGTTGCGGGCATCCTCTCCATCGGGCATCTCGCGCTCTTCGCGGTGGGCGGCTACGCCACGGCGCTGCTCGGGCTCTATTTCGAAATGTCGCTCTGGGCCACGCTCCCCGTCGCGGCGCTTGCGGGTTTCCTGATGAGCCTGCTCATGGGCTTTTCAACCCTGAGGCTGCGCGGCGCCTACGTGGTTGTCGTCACGCTTGCGGTGGCGATGACGCTCTACCAGCTGATCGTTACGGATGTGGGCTGTTTCCGGCAGACGCAAACGGTGTGCTACTCGTTCAGCGGCGGCTCGCGGGGGCTTTCGCGCTACGGCGACTTCGGGTTCCGCGAGTTGCTGGGCTACAAGAACATCGCTCTGGGTAACTACTACCTGTCGCTCGTGATGCTGGTGCTTTCGACCCTCGTGGCGATCGTGGTGGTCTACAGCCCCTATGGCCACGCCTTCAAGGCGATGCGCGACAACGAGGTCTGCGCCTCCGCGCGGGGCGTGGAGGTTCGCAAGTATCAGCTCACGGTCTTTGCCGTGGCGGGCGTCTTCACCGGGCTTACGGGCGGCATCTATGCCGGCGTGATCGGCACGTTCGGCCCTCAGGTGCTGGAACTGCCCACGCTGCTCTTCCTGCTTTCGATGATGATCGTGGGCGGGCGGGGCACGGTCTGGGGGCCGGTCATCGGCACGGCGGCGCTGGCGTTGATCGACGAGGCCTTCCGCGATTTCGCGGCATGGCGCAACACGGCCTACGCGGTTGTGCTGATCATGATCATGCTCACGCTGCCCAACGGCCTCGTGGGCGGCCTGAAATCGCTCGGCGCGCGGCTGCGCGGCGGCGCCGGGCAGGAGGGCTGAGCGGTGACAGAGGCATTGAACTTGCTGAGCGTCGAGAAGCTGACGAAGGCCTATGGCGCGATGAAAGCGGTGAACGAGCTCGACTTCACCGTGCGGCGTGGAGAGGTGCTGGGCATCGGCGGGCCCAACGGGGCGGGCAAGACCACGCTCTTCGACCTCCTTTCGGGCGTGACGCCGGCCACCAGCGGGCGCATCACCTTCGACGGGCACGACATTACCGGGCTCACGGCGCCGCAGATCTGCCATCTGGGCCTCAGCCGCACCTTTCAGCTCAACGCCGTCTTCAATTCGATGACCGTGCGCGACAATCTGCGGACGAGCGCCTATTTCGGACGCGAGAACCGGATGCTGCCGGGCCTGCGCTTCGATGCTGCCGCGAATGCCAGCGCCGACGAGGTGATGGAGCTGACGCAGCTCACCAGCTACGCCCATGCCACGGCGGGCAGCCTGCCTGTGTTGCAACTCAAGCTGCTGATGATCGCCTCTGCCATCGTCAGCCACCCCAAGCTGGTGCTGCTCGACGAGCCGGTGGGCGGGCTGAACCCCGGCGAGATCGAAACCTGCGCGGCGGTCTTCCGGCAGCTACGCGATTTTCACGGCACCACCATCGTGGTGATCGAGCACGTGATGAGCTTCATGACCGCCTTCGCCGACAGGGTAATGATCCTGCATCATGGCGCGAAGCTGCACGAGGGCCCGGCCGACAGCCTTGCCGAGAACCAGGACGTGGTGGATGTTTTCCTCGGTGTGTCCGGCGCGGCCGAGAGCCGGAAGGGCAAGATGGCGGGAGGGCAGGGCGATGGCGCTTCTTGAGACAGGCGATCTCTTCGCGTCCTACGGGACAGGGCATGTGCTCAACGGCATCTCCATGACGGTGGAGCAGGGTGAGCTGGTGGGCATCGTCGGGCCCAACGGCCACGGCAAGACGACGCTCCTGCGCGCGATCTCGGGCCTGATGCCCAGCTGCACCGGTGCGGTGCGGCTCGGAGGCAAGGATGTGCTCGGCACGGCGCCCCAACGGATCGCGCAGATGGGTCTTGTGCATGTTCCTCAGGGCGATCTGGTGTACAAGGACATGACGATTTTGGAAAACCTGCTTGTCGGCGGCTACGCGAACCGCTCGGCCCAGCGCAGCGAAGCCCAGCTCGAGAAGGTCTTCACGCTCTTCCCGAAGCTCAAGGAACGCGCGGGCCAGACGGCCAGTTCGTTGTCGGGAGGGGAGCGCAGGATGCTGGGGATCGGACGCGGGCTCATGATGGCGGATTGCCGCCTTCTCATGCTCGACGAGCCTTCGCTCGGGCTGGCGCCCGTGGTGATAGACCAGATCTACGACTCGATCGACGGGCTGCGCGAAGCGGGCATGACAATCGTCATCGTGGAGGAGAATATCGCACGGGTGGCCGAACACGCCGACAGGTTGCACCTGATGGATGGCGGGCATTTCGTCTGGTCCGGTCTGCCGGGGGAAATGGAAGAGAACAAGCAGATCATCGACACCTATCTGGGTGCGTGAAGAAGTTGGAGAACGTTCATGTCGATACCTAGTCATGCCGATGTGGTGATCATCGGTGGCGGCGTTGCCGGTTGCTCGATTGCTTATCACCTTACCAAGATCGGGATCGAGGATGTCGTTCTCTTCGAGCGCAAGCAGCTCACCTGCGGCACCACATGGCACGCGGCGGGGCTGGTGACGCAGCTGCGCGCCACCCGCAACATGACCGAGCTGGCGAAATATACGGGCGAGCTTTTCCGCGAACTCGAGGCCGAGACAGGTCAGGCCACCGGTTTCAAGCAGAACGGGGCGCTGCGGCTTGCGACTCACGAGGCGCGGTTCGAGGAGCTGAAGCGCGGTGTCTCCATGGCGCGCAACTTCGGCCTTGCCGCCGAAGTGGTTACGCCCGGCGAGATCCTCGAGCGCTGGCCGCTGGTGGAGACGGGCGACATCTGCGGCGGGATCTGGATGCCCAATGACGGGCAGGTGAACCCGGCAGACGTGACGCAGGCCATGGCGAAAGGCGCGCGGATGCGCGGCGCGAAGATCTTCGAGGACACACCGGTGGAACGGGTGCTGGTGGAAGGCGGCCGCGCGGTGGGCGTGAAGCTCGCGAATGGCGAGGAGGTACGTGCGAAGAACGTGGTGATCTCCGGCGGCATGTGGTCGCGCGAGTTCGCCGCGCGCATCGGCGTGTCGCTGCCGCTGCACGCGGCCGAGCATTTCTACATCGTGACCGAGCAGATCCCCGACCTGCCGCAGAACCTGCCGGTGCTCTTCGTGGCCGACGAGTGCTCCTATTACAAGGAAGATGCGGGCAAGCTGCTGCTCGGCTGCTTCGAGCCCGAGGCGAAGCCATGGGGCCACGAGGGTATCCCGGAGGATTTCTGTTTCGACAGCCTGCCGGAAGACTTTGACCATTTCGAGCCGATCCTCGACATGGCTGTGCGCCGGGTGCCGGCGCTCGCAAATGCCGGCATTCAGCTCTTCTTCAACGGCCCCGAGAGCTTTACGCCGGATGACCGCTACCTTCTGGGCGAGACGCCCGAGGTGCAGGGCCTTTTCTGCGCCTGCGGGTTCAACTCGGTGGGCATTCTCTCGTCTGGAGGGGTGGGCAAGGCGCTGGCTGACTGGATCCGCGATGGCCACCCGCCGGTGGAGCTGGCCGATGTGGATGTGCGGCGGATGCAGCCGTTCCAATCCAACTCGACCTATCTCTTCGACCGCACGAAGGAAACGCTGGGCCTGCTCTACAAGATGCATTGGCCCTACCAGCAATATGAGACCGCGCGGAACGTTCGGACGAGCCCCTTCCACGACAGGTTGATCGCGCAGGGCGCGTCGATGACCGAACTTTCGGGCTACGAGCGCCCCGGTTTCTTCGCTGGCGAAGGCCGTTCCACGGAGATCGAATATGCCTTCGGCCCGCAGAGCTGGTTTGACGATTGCAAGGCCGAGTGCCTCAATACGCAGGAGAACGTCACGCTCTTCGACCAGAGCTGCTTTGCCAAGTTCCGGCTCGACGGGCGCGATGCCTGCGAGGTGCTGAACCGCATCTGCGCCAACAACGTGGATGTGCCGGCGGGAAAGGTCGTTTACACCCAATGGCTCAACAAGCGCGGGGGCATCGAGGCGGACGTGACCGTGACGCGGCTATCGGAGACCTCCTTCATGATCGTGACGGTGGTGGCGAGCCAGACGCGCGACATGTCGTGGCTTACCCGGCACATCCCCGCCGACGCCCACGCCTTCGCCACCGACATTTCCGCCGGCTTGCCGATGCTGGCGCTCATGGGGCCGAAATCGCGCGCGCTGCTCGAGAAGGTCTCGGGCGAGGATCTGTCCAACGCAACCTTTCCTTTCGGCACCAGCCGGGAGGTGGAGATCGGCTATGCCAAGGTACGCATCAGCCGGCTGACCTTCGTGGGCGAGCTGGGCTGGGAGATCTACATTCCCGCTGATTTCGCGCTGCATGTCTTCGATACGCTCGTGGAGGCGGGCCGGGCGTTTGGCCTCGGGCACGGCGGCTTTTTCGCCATCAACAGCATGCGGATGGAGAAATCCTATCGCCATTGGGGCCACGATATCGGGGAAGAGGACACGCCCATCGAGGCGGGTCTCTCCTTTGCTGTGGATTTCGACAAGCCCGGCGGGTTCATCGGGGCGGACGTTCTGAAGCGTGCCCGCGAGGCCGGAAAGCCCACGAAGCGCCTCGTGCAATTCAGGCTGGACGACCAGAATCCGCCCCGGATGCTCTACCACGAGGAGCCGATCTGGAAGGACGGCGCCATCGTGGGCTCGATCACCTCCGGGGGCTTCGGCCATCGCCTCGGCGCGTCGCTGGGCATGGGCTACGTGCATTGCGCCGAGGGCGTCGACAAGGCGTTTCTCGACTCCGGCGGTTTCGAGATCGAGATCGCCTGCGAGCGGTTCCGGGCCACGCCCTCTTTCAAGCCGTTCCTCGACCCCGCGAACGAGCGGGTGAAGGGGTGAGGGTCGGGCCGGATACGGCCCGAGCCAAGGGGCCGGACGCTCGCGCCTCCTCTCCACCGCGCGCGCCCGGCCTCACCACATCCGGCCCGAGCGTGACATGAGCGCGGCATGAGCGGCCCCGCCCAGACACCGCAAGCGCTTGCCGGGCTGCGCGTGCTCGATCTCACGCGCATTCTGGCCGGGCCTTGGGCCACGCAGATCTTTGCCGATCTGGGGGCCGAAGTGATCAAGATCGAACGCCCCGAGGGCGGCGACGACACCCGAAGCTGGGGGCCGCCAGACCTGCACGACAGTGCGGGCGAAAACCGTGGTGCGGCCTATTTCCATGCGGCGAACCGTGGCAAGAAATCGATTGCCGTCGATATCGGTGCGCCGGAAGGGCAGGCGCTGGTGCGCGATCTGGCGCGGCATTGCGACGTGGTTGTGGAAAACTTCAAGTGTGGCGGGCTCGCGCGCTACGGGCTGGATTACGAGGGTTTGCGCGCGGTCCGGCCCGACATCGTTTACTGCTCGATCACGGGCTTCGGCCAGACCGGCCCCTATGCCGATCGCGCGGGTTACGATTTTCTGATCCAGGCGATGGGCGGGCTCATGAGCATTACGGGCCAACCCGAGGGCGCGCCGGGCGCCGAGCCGATGAAGGTGGGCGTGGCGCTGACCGATATTCTCACCGGGCTCTACGCGGTAATCGGCATTCTGGCGGCACTGCGCCACCGCGATGCCACGGGTGAAGGTCAACATATCGACCTCGCGCTGCTCGACGTGCAGGTGGCGACGCTGGCCAACCAGGCGCTGAACTATCTGGCGACCGGCCGTTCGCCCGGGCGGCTTGGCAATGCGCATCCCAACATCGTGCCCTATCAGGCCTTTGCGGCGCGGGATGGGCACATCATCCTCGCCATCGGCAACGACCGGCAGTTCGGCCGGTTCTGCGAGGTGGCAGGGCGGCCCGAACTGGCGGCGGATCCGCGCTATGCCACCAACCCGGCGCGAGTGCAAAACCGCGAGACGCTGGTGCCGGAGTTGCAGGAGATCCTGCGACAGCGGGATATGGACGACTGGATAGCCCGCCTCGGGGAGGCCGGCGTACCGGTGGGGCCGATCAACGATATCGCGCGGGTCTTCGACGATCCGCAGGTGATCGCACGGGAGATGCGCACCCGGCCCGTGACCGAAAGCGGGGCTTTGGTGCAGGGCGTCGGCTCGCCGCTCAAGCTCTCCGCGACCCCGCCCATGGCAGGGCGCGCGGCGCCACGGCTCGGTGGTGACAGCACAGAGGTGCTGGCTGGCCTGTTGGGCCTCGATGACGCCCGGATCGCCCAGTTGCGGGCCTCCGGCATTGTCGCATAGGCGAGAGTTGCACTTTAGTCCTGAAAAATGGCATGAGTGATTTATTTAAGATTCAAAAATCCACCAAAATGAAAAATAAGACTCCTAAATTCATTAAACTCGCTGTAGCGTGATCGCATGTGTGGGTTGCGATGCGTGGATTTCAACCGCATCGGCGCGCCATGACGGACTAGCCGATGAGCGCCGAAACCGGCCTCATCCCGCGCCTTTCCCGAAATGGCCGTTCGATGCTCTCTCGCAGGCGTCCCGGCGAACAGGGAGGTTCGGAATGGACAATCACGAAAAGACTTCTGAAAGACATGCGCTGGTAGCGCAGGTTGCGCGCGGCTTCGGTGCCGGACGCATTTCGCGGCGAGACAGCATGAAGTTGCTTCTCGGGGCAGGGTTCACGGCGGGCGCTGCCGGCTCGCTTCTGTCAGCTGCCCGCCCTGCGCGCGCGGCGGAACCCAAGAAGGGCGGGCGCTTCCGCCTCGCCACCAACCTGCACGGCCCCAACGATACGCTCGACCCGGTGATGATGGAATCGGGCCTCGATTACTACCGCAGCGCGGCCTATTACAACGGGCTCACGCGTTTCAACGAAGATCTGAGCCTCACCCCGGAACTGGCCGAGGAATACAGCGCCAACGCCGACGCGACCGAGTTTACTTTCAAGCTGCACCGGAACGTGGAGTTTCACGACGGCAAGAAGCTCACCGCCGATGACGTGATCTACAGCATGAACCGCCATCTGGGGGAGGACTCCGTCTCTGGCGCCAAGGCGCTGGTGAGCATGATCACGGAGTGGAAGAAGGTCGACAACCACACGGTCAAGGCCATTCTGGAGACGCCCAACTCCGACCTGCCCGCGATCCTCGCGACGGCGCATTTCAAGATCGTGCAGGATGGCGCTTCGGGAGAGTATTTCCAGAAACCTGCCGGAACGGGGCCTTTCGTTTGCGAGGAGTTCAGCCCCGGCATCCGCTCGATCGGGCGGCGCAACGAGAATTACTGGCGCGAAACGGCGCATGTGGAGGAGTTCGAGAGCTTCGCCATCACCGACAGCACCTCGCGTGTCAACGCGCTTCTGGCCGGGGATGTCGACATGATCATGGCCATCGACCCCAACCTGATCGACCAGGTGGAGGCGACCGAGGGCATGGATGTGGTCTCCATCCCCTCCGGTGCCTATTCGGATATCGTGGCGATGCTCGACCGCGAGCCGGGCAACAACCCCGATTTCGTGATGGGGCTCAAATATCTGCAGCGGCGCGACCGCGTGGTGCAGACCATCCTGAAGGGGCATGGCACGATCGGCAACGATCACCCCATCGGGCCCGCCTATAACGAGCATTGCGCCGATCTCGAGCAGCGCGCCTACGACCCCGACAAGGCGAAATTCCATCTCGAGAGATCGGGCGTGACGAGTGCCGTGATCCATGCCGCCGACATCGGCAACGGGCTCGTCGACATGTGCCTGATGCTGCAACGAGAGGCGCAGAAGATCGGCTTCAATCTCGAGGTGAAGCGCGTGCCAAACGATGGCTATTGGGGCACCGTGTGGATGAAGCAACCGCTCATGGTTTCGAACTGGAACATGCGTCCGACCGCCAACACGATGCTCTCCTTCGCCTATGCCTCGACCGCGCCGTGGAACGAGTCGCAGTGGAAGGATGAGGCCTTCGACGAGCTTCTGCTGGCCGCGCGGGCCGAGCCGGATGCGGCGCTGCGCTCTGAGATGTTCTGCGACATGCAGCGGATGATCCGCGACGGGGCGGGCACGCTTATCGCCGCGCATCCCAATCTCGTCGACGGCAAGGCGAGCCATGTGCAGGGCGTTCCCGAGATCCCGCTCGGGCCGCTCGGCAGCGGCGCGCTGCCGGAAAGCGTCTGGATCGACGCCTGACGCAAGACACGCTTTCCGGTCCGGCACAGGTGGCGCCGGGCCGGGCCACCTCCTGACAACGAGATCACGACATGGATAACGGAACTGAAAAGGTTCTCGTCTTCGCGCCCGAGGAATATGAGGCGCGGCTTGGCCGTCTGAGGGCGGTGATGGCGCGCGAAGGCGTGGATGTGATGCTGCTCTTCGGGCAGGACAGCATGTTCTATTTCACCGGCTACGACCAGATCGGCTACTCGGTCTACCAGGTGCTCATCGTCTATGCCGACGGTCGGCCCTGCACCTATCTCACGCGTTCGGTGGATGCCTTCATCGTTACCCGCACCTCCA
>JAVKDQ010000210.1:0-18455 GCA_040222155.1 Roseovarius sp.
TCCCGATTCGTTGCCGGATCGACGTGACGGGCGGCGCGCTCGCGATCGACTTCGCCGGATCCTCGCCGCAGGTGAAGGGCGCGATCAACTCGACACTCTCCTTCGTCAAATCGGCTTCCTATCTCGCGGTGCGCTGCGCGCGTGAGAATGATTTGCCCAACAAAGCCCGCGTCAACCGCTGCAACCACGTCACCGCCCCCCAGGGCAGCGTGCTCAACCCCGTGATGCCCGCGCCGGTGGTGGCGCGCGCGCTCACCGGCTACCGCGTGGTCGACACGGTGATGGGGGCGCTGGCGCAGATCGTGCCAGAACGGGTGCGCGCGGCGGGCGAGGGGGGCAACACGGTGGTGGCCTTCGGCGGCTACCACACCGACACCCGCCAACCCTTCGTGATGGTCGACATGATCAACGGCGCATGGGGCGGGGCCTGCGACCGCGACGGTGTGGATGGCGTCACGAACCCCTCGCAGAACATGTCGAACCTGCCCGTCGAGACAACCGAGGCGCGCTATCCGCTGCGGATCGACTCCTACGGCTTCCGGCCCGACTCGGGCGGGGCGGGGCGGCATCGCGGCGGCCTCGGGCTCGCGCGGCAATACACGCTTCTGGCCGACCGGGCGACGCTGCAGGTGCGGGCCGACCGTGCCACCCATCGCCCCTACGGGCTAGAGGGCGGCGCGCCGGGAGCGGCAAGCGAGAACTACCTTGTCGCCGCCGATGGCACGCGCCAGCCCATGCCGTCGAAATTCACGCTGGAGGTGGAGAAGGGCCAGACGGTTCTGCACTGGCAAGCCGGCGCCGGGGGCTATGGCGACCCGCTGGAGCGAGATCCGCTCCGGGTGCGGGAAGACGTGGAGGACGGCAAGATCAGCCTCGAGGCCGCGCGGCGCGACTATGGCGTTCTCTTCGCGAAAGATGGCCGCACGCTCGACGCGGCGGCAACCGAAGCCCATCGCGCGCAGCTGAGGGGCGCGCGCGCAGAGGAGGCCGCGCAATGACCGGCTGGCGCTTCGCCATAAACCAGATCACCACGCCCGACGTGGAGACCGGCGCGGCGATCGACCTCTATGCCCGCCACGGGGTCGAGGGCATCGCCTATTGGGTCGACCCGGTGCGCCGCGATGGCGGGGCCGGAGCGCTCGCCCGGCGCGCCCGCGATGCCGGGCTCTTCGCTGCCTCGCTCTGCACCAGCGCCTGGATGACCGGCGAGAACAGGGCCGGCGCGCTCGACGAGAACCGCCGGCGGCTCGACATGGCCGCCGAGCTCGGCGCGCCGGTGCTGGTGATGGTGGTGGGCGGCGCTTCGGAGACGCATCGCAACATCGCGCTCGACCGCGCCGAGGTGGCCGACCTGCTCGCCGCGCTCGTGCCCCATGCCCAAGCCTGCGGCACCCGCATCGGGCTCGAGCCGCTCCACCCGATGTATGCCGCCTCGCGCTCCTGCCTCAACACCTACCGCCAGTGCCATGACCTCATGCAGCAGCTCGGGCACATGGCGGCGATGGTGCCCGACATCTACCATTGCTGGTGGGATCCCGAGTTCCTGCCCGCGCTGGCCGCCACCCATCCGCGCCGCATCGCCACCTTCCACCTCTGCGACTGGCTCGCCGACACTCGCAACTTCCAGGATCGCGGCATGGTGGGCGATGGCGTGGCCGACATAGACGGCGCGCTCGCAACCCTCGCCGCCACGGGCTACGACGGCGATTTCGAGCTCGAGCTCTTCTCCAGCCTCGATTGGTGGCAAAGGCCCGCCGAAGACACCGTGCGCATCGCCATGGAGCGCTGCGCTCCGCTCATCACCAAGCACAAGAAGATCAGGCAAGCTGATCCCGAAGACGAAAAACCAACCCCAACAAAGGTATAGGACCATGTATCTCAAATACTTGCCCGCACTGGCCGTCGCGGCTTCCACCATCTTCCTCACCCCGGACGCACATGCTCAGGATTACGTGGCAAAGATCGGCCATCTCGATCCGCCCACCACCGCGCGCCACCGCACGCTCGAGGATGTGGCCGCCCAAGTGGCCGAGGCCACGAACGGGGCCGTTGAATTCCAGATCTTCCCCTCCTCCCAGCTCGGCAACCCGCGCGAGATCATCGAGGGCGTGCAACTCGGCACCATCGAGGGCACCGTCATCCCCGCCGCCTTCCTCACCGGCTTCAACTCGGCGGTGGCGATCTTCGACATTCCCTACATCATGCCGAGCGACCGCGAGATGGCGCAGAAGCTGCGCACCGGGCCCTTCGGCGACGCGGTGCTCGCCACCTTCGAGGACAAGGGTTTCGTCGCGCTCGACATCTGGGCCAACGGGCGCAAGGCCTTCACCTCCAACAAGGACATCACCAGCCCCGACAGCTTCGAGGGCCAGCGGTTTCGCGTGATGAACTCCAACATCCTTATCGAGCAGTTCGACGCGATGAACGCCTCGGCCATCGCACTGCCCTTCGCCGAGCTCTACACCGCCCTGCAGAACGGCGTTGTCGACGGGCAGGAAAACCCGCTCGACATCATCGAGCGGATGCGCTTCTACGAGGTGCAGACAAACCTCTACGTGACCGACCACGGCGCGATCGAGGATGTGGTGGCCTTCAATCCCGGCTGGTGGAACAGCCTGCCCGAAGAGTATCGGACGGCGATCACGGAGATCATCGAGAAAAACAGCGCCGTGATGGACAAGCGCAAGGCCGAGGACGAGGCCGCCTCGCTCGAGACCCTGCGCGAGCTCGGCATGAACGTGGTGGTGGCCGGAGAGGAAGAGCGCGCTGCCATCCGCGACATGACCTACGAGCCGGCCAAGGCCGCCTATATCGAGCGCGCCGGTGACGTGGGCGAAGAGCTGATCGGGATTTACGAGCAGGAACTCAAGGCGCTTCAATAGGCCTGTTCCCGTCGGGCGGCCCCATCGCCGCCCGGCCTCATCTCTCGTTCCGGAGGCTGCATGGCTCTTCTTCGTCTCTTCTATTCCGCCCAGCGTATCGCGGCGGGGCTCCTGATGCTCGCGATGACGGTGCTCTACGGGCTCAACGTGATCATCCGCTCGGTGGTCCCGTCGCTGGCCTCCGAACTCGCCTGGATCGAGGAGGTCGTCTCCTTCATGCTGATCTGGACGATCTTTCTGGCCGCGGGCGTGGCCCTGGTGGAACGCCGCCATGTCTCCATCGACATGGTGCTGGAGAGGCTGCCGGGCGCCGCGCAGAGGGCGCTCACCATCGCCATCAACCTCACAGGTGCGGCCACCAGCCTCTATATCGCGTGGCTCGGCTGGAATCTCACCAGCTTCGTGGCCGGCAGCGGCCAGATTTCGCCCGTGCTGGGCGTGCCCATGTCGCTGCTCTACACCCCCACGGTTCTGGGGGGGCTGGTGCTGGCACTGGGCTTTTTCATCAACCTCGCCGCCCCCGGAGCCTTTTCCGATGAGGGCAGGGCGGGCCGGCCCGGAGAGATCGAATGACCGTCCTTTTCGTGGTCTGCCTCGCGCTGGCGCTGCTGGCGCTCGGCTTTCCCATGTTCCTCGTGCTGGTGATCCCGGCGCTGCTGATCAAGATGCTGCTCTACCCGGCCATGCCCGACCTCGTGATCGTGCAGAAGATGGTGGGCGGCATGAACCACAGCGTGCTGCTGGCCATCCCCTTCTTCATCTTCGCGGCCGAACTCATGGGGCGCGGGAGCATCGCGCGGCACCTCACCACCATGATGGCCGCGCTCTTCCGGCGCACGGCCGGGGGCATGGGCTATTCCACCATCGGCGCGGCGGTGGGTTTCGGCGCCGTCTCCGGCTCGGCTCCGGCCACGGTCGCGGCCCTCGGTGGGCTCGTCTACCCGCGGCTTCAGGAGGAAGGCTTCGCCAGGCGCTTCTCGCTGGGCCTCATCTCCGCCTCCGCCGAAATCGCGCTGCTCATCCCGCCGAGCCTCGTGCTCATCATCTTCGGCTGGCTCACCGGCACCTCGATCGCGCGGCTCTTCGCGGCAGGCCTCGTGGTGGGGCTGGTGCTGGCCTTCGCCTTCGCGCTCCTCGTGGCCCTGCGCGCGCCCGACAAGAGCGCGCGCCCCGCAGCCGCAGAGGCCGAGGGCGGCTTCGAGATGTCGGTGCTCTGGGCGCTCGGCATGCCTGTGATCATCCTCGGCGGCATCTATTCGGGCCATTTCACCCCCACCGAGGCGGCGGCGGTGAGCGTGATCTACGCCATTCTCGTCGAGGCGCTCGTCTTCCGCAACCTGAGCGCCGCGCGGCTCCTCAAGGTGGCCGAGAACAGCGCCATCTCCTCGGCGGTGATCTTCATCCTGCTGGCCGTGGGCAGTGCTCTGGCCTTCTTCATCACCGTGGCACAGGTGCCCGCCGCCGTGATCGGCTTCATGGAGGCGATCAATGCCGGGCCGATCACCTTCCTGATCATCGTCAATCTGCTCTTCCTCGTTACCGGCATGTTCATCGACCCGGGCTCGGCGCTCCTTATCCTCGTGCCCACGATGTTCCCGGTGGCGCAGTCGCTCGGCATCGACCCGGTGCATTTCGGCATCGTGGTGAGCCTCAACATCTGCACCGGCATGATCACACCGCCCTTCGGGCTCGACAACTTCGTCGCCGCCTCGACGCTCAAGCAGCCGGTGGCGGAGATCTCGATGGGTGTGCTGCCCTTCGTGCTGGTCAACATCGCGGTGCTGCTGCTCATCACCTACGTGCCCGGCATTTCCACCTTCTTCCCCGATCTTCTGATGGGGAAATGACCCCAACCGCCCTTCAACCGCAGGAGACATCCGACAATGCGCAGCAAGAAACAGTTCACCGGCCCCGAAAGATCGCTCCAGCGCGCCTGGGCCAAGGGCGCGGGGTTCATCGACGAGGAATTCGAGCGCCCGATGATCGCCGTGGTGAACACCTACCAGGATTTCTCGCCGGAGAATTTCCACCTCCGGCAGGTGGCCGACGCGGTGAAGGCGGGCATCCGCATGGCGGGCGGTACCCCTTGCGAGTTCAACACCTTCCACGTTACCGATTCCGAAACCTTCGCCTCGGAGGGCATGCGCTACGTGCTGCCCAGCCGCGACGTGGTGGCCGACATGATCGAGCTCATGGTGCAGGGCCATCGGCTCGATGCGATGGTGCTGATCGGCTCTGGCGACAAGGTGATGCCCGGCATGGTGATGGCCGCCGCCCGGCTCGATCTGCCCGCGATCGTGGTCTATGGCGGGCCCACGCGCGCGGGCACCTACAAGGGGCAGAAGGTGTTTCTCGAAACCGTCTATGACGGTGTGGGCGAGTTCCTGCGCGGCAAGATCACCGCGGAAGACCTCAAGGGGCTGGAAGACAACCACTTTCCCTTCCCCGGCGCCTGCGACACGGCGACGAGCGGCAACACCTCCGGCATCTATGTCGAGGCGATGGGCCTCTCGCTGCCCGGCAGCGGCACGCTGGAGGCGGGCTCCAACTACCAGTTGCGCGCGGCCAAGTACGCGGGCATGCGCATCATGGAGATGCTCAAGGAAGATCTGCGCCCCTCGCGGATCATGACCCGCGAGGCGATGCTCAACGCGATGCGCGTGGGCCTCTCGGTGGGCGGCTCCACCAACATGGTGCTGCATTTCATCGCCATGGCCTACGAGGCGGGCCACGAGATCGACTTCGACACATGGGATGCGCTCTCGCGCGAGACGCCAACACTGGTGAAGCTCGCCCCCTCCGGCCCCTGGGGCGTGACCGACCTTGGCGCCTCGGGCGGTGTGCCCGCGCTGATGCGCGCCCTTGGCGACCTGCTCGATGCCGGGCAGCTCACCGTCAGCGGCAAGACCGCCGGCGAGATCGCGGCAGAGGCCCCCGAGGCCGGCGAGCGGAGCTGCATCGCGCGCCGCGAGGCGCCGGTGAACCCCGAAGGCTCGATCTACATCCTCAAGGGCTCGCTCGCGCCGGGCGGCGCCGTGGTGAAGGTCTCGGGCGTGGCGGAGGCCATGTGGAAGGTCACTCTCACAGCGCGCGTCTTCGAGTCGGAGGAAGACGCGATCGACGCGATCCGTGCGGGCCTCATCGCCGATGGCACCTGCGTCATCATCCGCAACGAGGGCACCAAGGGTGGCCCGGGAATGCGCGAGATGCTGGGCGCCACCTCGGCACTCATAGGCGCGGGGCTGGGCGAAACCTGCGCGCTCGTCACCGACGGGCGCTTTTCCGGCGCCACCCACGGGCCGGCCATCGGCTATGTCACGCCCGAGGCCGCGCGCGGAGGCCCCATCGCGCTCGTCGCCGATGGAGATGCGATCCGGATAGACCTCACCGCGCGCCGGCTCGATCTCGACGTGCCTGAAGCCGAACTCGAGGCGCGCCGCGCCTCCCATGTTCCGCCAGCGCCGACCGTCACGCGCGGCTACCTGAAATTCTATGCCGAGCATGTGGCCCCGGCGTCGGAGGGGGCGGTCATGCCGCGCTACTAGGGGCCACGCGCGCGGGCCGGAGCCATCCCTCCCGTGGCCCCGGCCCGCGCGCTTTACCGGATTGCGACACACCCAAGCCGAGGGTAGAACCTTCTGGCAGTCTAAGGGCGGGTCATGAAAAAGCGGGTTACACTCTCGGATGTCGCCAGGGAGGCGAAAGTCTCCAACGCCACCGTGTCGCTCGCCCTGCGCGACAGCCCGCAGATTCCGCAATCCACCAAGCGCGCGATCCGCGCCACCGCCGAGCGCATCGGCTATGTCTACAACCAGTCCGCCGCCAACCTGAGAAGCCAGAACCAGAACCTCTTCGGCATGGTGATGTCGGGCTCGGCCAACCGGTTCAACGCCGATCTCGTCTCCGACCTGTCGCGCAAATGCGCCGAGAAGGGGCGGCTGATGCTCTATGGCGATGCCGATGAAAGCCTCGCCACGCAACGCCAGATCGTCACGCGCATGGTCGAGAACAACGTGGGCGGGGTCTTCGTCTGCGCCGCCGAGGGCAGTTCGGCGGAAGACTTCGCGATGCTCACCGATTACGGCATCCCGGTGGTGCAGGTGCTGCGCAAGGTGCAGGGCATGAACGCCTCCTATATCGGCTTCGACAACGCGAGCGCCGCCGACATCATCACCACCCGCCTCATCGAGAGCGGCCACAGGCGCATCGCCTTTCTCGGCGGCTCGCGCGAAGCCTCGTCGCGCGAGGAGCGGTTCACCGGCTACCAGAAGGCCCTGCGCCGCGCCGGGATAGACGCCGACGCGAGCCTCGACATCGCCACGCCGGTCACCCGGCGCGAGGGCTACAAGGCCATGGAGCGCCTTCTGGCCCTGCCGGAGCCACCCAGCGCCGTCTTCTGCTACAACGATATCCTCGCCTTCGGCGCGATGCTCCATCTCACCGCCTCCGGCATCCAGGCCGGGCGCGACATCGCGATCGCCGGGTTCGACGACCTGCCCGAGGCCGAGCTCTGGGTGCCGTCGCTCACCAGCGCCTATCTCGATCGCAACGCGCTCGTCGAGGAGGCCTTCGAGCAGATGCTGCGCGCCAAGGAGACGCGATACGCCGCCAATGTCGTGATCGAGCCAAGGCCGGTGTTCCGCGCGTCGACACAAGACTGGGCGGGCGCCCGGCAAGAAGGCGCAGGCTGACGCCCTTCGCGCCGAGCCACGCCCCCGCCATGCGATGGAATCGCAAGCCCGCACGCCGCATCCGCGCGATCCTCGCCGCGCGGCTGGTCACCCCGTCTCGAAAGAGACAACCTCGTCCTGGCCGGTCTTGCGCAGCCAGTCCGCTATCCCGATGGGCGCCTTCCTGTCCGCCGGCAGGAGCGGCGCATAGGTCTTGCCCTCCATCCGCGCGCCCAGATCCGCCTTTGCCTGCGCTATGATCTGCGGCTCGGTCATCGCGTCATACCCGCCCCCGGCAAGATTGCGCGCCGTATCGAGCGACGCCCGGTCGCCGATCGACATGCCGCCGCCCTCGTTGAGACGGGTCTCACCTCGTGAAAAAACCGACACGCCGCGCCGGGCACTCCCTTTCGGTCGCGGCTTTCAGGGTCTCCGACGGCAATTCCCCGAAGACCTCCCTGTAGCGTTGGGCGAAACGGCCGAGTTCCCAGAACGCACAGGACATGGCGACATCGCTCACCTTCTCATGCGCGCCGCTTTGCAAGCGCCGGCGCGCGAGATAGAGCCGCTTCATCTGCAGGTAGTTGATCGGCGTGGTTCCGAACCATTCGAGAAAGACCCGTCTGAGCGTGGGGTAGCTGACCCCCGTCAGCCGCACGAGATCCGAGGCATGGATCGGCTCCACCTCGTCGTCCTGCAAGAGCTCGTTCACCCGCCGGAGGATCGCCCGCCGCGGAAGCCGCCCGATGGCCGGGGTCTCGTCCGCGGCCGACAGCGCCGAAAGCAGCACCACCTCGAGATCGCTCGTCAGCCCCCGAGCCGCAGCGGAATGGGCAACGATCTGCGGCCCATGCGCCACCGCGCTGCTCAGCATCCGCCGAAGCGCTGCCAGCTCCGCGCCGGGGATCGTGCGTAGCAGTGAGCCCTCCGCCGGAAGGCTGAACTCTTCGCCCCGGCCAAGGGCTTCCTCGAGCAGCTCGGCCGGCGGCGTCAGCACCACTTCGGAAAGGCCGCTCGCCGAAACGTCCGCATGTTCCGATCCGGGCGCGTAGATGCCGATGACCGTCTCCTCCAGCGGGCTGCCCAGCAAACGGCACTTGTCCCCGACCGTCAGCGGAACCACGAAGGCCGCCCTGTCTGCCGGGGCGCTCCCGGCACAGGTCGATACGCCATCGACGAACTCGAGAAACTGCAGCGTCCAGCCGTCGATCTGCTGCTGGCTCAGATGCGCCCCGAAAGCCCCTTCATTCAGTTGCATCGCCCGCACATCGGTATGCGCAAGGGCGATCGACAACTGTTCGGTGTCATTGAAACTGGCAAGTGCAGGTGTCGGCATTCCCCCTCCAATACCGAAAGCCGGAGCGCTGCCGCCCCCGGCCTGGCAACGATCATATGTCAATTGAACGTATCTGCATAGCTCGCCCCGTGCCCCGTCGGTAATCCTGAACCCGAGACCGGACGCGCGGCAGCGAACCAACACGCCGGGCGGGTCGGCAGGGAGAGGACATTTCAATGACACACCTGAAATCTGGGCCAACGCGGCGGGAATTCACGAAACTGGCGCTGGCCAGCGGCGCCGTGGCCACAGGGGCCTTGCTTGGCGGAGCCGCGCAGGCCAGCACAACCACGGCGGCAAGCCGGCCCCTCGGAGCCCGGCCAGACCGGCCCAACGTGCTCTTCATCTTTACCGATCAGGAGCGCTACCGCGCGTCATGGCCTGCGGGGCTCGAGCTGCCGGGGCACGAACGGCTCATGCGCACGGGCACCACCTTCCACAACCATCATTGCCCCGCGACGATGTGCACCTCCTCGCGCGCGGTCATGCTGACGGGGCTCTCGACCGTCGAAAACGGCATGTTCGAGAACGCCGACATGAAATACGTGGGCCCGCTGGGCGACCGGGTGCCGACACTGGGGCATATGCTGCGCAAGCAGGGCTACTACACCGCCTACAAGGGCAAGTGGCACCTCGACCCCGGTTTCGACATGAACGACCGCGAGCTTCTGACCGACGAGATGGAAGCCTACGGGTTCGCCGATTATTACGGCCCCGGCGACATCATCGGGCATACGCTGGGCGGGTTCCATTTCGACCATCTCGTCGCGGGCAGCGCGGTGACATGGCTGCGCCGAAACGGCCGGCCGCTCAACGAAGAGCGCAAGCCTTGGGCGCTCTTCGTGAGCCTCGTGAACCCGCATGACATCATGTATTTCAACACCGATGCACCGGGCGAGGCCGTGCAGGATACCGGCGCGCTTCTGAACCGCGCCGCGCGCGCGCCCGATCACGAGATGTATCGCGCCACCTGGGGCGAGCCGGTGGCGGCGTCGCTGCGCGAGCCGCTGGATGCGCCGGGCCGGCCCAAGGCGCATGGCGAGTTCCTCAAGATCTGGGATTACATCCTCGGTCACATCCCGCTGGAAGAGGACCGCTGGCGGCGCTTCAACGATTTCTACATCAACTCGACCCGCACGGTCGATGCGCAGCTCTCCAACCTCCTGCGCGAGCTCGACAATGCCGGCCTGTCGGAGAACACGATCATCATGTTCACCTCCGACCACGGCGAGGCGGCCGGCGCGCACGGGCTGCGCGGCAAGGGGCCCTTCGCCTACAAGGAGACGATGCACCTGCCGATGTTCGTGGTGCATCCCGATGTCGCCGGCGGGCGCGACTGCGTCTCGCTGACCGGGCACATCGATTTCGTGCCTTCGATCCTGTCGCTCGTGGGGGCCTCGCCCGAGCAGGCGGCCGAGTCTGCGGGCCGCGAACTGCCCGGGCATGATTTCTCCACCGCCCTGTCCGATCCGGCGGCGGCGAAGGTCGACACGGTGCGCGACAGCGTGCTCTTCACCTATAGCGGGCTGGCCAGCAACGATGCCGAGATCTTCCGTATCAACGCCGAGGCGCGCGCCCTGGGCCGCAAGCCGATCATGCAGATGGTGCGCGAGGGCTATCTGCCCGACATGAAGAAGCGCGGCTCGATGCGCACGGTCTTCGACGGGCGCTACAAGTTCTCGCGCTACTTCGCGCCGGTCGAGCGCCACAGCCCGCAATCGCTCGACGAGCTTTTCGCCCGCAACGATGTCGAGCTCTTCGACCTGCAGCAGGATCCGGTCGAGATGAACAACCTCGCGCGCGACCGGGAGGCCAATGCCGAGCTGATCCAGCGGATGAGCGACAAGCTCGAGGCGATCATCAAGGCCGAGATCGGCGTCGATGACGGCCGCGAGCTGCCCGATATCCCGACGGTCGACTGGACGATCGAACGCGCCGACGTCTGATGCGCCCGGCCCGCGAAGCCCAAGTCACAGGAAGTCAAGGAATGAACATGAAAATCACCGCTCTCCCCAAGGCCCGCGCCGTGGCGCTGCTTCTCGGCGCCCTGATGACCGCGCTCATCGCCGAGACGGGCCCCGCCCGTGCGCAGGAGTCCGACTGGCGCATCGAGGTCGTGCCCTATCTCTGGGGGTCTTCCGTCAGCGGCACGGTCGCAACCTTTCCGGGCCTGCCCGCCGCGAATATCGATGCCGATTTCACGGATGTGCTCGACAATCTCGACATGGGCGCAATGCTCGCCTTCACCGCGACGCGCGGCCGGTTCGGCATCCTCGGCGACCTGCAATATGTCGATCTCGGCGCCACGGCGATCACACCGGGCCCGGCCTTCGGCGGCCTCCAGTTCGACGCCAAGCAGCTGATCGCGACGATCGGGGCGGAATGGTCCGTCGCGCAAGCCCCCAACTACGACATGCGCGTGGTCGGGGCCCTGCGGTACTGGGATGTCAATTCCGATCTCCTGTTCCTGCCGGGTATCCTGCCTGGTGTGCTGGTCTCCGGCTCCGACAGTTGGCTCGACGGGATGGTCGGCCTGCGCGGTCGGTATGATCTGGGCGAGCGGACATATCTCACCGGCTGGGCGCTGGCCGGGGCAGGGGGCTCGGATTTCACGGCCGACGTGATGGTGGGCATGGGCTACCGCCTGTCAGACCGCTCCTCGCTCGTCGGCGGCTACCGCTACCTCATGGTCGATCGCAGCAACGGGTCTTTCCTCTATGACGTCGAGCAAGACGGCTTGCTGCTCGGGGTGAAGCTGGCCCTCAACTGACCGCACATTCCATCCCGACCGGAAACCATGCCATAAGGCGCGTGTGCAGACGCGCCATATTGCCTCTTTCGCATGGCCTGTGCCACGCTTTCCAACAAGCGCTCGCGCCGCATGGCATTCGCGCCCGCACGATGATCCACGGCAAGTTCGACACCGGAAAATCAGATCGCGACCTGAGTCAGTGGCGGAGAGACAGGGATTCGAACCCTGGGTAGGCTTTCGCCCACAACGGTTTTCGAAACCGCCCCGTTCGACCACTCCGGCACCTCTCCGCGGGGGTCTGGAGCGTGCGTTTAATGGCCTATGCCGGGCGGTGCAAGGGGGTTTTGCATTGTTTGCCGGCCAAATTCGCTTACCTTGCACGGCAAGACCAATTCGGCGCGGCCCGAGGCCGGGCGCGCGAGCATGGGAGAGGTGAGCATGCGCAAGGGAGCGGGGCTGGTTGCGGGCCTCATCGGCCTTAGTCTCTGGGCGGGCGCCGCGCTGGCGGATCGCGCCGCGCAGATGGAGGATCTACTCGGCGCCATCCGCATCGGCGAGACGGTCGAGATCATGCGCGAGGAGGGGCTGCTCTACGGCGAAAGCCTCGCCGAAGACATGATGCCCGAGGCCGATCTGGGCAGCTGGCGCAACCACATGGGCCGCATCTACGACACCTCCAAGATGCGCCGTCTGGTGGCCGAGCGGCTCTCGGCCGAGCTTGAAGGCGTCGATCTCGGCCCGCTCGCGGGCTTCTTCACCTCCGACCTCGGCGCCGAGATCATCGCGCTGGAGCTTTCCGCGCGCGAAGCCTTTCTCGACCGCGAGGTAGAGGAGGCCGCCAAGGCGCAGGTGGAGGAGCTCGAGAGCGAGGAGGCCCGCATCATGGGCCAGATCGAGCAGCTCATCGCCGATAGCGACCTGATCGACCTCAACGTGATGGGCATCCTCAATTCCAACCTCATGCTCTATCGCGGGCTGGCTGATGGCGGCGCATACGAGCTCTCCGAAGAGGAGATGCTCGTCGATGTCTGGTCGCAGGAGGAGGGCGTGCGCGAAGACAGCACCGCCTGGATCACCGCCTTCCTGCTCACCGCCTACCAGCCGCTCGACCCAGAGGAGCTCGACCGCTATATCGCCTTCTGGCAAACCGAGGAGGGCCGCGCGCTCAACCGTGCGCTCTTCGCCACCTTCGACAGCATGTACGAGGAAATCTCCTATCTCGTGGGGCAGGCCGTGGCGCAGCATCTGCGCAGCCAGAAGCTCTGACGGGGGCGATCTCCGAAAATCCTCCACAAGCGCCCTTGCGGGCCTTGACTTTGCGCCGCATCCCCCCGATAAGCGCGCATCCCGGCGGGGCAAACCTCGCGCGGGGGATGTATCAATTACGCCTCACTCAGGGGCGCGCTGTTCGAGGCGGGGGGCAGGGGCTCTCCATCAACACCCGGGTTCGGGGGCCACAGAACGCGGCAGACAAAGGAAGAAGCAGATGTTTGCGGTCCTCAAGACCGGCGGCAAGCAATACAAGGTCCAGTCGGGCGATATGCTCCGCGTGGAAAAGCTTGCGGCGGATGCCGGTGAAAAAGTTCAATTCAACGAGGTTCTGATGCTGGGTGGCGATGCCACCGTCATCGGCACCCCGTTCGTGAGCGGCGCCGCCGTTCAGGCCGAAGTGATCGATCAGGTCAAGGGTGACAAGGTCATTCACTTCGTCAAGCGACGTCGTAAGCACGGCTCGCAGCGCACCAAGGGTCACCGCCAGCAGCTCACCCTGCTGCGCGTCACCGAGATCCTCGAAAAGGGCGGCGACAGCACCGGCGTGAAGGCCGCCATCGGCGCGGGCTCCGTGGCCGGCGTGGCCGCGGCCGCCACCGAGAGCAAGGCGCCCGCCAAGAAGGCCGCCCCCAAGGCCGAGGCGAAAGCCGCACCGAAATCCGAGGGCGCCGACGACCTCAAGCTGCTCTCCGGCGTGGGCCCCGCGCTCGAGAAGAAGCTCATCGAGGCCGGCGTCACCACCTTCGCCCAGATCGCGGCATGGACCGAAGAAGACATCGCTGCTATGGACGAGAAACTGTCGTTCAAAGGCCGGATCGAGCGTGAAGGCTGGGTCGAACAGGCCAAAGAGCTGGCAAAAGGCTAAAGGAGAAGCGAGATGGCACACAAGAAAGCAGGCGGTTCATCCCGTAACGGTCGCGACTCCGTCGGCCGTCGCCTTGGCGTGAAGAAATACGGCGGCGAAGCCGTGATCCCCGGCAACATCCTCGTGCGTCAGCGCGGCAACAAGTTCTGGCCGGGCGCTGGCGTCGGTCAGGGCAAGGATCACACCCTTTTCGCAACCGTCGAAGGCGCCGTGAAGTTCCACAAGGGCCTCAAGGGTCGCACCTTCATTTCGGTCATGCCAGTGGCAGAGGCCGCCGAATAAGCCGACCGCATATGTGAAGAACATCGGGGGATCGGCGAAACGCCGGTCCCCTTTCTCTTTTTGCTTTGAAGAGTTCTGGCCGTTTCACGAAGTCCCGTTCAACCGGAGCCCCCGCGGCTCCACGCGTTTGGAGGAGAACGCAGATGAAACTGGAGACGATCGACACACAGCCCGTCATCGCCACCGAGCGGTTCGACCTGCGTCCGCTCCGCCCTTCGGATGCGGGGCTGATCGCGCATTACGCCGGCGATGCGCGGGTGGCGAAGAACACCACCACCATTCCCCACCCGCTGCCGCCCGGCGCGACAGAGGCCTATATCGCCCGCGCGCAGGCGCCCGACCGCACCGAGGATGTCTGGGCGATCGACGCCACCAAATCCGAGGGCAGCGAGCTTCTGGGCCTCATCGGGCTCGAGCGCATGGAGCGCGACCAGTCGGAAATCGGCTATTGGGTCGCCCCTGCCTGCTGGAACACCGGCATCGCCTCGGCGGCGGTGGAGGCGCTCATCGCCGCCAACCCGCAAAACTGCCGCACGCTCTTCGCCTCCGTCTTTCAAGACAATCCCGCCTCCGCCCGTGTGCTCACCAATTGCGGCTTCCAGTATCTCGGCGATGCCGAAGCCTTCAGCGTGGCACGCGGCGCGAAGGTGCCCACATGGACCTATTCGCTGAAACTGGCCTGATCTCACAGGTCCGGGCGGGGCTGCGGCCCTGCCCGGGCTTGAGCGCGGCGCCGTTTCGCTCTATCGCATCCGAGCAAACCACCAAGGGCCCGCCATGAAATTCCTCGATCTCGCCAAGGTCTACATCCGCTCCGGTTCGGGCGGCTCGGGCTGCGTGAGCTTCCGCCGCGAGAAGTTCATCGAATATGGCGGCCCCGATGGCGGCGATGGCGGGCGCGGCGGCTCCGTCTATGTCGAGGCGGTGGATGGGCTCAACACCCTGATAGATTTCCGCTACCAGCAGCATTTCTTCGCCGAGAACGGCCGCCCCGGCATGGGCCGCCAGCGCCACGGGCGCGATGGCGAGGATATCGTGCTCAAGGTGCCCGCCGGCACCGAACTGCTCGACGAAGATCAGGAAACGGTGATCGCCGATCTCACCGAGGTGGGCGAGCGCGTGCTTCTGGCCAAGGGCGGCAATGGCGGCTGGGGCAACCTGCAGTTCAAGACCTCTACCAACCAGGCCCCGCGCCGCGCCAATTCCGGGCAGGAGGGGGTGGAGCGCACGATCTGGCTGCGCCTCAAGCTCATCGCCGATGTGGGTCTTCTGGGCCTGCCCAATGCCGGCAAGTCGACCTTTCTCGCCGCCACCTCCAATGCCCGCCCCAAGATCGCCGATTATCCCTTCACCACGCTCCACCCCAATCTCGGCGTGGTGGGCGTCGATAACGTCGAATTCGTGGTGGCCGACATTCCCGGCCTCATCGAGGGCGCGCATGAGGGCAGGGGGCTGGGCGATCTCTTCCTCGGCCATGTGGAGCGTTGCGCGGTGCTTCTGCACCTCGTCGACGGCTCCTCCGGCACGCTTCTGGAAGACTACAAGACCATCATCAACGAGGTCGAGGCCTATGGCGGCGTGCTGGCCGAGAAGCCCCGCGTGACCGTGCTCAACAAGATCGACACGCTCGACGACGAGGAGCGCGCCTTCCTGCGCGACGAGCTCGAGGCCGTCGCGGGCGGCCCGGTGATGCTGATGTCGGGTGTTTCCCGCGAGGGGGTCACCGAGGTGCTCCGCGCGCTTCGCCGCGAGATCGAGGCCAAACGCGCCGAAGAGCGCGCCGAGGCGCGCGAGACCGGCGAGGAGGATGCGCCGTGGCAACCCTGAGCGCGGCAAGGCGGCTCGTCGTCAAGATCGGCTCCGCCCTGCTGGTAGATCGCGCCACGGGCCAGCTGCGCGCCGAATGGCTCAAGGCACTGGCCGAGGATGTGGCGTGGATGCGCGGGCACGGAACGGATGTGCTCCTCGTCTCCTCGGGCTCCATCGCGCTCGGCCGCTCCGCGCTTGGCCTTCCGATGACCGAGCTCACCCTCGAGCAAAGCCAGGCCGCCGCCGCCGTGGGCCAGATCCAGCTCGCCCATGCCTACGATCAGGCGCTGGCCGAGCATGGCCTGCGTGCCGCCCAGATCCTCGTGACGCTCGAAGACAGCACCGACCGGCGCCGCTACCTCAACTCCCGCGCCACCATCGAGCAGCTTCTCAAGCTCGGCGCGGTGCCCATCGTCAACGAGAACGACACCGTGGCGACAGATGAAATCCGCTATGGCGACAACGACCGGAAGGCCGCGCAGATCGCGGTGACGGCGGGGGCGGATCAGCTCATCCTGCTCTCCGATGTCGACGGCTTCTATTCCGGCAACCCCGCGCAAGACCCCGCCGCCACCCGGTTCGACGTGATCTCCGAGATCACCCCCGAGATCGAGGCCATGGCGGGCGATGCGGGCTCCGGCCTCTCCAAGGGCGGCATGAAGACCAAGCTCATGGCCGCGAAAACCGCCACCGCCGCCGGCTGCGACATGGCGATTACTGAAGGTTCGGCTCTCAACCCATTGCAAAAGCTTGAAAAAGGCGCGCCCGCTACATGGTTCACCGCGCAGGGTGACCCGCAGCAGAAGCGCAAGGCATGGATCGCCGCGATGAAGCCCAAGGGGCGCATCACCGTCGATGCCGGCGCGGTGCGCGCGCTGAAGGAGGGCTCCAGCCTCCTGCCCGCCGGCGTCGCCGCCGTCTCGGGCCGCTTCAAGCGCGGCGACGCGGTGGAAGTGGCCGATAGCGAGGGCCGCGTGCTGGGGCAGGGCCTCACCCGCTACGACGCGGGCGATGCGGGCCGCATCAAGGGCCTCAAGACCTCCCAGATCGAGCCGGTGCTGGGCTACCCGGCGCGCGGGCCCCTGGTGCATCGCGATGACATGGCGTTCTGAGGGGGAGCGAAGCGCCCGGCGCGGAATCAAGGGCGAAGCCCGCCGCGCCATCGCTGGGCCGCCCCCACGGCCCGGCGATTGGGTGAGGTCAGCGCATCGCTCGAATGTCTTTCGGACATGGCACCATAAATCTCTGCAATTCTACCCCCTGATCGCCGCGCCGCGGCCCAGCGATGGCGCGGCTCATCACTCAGTTCATATGAGCCAAGATTTCCTCTAGACTGCCCCCGAAAAGGACCCCGCCCGATGAAAGACCTCGAGAACATCCCCGCCCTCATGGCCGAGATCGGCCAGCGCGCCAAAGCCGCCGCCGCGAAGCTCGCCACCGCCACGCCCGAGGCCAAGGCGCGCGCGCTCGAGGCCGGGGCCGAGGCGCTCTGGGCGCGCCGCGCCGAGATCCTCGAGGCCAATGCCCGAGATCTCGACTACGGCCGCGAGAAGGGCCTCTCCGACGCGATGATGGACCGCCTCACCCTCACCGAAGATCGCATCAAGGCCATGGCCGAGGGCCTCCGCGCCGTCGCCGCGCAAACCGACCCGGTGGGCGAGGTGATCGCCGAATGGGACATGCCCTCGGGCCTCCACATCCGCCGCGTCCGCACGCCCCTCGGCGTCATCGGCGTGATCTACGAGAGCCGCCCCAACGTCACCGCCGACGCCGGCGCGCTCTGCGTGAAATCCGGCAATGCCGTCATCCTGCGCGGCGGCTCCGAGAGCTTCCACTCTTCCGCAGCCATCCATGCCTGCCTCGTCGAGGGCCTCGAGGCGGCGGGCCTGCCGCAAGATGCCATCCAGCGCGTCCCCACCCGCGACCGCGCCGCCGTGCGCGAAATGCTCACCATGACCGGCACGATCGACGTGATCGTGCCCCGTGGCGGCAAGGGCCTCGTTGGCCTCGTGCAGAGCGAGGCGCGCGTGCCCGTCTTCGCCCATCTCGAGGGCATCGTGCATATCTATGTCGATGCCGAGGCCGACCCGCAGAAGGCGCTAGACGTGGTGATGAACGCCAAGACCCGCCGCACCGGCATCTGCGGCGCCGCCGAATGTCTGCTCATCCACCGCGACGTGGTGGATACCATCGGGCAAGGACTCGTCCGCGCGCTCATTGACGCGGGCGTCGAGGTGCGCGCCGATACCACGCTTCAGGCCATCCCCGGCACGCAGGCCGCCGGCGAAGAGGATTGGGGCCGCGAATATCTCGACAGCATCATCGCCGCCCGCGTGGTGGAAGATCTCGACGCGGCCATCGCCTTCATCCGTGCGCATCACTCCCAGCACACCGATTGCATCCTCACCGAAGACGATGCCGCCGCCGCCCGCTTCTTCGCCGAGCTCGACAGCGCCATCCTGATGCGCAACGCCTCCACCCAATTCGCCGATGGCGGCGAGTTCGGCATGGGCGTCGAGATCTTCCACCACGCGGGCGGCGATGATGCTGTCGAGATATTCGCGGCCCCAATCCTCTTCGCCGGCGG
>JAVKDQ010000211.1:0-2945 GCA_040222155.1 Roseovarius sp.
TTTCCCATTTACGGCTAATCACTCAAACTTTTGTTTATAAATAGATTTTCTCCGAGAATCAGCGCCAAAAGCGCCGATCTCAACGGTAGGGTTGCAAGATACAACGAAACAAAGCGCCGCTTCAGCGCGCATTGTTCCCAAGGCAGGCAACCATGTGGCGAAATTGGGGCAAAATCGCGCCATATCCGGGCGAAACGATTCCCTCCTCGCCCGCTCCGCCGGTCAGACGGCGCCCCCAGACGCCTCCCCGACACCCGCGATCGGCAACCGCGTCAGGCCATGCCAAGCTCGCGCTTAAGCTGATCCTGGCAGATCGCCACAGCCTGATCGCCCGTCAGAACATCGTCGTGAATCGATAGGCCGAGCCAGAGCCCGTCGGCCAGCGCGATAAAGGTCAGCGCGATCTGCCGCGCCTCCACGCGCACGCCCTGCTCCGCCGCCGCGGCCGCCACCAGCGTTTCCATCCGCAGGATATAGGCGCGGTAGAGCTTTCGGTTGGCCTTGCGCACTCTGGCGTTGAACCGGGTCTCGTGCCAGAGCGCGAGAAAGGCCGTCCGGTTGATGTCTGTGAAGGCCGAGGGGGCGAACATGGCCGCGGGGACGGCAAGCAGTTTCTCGGTCGCCGAGCCGTTCACCTTGTCGACCTCCGCCCGCACCTGCAGCGAGATCTTTCCGAAGAGATATTCCAGCGCCGCGACCATGAGGTCGTCCTTGCCGTCGAAATAATGCCCGATGAGCCCACGCGACGCGCCCGCCGCCTTGCTGATCGTGGCCACGGTCGTGCCCGCCACGCCGCGCGCCGCGAGCGAGCGCAAGGTGCCTTCGATGAGCGTCCGGCGCCTGTATTCATTGATCTCCGGATGCGTCCGGGGGCGCTTTTCAGCGGTGGGTTCCGCGGCTCTCTGCACGTCTCGCTCCAATCGGATTGCGCCCGGGCAGGATAGCGGCTCACGGCCCGGAAGCAAAATGTTTGTTGTCCGTCCAACTTTTTTACCGAATCCTCGGCGGAATGGAAACTGCGAGCAGGAAGGGAGCGCGCGCATGAAACCGGAAGACGTGGTAAACCTCGACCTCTACCCGATCACCGACCCGACAAGCCCAAAAAGAGCGGCATTGGTCAGCCGCCTGAAACGGGAACTCGACGAGCAGCAATATGTCTCGCTGCCCGATTTCATCCGCCCCGAGGCCCGCAAGCGCGCTATTGACGACGCTATCGCCGCCCTGCCCCGCGCGCATCACAACAGCTCAAACCGCAACTGCTACCTGCAACGGCAGGGCGACCCGAGCCTGCCCGCCGATCATCCCCGCAACGTGATGCTCGAGGCGAGCATGCGGATGCTGGCCTACGACACCTTCCCCGACGATTGCCCGGTGAAGACGCTCTATCACTGGGAGCCCGTGCGCCAGATGGTGGCCGAGATCGTGGGCAGCGAAAAGCTCTACGACAACGAAGATCGCTGCCAGCCGGTGAACCTGCTCTGCTACCAGACCGGCGACCGCTCGGCTTGGCATTTCGATTCCGTCAACGCCTTCACCATGACGCTGATGCTGCAGGCCTCCGAGTCGGGCGGCGATTTCGAGATGGTGCCGCACACCCGCAGCGACGATGACCAGAATTACGATTACGTGGGCCGCGTGGTGCGCGGCGAATGCCCCGAAGACACGGTTTCGGTGGCCCGCGAGGCCGGCGCGCTCTGCATCTTCCGAGGCTGCAACGCGCTCCACCGCGTATCCCCCGTCACCGGCCCGTCAATGCGCATCATGGGGGTCTTCGTCTACGAGCGCGAACCGGGCGTCATCGGCGATCCGGAAGTCAACACCACGGTCTACGGGCGCACCTGCGCCCCTGCCTGAGATCAGAAAAAGAACAGGCGGCCTGGCAATGGCCGCCAACACCCAGCAACGGAGGAGACACCATGACACGGAACAAAACACCCCTATACCTGCCATCCCGGCGGCCCGCCGCCGTCACCCGCCGCAGCTTCCTGCAAACCGGCATCGCCGCCGGCGCGGCTCTCACCGCGGGGCTGGGGCTTGGCCGCGAGGCCAGCGCCGCGACGCCCGTGAAGGGCGGGCATTTCCGCTTCGGCTTCGCCCATGGCAGCACCAACGATGTGCTCGACCCCGGCAAGGTGCTCAACGGGATGCTCTCGAGCACGCATTACGCGGTGACCAACACGCTCACCGAGGTCGATACCGATGGCAGCCTGGTTCCCAAGCTGGCCACCGAGTGGGAGGCCTCGCCCGACGCCAGAATCTGGACGTTCAAGCTGCGGCAGGGTGTCGAGTTCCACAACGGCAAGAGCTTCGGCACCGATGACGTGATCGCCTCAATCAACCACCATCGCGGTGAGGAGTCCTCTTCCTCCGCCCAGACGATGGTGAGCGCCATCACCGACATCCGTGCCGACGGCCCCGACCGGGTGACCATCGAACTGAGCGGCGGCGATGCCGATTTTCCCTTCAAGCTCAGCAGCTTCAACTTCCCGATCTACGCAGCCCGCGAGGATGGCAGCCTCGCCTACGAGGAGGGTGTGGGCGTGGGCGCCTACAGGCTCGTCAAGTTCGAGCCCGGCGTGCGCGCCGATTTCGTGAAGAACCCGAATTACTGGCACGAGGGGCGCGGCCATTTCGACAGCGCCGAGCTCATCTCGATCAAGGACACCGCCGCGCGCACCAACGCGCTGCGCACCGGCGCGGTGGATGCGATCGACCGGCTCGAGCTGAAAACCACAAACCTGCTCAAGCAGGCTGAAGGGATCGTGGTTCACGAGGTGGCGGGCAAGACGCATTACACCTTCCCGATGCACACCAATACGGCGCCCTTCAACGACAACCATGTGCGCATGGCCGTCAAGCTGGGGCTCGACCGCGAGGCGATGCTCGAGACCATCCTCTTCGGTCACGGGCAGGTGGGCAACGACAACCCCATCAACGCCGCCTAC
>JAVKDQ010000212.1:0-4761 GCA_040222155.1 Roseovarius sp.
GCGGCGCAGGCCGCGCCGAGCGGGCGGAGCGTGTTCTGGCACGCCACGGCGGTGACGGCGCTCAACCCGAAATCCATCGCGTTCTTCATCGCCTTCGTGCCGCAATTCGTGACCGTGGGTGCGCCGCTCGCCCCGCAATTCGCCATCCTGATCGCCAGCTTCGTGACGCTGGCGGCGGTGAACGCGCTGGCCTTCGCACTTCTGGCCGACCGGCTGCGCGCCTCGATCGGGAAGCCTTCCGTGATCGGGTGGCTCACGCGCGGCGGCGGCGTGGCGCTGATCGGCATGGGTGTGATGACGGCGACGCTGCGGCGGGCCGCGTGAGGGGCGCAGAATGAAGCCAAGCCATCGACGGGCTGCGGTGCGTCGATCTGACGGTTGGGCATTGGCGCGTCATGTCTGGGGTATCGAACGAAGCCTGAGCGGTGTGCTGGTTGTGATGTATCGGCGTGCCATGGGGGCGGCCCATCATGTCGGAGAGATGCCTCCGGCATGATGGCGCGGCGGGGCCGACGCCCTAGCCGTTGCGCGCCACGAAATCGCGGATGAAGGCGCGGATCTCGCGGGCGGCGGAAGTATCCATCTCCTTGCAGAGCTTGATGAATTCGTCGCGCTCCGCCTTGTCGAGCCGAAGGATGAGCTGGCTGTCCTTCTTGCCGGCCTTCTTCTTGTCCTTCTTGTCGTCTTTCTTGTTCACGGCGATGCCCTGCCCCTGCGGCCCTTGACTTTCTGTTACGACAATGTATATACATTGCATATGCAGACGAGGCCAAAATAGCGGCCCTTTGCCCGGAAAGGAACAGAAAAATGACTTTGCAGACCGCTAGATACACGCTGCTGCGCGACCGCATGGACTGGACGCGCCCGCATCTGCGCTGGATCCCCGAGACACTCTACACGATGATCGCGAAAGCCCGGCGCGCGGGCTGAGCCCGCCCCGGCCGGCCCGGCGGGCGCAAGGCCCGCCACACGGCCTGCAAAAGAGCGCCTCCCGTGACGCTTGCATGGGGCGCGCGGATCGGCCAAACCGGAGCGCGACAGGAAAGCGACCGGAGGCCGGCCATGCTGCGACCCAAAGACGTGAAGGACTATATCCGCACCATCGCGGATTTCCCCCACGAGGGGATCATGTTTCGCGACGTGACCACGCTTTTCGCCGATCCGCGCGGGTTTCGCATGGCGATCGACCAGTTGCTGCACCCCTATGCGGGGCTCGAGATCGACAAGGTGGTGGGGCTCGAGGCGCGCGGCTTCATCCTCGGCGGCGCGGTGGCGCATCAGCTTTCGGTGGGCTTCGTGCCGATCCGCAAGAAGGGCAAGCTGCCCGGCGCGGTGATCTCGGAGGCCTACCAGCTGGAATATGGCGAGGCGGTGGTGGAGGTGCATGACGACGCCATAGCGGCCGGCGAGAAGGTGCTGCTGGTCGACGACCTGCTGGCCACCGGCGGCACCGCGCGGGCGGGCATCACGCTGGTCGAGCGGCTGGGTGGCGAGATCGTGGGCTGCGCCTTCGTCGTCGACCTGCCGGAGCTTGGCGGGCGGGCGAAGCTCGAGGCGATGGGGATGGACGTGCACGCGCTTTGCGCCTTCGAGGGGCTGTGAACGGCGCCTTGCCCGGAATGCCGCCCCCGTAAGCCTGTTGGTAAGATTCGCACGCTAAGACAGGGCCACCGGCTTCGGCCGGGCTTGCTTGCCGCTGATCCAAAACGGATTGGTCGTAGTGCCCCGCCCGCTCCCTCCAGGGCGGGGCGCGCAGCTTCAGAGTCCGCTCAAGCCCCCGAGGCTCGCACCGCCCTACTCTGCGTTGCGATACCAGTCGTCGATGATCTCCATCGCCTCCTGCGCCGTCTCCACGAAGCGGAAAAGCTCGAGATCCGCCGCGCCGATGGTGCCGGCATCGGCCAGCGCCTCCCAGTTGATGATCCGCCGCCAGAACTCCTCTCCGAAGAGCAGGAAGGGCACGCGTTTCATCCTGTCTGTCTGGATCAGGGTGAGGGCCTCGAAGAGCTCGTCGAGCGTGCCGAAGCCGCCGGGAAAGCAGCAGATCGCCTTGGCGCGCATCAGGAAATGCATCTTGCGGATGGCGAAGTAGTGGAAGTTGAAGCAGAGCCCCGGCGTGACGTATTCGTTGGGCGCCTGCTCGTGCGGCAGCACGATGTTGAGCCCGATCGACGCGCCGCCCGCATCCGCCGCGCCCCGGTTGCCGGCCTCCATCACGCCCGGCCCGCCGCCTGTGGCCACCACGAATTCGCGCCCGTAGGCCTCCATCGAGCGCTCGGTCATCAGCCGGGCGAACTCGCGCGCCTCGTCGTAGAAGCGCGAGAGCTCCGCCAACGTCTCGGTGCGGGCGGTCTCCTTGCGGGAGGGCTCGGGGATGCGCGAGCCGCCGAAGAGCACCACCGTGCTCTGGATGCCGCGCTCGTTGAGGATCATCTCGGGCTTGAGCAGCTCGAGCTGCAACCGCACCGGGCGCAACTCGTCACGGCAGAGAAAATCGTCATCCGCGAAGGCGAGCCGGTAGGCGGGAGCGCGGGTTTGCGGCGTGTCGGGCACCTGCCGCGCGGTCTTGCTGTCCGATTGCGCGTCGCGGAACTGGCTCTGACGGTCGTCTTTCATGGGCTGGGGCTTCCCTGCTTGGGTCTCTTCGGAAAGGCGTATAGGGTTCGCGGCGATTTTGCCAGACGAAGGATGGTGTGGGCATGGATTGGGCAGGCATGGACTGGGCAGAGGAGATCGGCACGGCATGGGAGCGGGTGCGCCCGCATGTGCGGCGCACACCGGTGCTCACCGGCGAGCGCTTCGGCCTGCCCTTCGACGTGGCGCTCAAGCTCGAACAGCTGCAGCATACCGGCTCATACAAGGCGCGCGGCGCGTTCAACACGCTGCTCTCCGGGCCGGTGCCGGAGGCGGGGCTGGTGGCGGCCTCGGGCGGCAATCACGGCGCGGCGGTGGCCCATGCGGCGGCAGAGCTGGGCCACAAGGCGCGCATCTACGTGCCCGAGATGGCGGGGCCCGCGAAGATCGGCCTGATCGAGCGGCTGGGCGCCGACCTGCAGGTGGTGCCCGGCGCCTATGCCAACGCGCTCGACGCAGCGCGCGCCTGGGAGGCCGAAACCGGCGCGGGGCAGATCCATGCCTATGACGCGCCCGCCACGGTGGCGGGGCAAGGCACGTTGATGGCCGAATGGGAGGACCAGGGGCTCGAGGCCGATACCGTGCTCATCGCCGTGGGCGGCGGCGGGCTGATCGGCGGGGCGCTGGCCTGGCTCGGAGGCCGGCGAAAGGTGGTGGCGGTGGAGCCGGAACGCTCTCGCGCGCTGCACGCCGCGCTCGAGGCGGGCGCGCCGGTGGATGTGGAGGTGGGCGGCGTGGCGGCCAATGCACTCGGCGCGCGGCGCATCGGCGAGATCTGCTTCTCGCTCGCCCACGCGCAGGACATCGAGAGCGTGCTGGTCTCCGACGCGGCGATCACCGAGGCGCAAGCCCTGCTCTGGCGCGCGCTGCGGCTGCTCGTCGAGCCCGCGGGCGCCACGGCGCTGGCCGCGCTTCTCTCGGGAGCCTACCGCCCGGAGCCGGACGAGCGGGTGGCCGTGCTGCTCTGCGGCGGCAACATCGCACTCGACCCGATTTAACCCGGGCTTAACCATTCTGCGCGCAGGGTGGCGGCCATGCCGGAGATCCGCCTGCCCCTTGCCGCCGAAACCCTGTCTGCGCTGGACCGTATCGCGCGGGAGGAGCGCAGCGATGTCGGCGCGGTCATACGCGCCGCGGTTCAGCGCGACCTCTACCGCCGCACGCGGGCGAAGAAGGCCGTTCGGCCTGATGAGCGGCTCATCGCGCCCTTGCGGGCGCTTCTCGCCGATGATCTCGCCTATGCGCGCGACTGGCCGGATCTGCAGAGCCGCCTGCAGGCCAAGGGCTATGCCTTGCGCGAGGCCGGGGCCGGGCTGATCCTCGTGCGGTATCCGGCGGGCGACAGGCTCGCCAAGGCCTCCGACCTCGGTTACAGCTATTCCCGCCTGATGCGCCGGTTCAAGGCGCCGTTTCCGGGCCACGGACATGCCTATCTCTTCGACCGCTCCCCCTGAATCGCCCTGCTTGCCGCGAACGCGCCGCCACCGGTCGCATTGCGTGTCGTGCCGCATCGCCTTATAGGCCAAGGAAACTCGAACCGTTTCTTCAGGACAGGGACCCGCCGCCAATGTCGAACGCACAGCTCGAATCCGCCATCGAAGCCGCCTGGGAGGCGCGCGACACGATCACCCCCAGCACCGGCGGTGAAACCCGCGAGGCGATCGAGGAGACGCTCGACGCGCTCGACAGCGGCCGGCTGCGCGTGGCCGAGAAACAGGCCGATGGCAGCTGGTACGTGAACCAGTGGGCCAAGAAGGCGGTGCTTCTGGGCTTCCGCATCAAGGACATGGAACAGCAGGATGGCGGCCCGCAGGGCGGCCACTGGTGGGACAAGGTGGACAGCAAGTTCAAGGGATGGGGCGATGCGGAATGGAAGGCCGCGGGCTTCCGCGCGGTGCCCAACTGCGTGGTGCGCAGATCGGCCTTCATCGCGCCCGGCGTGGTGCTGATGCCCTCCTTCGTGAACCTCGGCGCCTATGTCGATGAAGGCACGATGGTGGATACATGGGCCACCGTGGGCTCCTGCGCGCAGATCGGCAAGAACGTGCATCTTTCGGGCGGCGTCGGCATCGGCGGCGTGCTGGAGCCGATGCAGGCCGGGCCCACGATCATCGAGGACAACTGCTT
>JAVKDQ010000213.1:0-15620 GCA_040222155.1 Roseovarius sp.
GCCAGCGTGGGGCGCTTCGCGCGCAGCATCTCGAGCGTGCGGTCGTAGAAGCCTCCGCCATAGCCCAGCCGCCCACCCTGCCGGTCGAAAGCCACGAGCGGCACGATCAGGATTTCGGGTTCGAGAAAATCGTCGACCTCCGGGATCATTGCGCCGAAGGGGCCCTCGCGCAACCTGCAGCCCGGCTCCCAGCGCGAGAACTTGAGCGGCTGGCCCTTGCCGATGATCACCGGCACGCCCACGCGGCCATGCGCCGCCGCCTCTTCCATAGCCGGCACCGGGTCGATCTCCGTTCGGATCGGCATGTAGCCCGAAAGAGGCACGCCGCGATAGCCCGCGATCACCTCGGAGAGATGCGCGGCCGCGGCGCCAGCAAAGCTCTCATGCGCAGCCTTGCGCCGCGCGAAGGCGGCCTTGCGCGCCGCCACCTTGATTTCCGCAAGATCCGTCATCAGAGCAGCACCACCACCGCGAGGCCGAGAAAGGCGAAGAACCCCACCACATCCGTCACCGTGGTGACGAAGGCACCGGAGGCGAGCGCCGGATCGACACCCACGCGGTCGAGAATGACCGGGATGACCGTGCCCGCAAGCCCGGCAACGACCAGATTGATCACCATCGCGGCGGCGATCACGTAGCCCAGCTCGGGCCCGCCGAACCAGACGATGCCCACGATGCCCATGACCACCGCGAAGATGATACCGTTGATGAGCCCCACCAGAACTTCGCGCCGGATCACCCGCCACACGTTGCGGCCCGTCAGGTCGCGTGTGGCGATGGCCCGCACGGCCACGGTGAGGCTCTGGGTGCCCGCATTGCCCCCCATCGAAGCCACGATGGGCATGAGCACCGCGAGCGCCACGATCTGAGCGATGGCAACCTCGAACTGGGCAATCACCATCGAAGCGAGAATGGCGGTGATAAGGTTCACGAAGAGCCAGGGGAAGCGCTGCTTGGCGGTGTCGACCACGCGGTCAGACAGGCTGCCCTCACCCACGCCGGCGAGGCGCAGGATGTCTTCCTCGTGCTCCTCGTCGAGCACGATCATCGCGTCGTCGATGGTGATCACGCCCACGAGCCTCTCGTTCTCGTCGACCACGGGCGCAGAGATGAGGTGATACTGGTTGAAGGCATAGGCCACATCCTCCTCGTCCTGCGTGACGGGGATGACGTGGAACGTATCCTCCACGATCGAGCTCAGCAGCACCTCGCGGCGCGAGCCCATGAGCTTGCCGAGCGAGACATTTGCCACCGGCCGCAGCCGCGGGTCGACGAGTGTGATGTGGTAGAATTGCTCGGGCAGGTCGTCCTGGTTGCGCAGGAAGTCTATGGCCTCGCCCACGTTCCAGTGCTCGGGCGCCATCACAACCTCGCGCTGCATAAGGCGGCCGGCGGAATATTCCGGGTAGGTTAGCGAGTTCTGTACCGCGGCACGGTCGCTGTCTTCCAGCACGTCGAGAATGGCGCGCTGCTGGTGATCCTCGAGATCCTCGACGAGGTCGACCACGTCGTCGGAGTCGAGCTCGCGCACCGCGCCCGCCAGCACTTCGGGGTGAAGCGTGGCGATCACCTCCTCACGGATCGACTCGTCGAGCTCCGAGAGGATGTCACCGTCGAAGTCGCGGCCATAGAGATCGATCAGACGGCGGCGGTCGAAGGCGTTGATCTGTTCCAGCAGGTCGGCGATGTCGGCGGCGTGGAGCGGCTCGAGCTGTTCGAGCAGCATCGCGCGGTCGTCGGTGTCGACGGCATACATGATGCGCGCCACGGCACGGTCGTCGAGCGCATAGGCGTCGTCGTCTTCGCGCTCGGCATCGGTGTCTTTCACAAGGTCGTCTTCGGCCATGTGCCCTCCTGCCAGCGCCGCCCGGCCCCGGCCGATCCGGCGCCTCCCGCTTGGCACGAAGGCTTAAAGAAGCAGCTTCAGGAAAACAATGACAATAGACCGATTTACCCCGTGTGCCCCGCGCGCCTATCCTGCAGCCTGCCGCAACCTTGGGCAGGAGAACACATGACCGGCGCGACGATCATCAAGGGGAAGATCCTGAGCTTCAGCCGCTCGCCCTTCGAGGGAGCGCCGCATGAGGCCGCGCGCATCGAGGAGGCGGTGCTGGTAGAGGCCGGACGGATCGTGGCGCTGGGACCGGTGGCGGCGCTGCGTGCCCGCGCCCCGCATGCGGCGCTCGAAGACATGGGCGCGGCGCTCGTCTCACCCGGCTTCGTCGATGCCCATGCTCATTACCCTCAAACCGGCATCGTCGCGAGCTGGGGCAAGCGACTGATCGACTGGCTGAACACCTATACCTTCCCCGAAGAGATGCGCTTTGCCGATCCGGCCTATGCGGCGGAGGTGGCGGGGCGCTACCTCGACCTCCTGCTGGCCAACGGCACGACGACCGTGGCGAGCTATTGTACGATCCATCCCGAAAGCGTGACCGCCTTCTTCGAGGCCGCAACGGCGCGGGGGATGCGCGCAGCGGCAGGCAAGACCTGCATGGACCGCAACGCGCCCGAAGGCCTCCGCGACACGCCCCGGCGCGCCTATGACGAAAGCCGCGCGCTGCTGGAGCGCTGGCATGGCGCGGGCCGGCTCTCCTACATCATCACGCCGCGCTTCTCGCCCACCTCGACGCCGGAACAGCTAGAGGCGCTTGGCGTGCTCTGGGCCGAGCACCCGGAATGCCTGATGCAGACGCATCTCTCCGAACAGCTTGACGAGATCGCGTGGGTGCAATCGCTCTTCCCCGAGGCGCGCGATTATCTCGACACCTATGAGGCGCATGGGCTGCTGGGCGCGCGCGGGCTTTATGGCCACGCGATCCACCTCGAACCGCGCGAACGCGACAGGCTGCGCGAGGTGGGCGCGGCGCTGGTTCATTGCCCCACGTCCAACACCTTCATCGGGTCGGGCCTCTTCGACATGGCCGCGCGCAAGGCCGAAGGCCAGCGCGTGGGACTCGCTACAGATACCGGCGGGGGTTCCTCCTTCTCGATGCTGCGCACGATGGCGGCGGCCTACGAGATCGGCCAGCTCACCGGCCGGGCGCTGCATCCCGCCGAACTCTGGTGGCTGGCCACCGCCGGTTCGGCGGAGGCGCTCCACATGGGCAAGCGGATCGGCACCATCGCACCGGGCATGGAGGCCGATCTGGTGGCGTTCGACCTCGCCTCGACACCAGCCATCGCGCAACGCGCCGCGCGGGCCGAAGACATCTGGGAGGCGCTTTTTCCAACGATCATGATGGGCGACGACCGTGCGGTGAAGGCGGTTTGGGTCGCCGGTGCGCGCGCGCAAGGTTGACCGACCGCGCGGATTTTCCTTCGAGGAAAACACACAGGAAAATTTCGAATTTTCCTGCCTGGAATTTTTTGCAAAATTCCGTTCTCGCCCTATTTCGCTCGGCATGAAGGATGCATCCGACCCCCGTAGCAGTGCCGCGCGTTATCTGGCCGAAGCCGTCGAGGCGATCGACACCCAGTTTGGAGAGGGCTTTGCACGGCAGCATCCGGAATTGGTGGCGAGCCTCGTGCAAAGCTGCGCCATCGACAGCGCCGTGGCCACCGGCAGAGGCGCGCATGAAGAAGCGTTGACGCTTGCCGAGAAGATAAGCCGCGAGACCTGCGAGACGATCCTCAAACTCAAGCCGCGCCTTTTTGGCTGAGCGTGGCCGCGGTTACGCGCCCTTGTTCAGAAGCTCGAGCGCGGCCTGATGCTGCACGCGGTTCGCAGCGGCGAGTACACGCCCGCCCTCATGGGCCGGTCCGCCCTGCCAGTCGGTGACGATGCCACCCGCCGCCTCGATCACCGCCAGCGGCGCCTGGATATCATAGGGCTGAAGCCCCGCCTCGATCACCAGGTCGATTTGCCCGGCGGCCAGAAGCGCATAAGCATAGCAATCCATACCGTAGCGGGTGAGGCGCACCTCCGCCGAGACGGCCTCGAAGGCGGCGCGTTCCGCCGCGTCCCCGATCTCGGGAAAGGTGGTGAAGAGAATGGCCTCGGAGAGCGGGCGTGCGCCGCGTGTGGCCAGGTTCTCCTCGCCATGCGGGCCGCGCATCCGGGCGCGGCCGAAGCCCCCCTCAAAACGTTCGGTGATGTAGGGCTGGTCGATGATGCCATAGAGGGGCCCGGCCTCGCCCGAGACAGCGATCAGAACGCCCCATGTGGGCGTGCCGGACAGAAAGGCACGGGTGCCGTCGATCGGGTCGAGCACCCATGTGAGCCCGCTTTGCCCCGCCGCATGGCCGAATTCCTCGCCAAGCACCGCATCCTGCGGGCGCCGGATGCGCAGCACCTGCCGCATCGCCTCTTCGGCGGCGCGATCGGCCTGCGTTACCGGGTCGAACCCGCCGACGCGCTTGTTCTCGGCCTCGAGGCCCGCCTTTCGGAAATGCGGCAGGATGGCGCCACGTGCGGCATCGGCCACCGCATGCGCGGTGTCGATGATCTCGTTCTCGTCGATATTCACAGCCGTCCCTCCGCCGATGCTTTCGCCCGGAGAACTAACCCCGGCGGAGGGCGAGGTTCAAGCGACGTCGCTCAGGACGCGCGCAAGATCGAACAGTCGGCGGCGCTGGTTCTCGGGGATCGCGTAATAGGAGCGCACGAGTTCCATCGCTTCCTTGTCTCCGAGAATGTCACTCGGAACCGCACCGCTGCCTTGGGATTGCGTCTCTTCTTCTGTGTTAACCCCCTCGAAGAAGAAGCTCACCTCGACATCGAGCGCATCGGCGATGTCCCACAGGCGGGACGCACTCACCCGGTTGGCCCCGGTCTCGTATTTCTGGATCTGTTGAAACTTGATCCCCACGCATTGGGCGAGTTGCTGCTGGGTCATCCCGACAAGCCACCGTCTGTGCCGTATACGTTTCCCGACATGTACATCTACTGGATGTGGCATTTCTTGTTCCTCTCCTAACAATACTCGCCGCTTACTAAGTAATCCGTTACTGCGACCATCAGGCTGGTCCAGCCGCACCACCACTTTGTCGAGACGTGGCGGCATCATCGCTCAAATCCAGCAGTCTCCCTCTGGACACTCATGAATAAGGCTAACGAAAAACGGCACTCCCAATAATCGAGGACAATCATACATTGCACGGCGCGACATGCGCAAGCGTGTTTCCTTGCACCTCGCTTCGGTTCATGCCAGCGTGAAGCCCAAGCCCATCAGAGGCTTAGAGGCCCGTTTCAGCAGAAAGGGACAATCGTGCGCGCGTTCCAGGTGTCCGCCTTCAAGTCGCCCCCCGAACTGGCGGATATCGCCATGCCCGTTCCGGGAGAGCAGGAATTGCTCCTGCGCATCGGGGCCTGTGGGCTCAATTTCGCCGATCTGCTGATGGTCTCGGGCACCTATCAGGACACGCCCGCCCCCCCCTTCACGCTGGGCATGGAAGTGGCCGGCACCGTGGAGGCCTGCGGCGCGGATGTGAGCGGCTTCGAACCGGGCACGCGGGTTGCGGTTTTCGGCGGCAAGGGCGGGCTGGCTGAACATGGCTGCTTTCCGGCGAGCCGCGCAGTGGTTCTACCGGAGGGAATGCCCTTCGTGGATGCGGCGGCCTTCCTCATCGCCTATGGCACGAGCCATGTGGCGCTGGATTACAAGGCGCGCCTGCAGCCCGGAGAAACGCTGCTGGTGCTGGGCGCGGCGGGCGGCGTGGGGCTTACCGCGGTGGAGATCGGCAAGCTGATGGGCGCGCGGGTGATCGCCTGCGCGCGAGGCGCCGACAAGCTCGAGATCGCCCGCAAGGCCGGCGCCGATCACCTGATCGACGCCGAGACCGACGACATACGCGAGGCCTGCAAGGCCCTGGGCGGCATCGACGTGCTTTACGATCCGGTGGGCGGGGAGCAGTTCAAGGCAGCCTTCCGGGCCGCGAGGCCCGAGGCGCGCCTGCTCACCATCGGGTTTGCCAGCGGCGACGTGCCGCAGATTGCGGCCAATCACCTGCTGGTCAAGAACATCTCGGTAATCGGCTTCTACTGGGGCGGCTACATGGGCTTCAAGCCCTCCGTCATCTCCGACAGCCTTACGACGCTCTTCGGATGGTATTCCGAGGGCCGGATCAGGCCGCATGTGAGCCATGTGCTGCCGCTCGAGCGTGCCGCCGAAGGGCTGGAGTTGCTGCGCAGCCGCAAGTCCACCGGCAAGGTGGTGATCACGCCGGAATAGAGGCCGGCATCGCCGAGGGCTTGAGCGGCGCGAAGCCCTGCCGCAGCATATCGGCCAGTTCTGCCAGCACCTCCTTGCCGCTGTCGGCGCCATACATGTTGATGCGCTGCACGCCGAGATCGGGCAGCGCTCCGCCAGACTGGATGGGCTCCTGATGCGGCGGGATGCTGTCTTCCAGAAGCGCCCCCACCGCCAGATCCGCGCTGATCAGCGCCTCCACCGAACGGTCATCGTCGGAATCGACGACCATCTCCCAGTCGATCCCAGCGGCATCGAGCTGGCGCAGCACGCCCGCGCGGAAGATGCAGACATTGCAGAAGGCGATCCTCAGCGGGCGTTTCTTCCAGATCTGCCCACCCTGCGCGCCGACCCAGCGCAATGGCATCTCCGCCAACGTCTCGCCGCCGGGGCGGAGCTCGTTCTCGGTGGTCAGGATGAGATCGGCCTCGCCCTTGCCGAGCGCCGAGATGAGCTTGAGCGTGCTGGAGGATTTCAGATGCACCTTCACGCGCGGATAGCGCATGTTGAAACGCTTGAGCACCTGCGGCACCACCGGATAGACGATGTCATAGGGCGCGCCGAGCATCAGTTCACCCTCGTAGATATCGTCGGTGAGCCGCCCCACCGCCTCGTCGTTGAGCGCCACGATCCGGCGCGCATAGGTGAGCAGAAGCTCGCCCGAAGCGGTGAGTGCGATGCGCCGGTTCGAGCGGTCGATGAGGTCGACGCCCAGAAGCTCCTCCAGCCGCTTGAGCTGCATCGAGACAGCCGATTGCGTGAGATTGAGCACCGCCGCCGCCCGCGTCACACCGCCCTGTTCGGCCACGGTGAGAAACGACCGGAGCGTCGTCATGTCGAGATTGCGCATTCATCACGTTCCCTGATGGATATGGTCACAAACATTCGTTTTGAAAATATGCCGCAAGCTGCCAGATACATCAACAAGAAAGATGAAACCGCCACGAAGCATCACGAAACGAAAGGAGACCGTCATGGCCTTTCTCTCCAACATCCGCAGCACCGCTCTCGCACCGCGCCGCCGGCGCTTCGCCTTGCGTGATCTCGTCGCCCTCGCCCACCAGCGCAGGGCATTGCGCCGTCTCGACGCGGCCGCGCGGGAAGACCTCGGCCTTTCTCCGGAAGAGATCGACAGGGAGAGCCGCCGCGTCTTCTGGGACGTGCCGGAGCACTGGCGCAACTGACCCCGCGTCACCCGGCATCGCGCCGAATACGGAAACGAATATTTTCCGGGTCGAAACCGGCCCGGAAAACCTTGAAATGCCGCAGATCGCATCCGATATTATGGCAAAGTCCGCGAACAGGGCTTGGTCTGTTTTTTCATCGGAGGATATGAATGGCTGAGTTTGAAACGATCCGGTCGGCGTCAGGCGCACGTGCCGTCCAGGTTGACGAAGGCTTGCGCGCCCACATGAACAAGGTCTACGGCACGATGTCCGTAGGCATGCTCATCACCTTCCTCGCTGCTTGGGCCATTGGCAACAACGCCGCGATGATGGAGACGCTCTTCACCGGGTTCACCCGGTATATCGTGATGTTCGCACCGCTCATCATGGTGTTTGCGTTCGGCGCGGTCATCAACCGCCTCTCGGCGGCTGCTGCTCAACTTTTCTTCTATGCCTTCGCTACCGTGATGGGCATCTCGATCTCCTACATCTTCGTGATCTTCACGGATTTCTCGATCGCGCAGGTGTTCCTGATCACGTCGATCGCCTTCGCGGGTCTCTCGCTCTGGGGCTACACCACCAAGAAGGATATCTCCGGTTGGGGCAGCTTCCTGATCATGGGCGTAATCGGCCTGATCGTCGCCTCGATCGTCAACATCTTCCTTGGTTCGCCGGCGATCATGTTCGCGATTTCGGTGCTCGGTGTGCTGATCTTCGCAGGCCTCACAGCCTATGACACGCAGCGCATCAAGTCGGAATACGTTGCCCACGCGCATCACGGCGACAGCGAGTGGCTCGGCAAGGCCGCCATCATGGGCGCGCTGAGCCTCTATCTGAACTTCATCAACATGTTCATGATGCTGCTCCAGCTGTTCGGCAATCGCGAATAACACCGACTGTCACAACAGACCCGAGGGCCGGCCCGCAAGGACCGGCCCTTTTCGTTTGCGCGACCCAATTTTCTGACTAGAAAATTTGGCGGAATTTTCATGGAAATTCCGCCGCTCCGGTCAGCCTTCCGGAAAACGGGCGAGGAAGGCGCGCACCTCGGCGGGCGAGCGGAGGTGGTGAAGCATAAGGCCCGGCGGAAGCGGATCCAGCGAAGCGGCGATCCTGTCGCGGGCAAGATGGCGGGTGCGCCAGATATAGCGCCAGAACCCCAGCATCTCGGGATTGAGGCCCTCGCGGCAGCCTTCCTGCAGGTCGGGCCTCACGCGACCGAACCAGACGAGGGTGCGCCGCGCCACGCGCCACGCCCGCAACCGGAGCGGCAGGTCCAGCCAGATCATCACTTGCGCCCGGGCCATGCGCTCCTCCTGGATCGCATCGAAGCCGCCCTCGAACACCCAGGCCTCGCGCGCCAGCACGTCACGGGCGAGCTTCAGCTTTTCCTCCCCCGGGCGCGGCACCCAGCCAGGCTTCCAGTGGATATGATCCATGTGGTAGACGGGCAGGCCCATCCTCTGCCCAATGCTGCGCGCCAGCGTGCTCTTGCCAGAGCCCGGCGCGCCTATGATCGCGATGCGTCTTACCTCGTCCGGCATGGCCCTTCCGCCCCACGAACGACAAAACCGCGCCCCTGCGGGACGCGGTCATCATGCAGCCGATGGATGGCAGACCTTACTTGATCTTGCCTTCCTTGTACTCGACATGCTTGCGCGCGACGGGGTCGTATTTGCGCACGGTCATCTTCTCGGTCATCGTGCGCGCGTTCTTCTTCGTCACGTAGAAATGGCCGGTGCCCGCGGTCGAGTTCAGGCGGATCTTGATGGTGGTCGGTTTTGCCATTTTCTCTCTCCTGCAGCGGACGGCGAGGGCGCCCGCGAAAATCTCATGAAGCCCGCCTTTTATAGGCGCGCGCGGTCAAGTCAACCGGATTCTTCGCGCGCTCAGCCGGCTTGGCCGCCCTAGTTCGAGCTCACGCGCGTGGGCTGCCGGTAGAAGTGGTGCACACCGATCGTGGCGGTGCGCGGAAAGCGCGAGGCCCAGCGCGGGCTGACGGCACGGGTGTGATAATGCGTGGCCCCCTTGGTAAGCGGGCGCGGTGCGCCCTGCACCATCAGATGCGCCACCTTGCCGACCTGGTCGAAGGCGCGCTTCTCGGCGATCACCTCCTTCACGCCATCGCAGGTATAGGTGAACTGGCAGGCATATTTCCGGCCCGTTCCCTGATGGACAACCGCGCAGACATCATCCGGATACTCTGGGCTATCCACTCGGTTGAGGATCACCTCGGCCACGGCGAACTGCCCTTTCACGCTTTCGCCGCGCGCCTCGAAATAGAGCGCTTCGGCGAGGCAGCGCCAATCGGCGCCGGCAGGCTTCACCTTGAGGCCGGCAAGCCAGCTTTGCGAATATTCCACCTGCAAGTCCGGCCGGCGCATGAGGCGCGCGAGCCTTTCGCCGGGCAGCGCGGTGATGGCGCGGCGCTCATTGTCGAAGAGTTTGGTCACGGGCGTATCCGCCTGCGCCATGCCGGCCGAAAACGCCAGCAGCATCGCAACAGCAAGTCGAAACATCTCTCGTCCCCTTCCCAACGGGCCGCACTTCAGACCCGGGCATCCGGGCCGCTTAGGCAACATGCGGCGCCTCGTCCACCCCCAAGGAAGACGGCCAAAGGCTATCACAAAGCTTGCAAAAATTCCGCAGCTCTGTGCCTTTTCGGCAAAACCAATTAAAATCAGCTACTTGCCGATCTTGTCGCGCACCGCAAGCTGTGCGGCAGCGAGTCGCGCCACGGGGACACGAAAGGGTGAACAGGAGACATAGCTGAAGCCGGCGGCCCGGCAGAACGCGATTGATTCGGGGTTGCCGCCATGCTCGCCGCAGATCGAGAGCACGAGATCTGGCTTGGCGCGCCGCCCGCGCTCGGCGCCGATCTCAAGAAGCTCGCCCACCCCTTCGGTATCGAGCACGTGAAACGGGTCTTCCGGGTAGACGCCCTGTTTCACATAAGCCGACATGAAGCGCCCCGCGTCGTCGCGGCTGAGGCCATAGGTCATCTGCGTCAGGTCGTTGGTGCCAAAGCTCAGGAAGGAGACCTGCGTGGCAATCTCGTGGGCCAGAAGCGCCGCCCGCGGGGTTTCGACCATGACGCCGAGGCGATAAGTGAAATCCTTGCCGGTCTCGTTGCGCACTGCCGCGGCCACCGCATCGACCCGGGTCTTGACGATCTCCACCTCGCGGCGGGCGCTCACCAGAGGGATCATGATCTCGGGCACAACCGGATCACCCTCGCGGCTGGCGGCGATCGTGGCCTCGAAGATGGCTCGGGCCTGCATCTCGTAGATCTCGGGCACGGTGATTCCAAGGCGCACCCCGCGCATGCCCAGCATGGGGTTGTATTCGCCCAGGGCTTCCACCCGGCGCGTCACGTCGGAGAGCGGCAGGTCGAGCGACTCGGCCAGCTCGCGCATGCCCGAGCGGTCGGTTGGCAGGAATTCGTGCAGCGGCGGGTCGAGAAGCCGAATACAGACGGGCTGGCCCTGCATGATGCGGAAGAGGTCGATGAAATCGGCGCGCTGCATGGGCAGGAGCAGCTTCAGCGCCTCGGCCCTGTCCGCGCTCGAATCGGCGAAGATCATCTCGCGCATGGCAGTCAGGCGGTCGGCCTCGAAAAACATGTGCTCGGTACGGCAGAGGCCGATGCCCTGCGCCTTGAAGGTGCGCGCCACCTCGGCATCGGCGGGGGTGTCGGCATTGGCGCGCACGGCGATGTCGCGCACGTCGTCGGCCCAGGACATGAGGGTGGCCAGCGCCTCGTCGCGGGCAGGCTCGAGAAGCGGCGTGTCGCCGTGAAGCACCTCGCCGCTGCTGCCGTCGATGGTGAGCCAGTCGCCCGCCTTGAGCACCCGCCCGTCGCGGAAAACAAGCTGCTTGCGGCGCAGGTGAAACTGGATTTCCGAGGCGCCCACCACGCAGGGTTTGCCCATGCCGCGCCCGATCACGGCGGCGTGGCTCGTCATCCCGCCGCGCTCCGTGAGCACGCCCACGGCCGCATGCATGCCGCGGATATCCTCGGAGCTGGTTTCGCGCCGCACGAGAATGCAGGGCTCGTCGCGCGCCTCGGAGGCCTGCGCCTCGCCCGCGCTGAAGACGATGCGCCCCGAGGCCGCGCCGGGGCTCGCGGCGATGCCGCGGGCCAGCACGTCGCGCCGCGCGCCGGGGTCGACCTGCCGGTGCAGAAGCTCGTTGATGGCGCGGGGCTCCACCCGCATCAGCGCCTCCTCGCGGGGGATGATGCCATCCTCGGCCAGCGCCACGGCGATCGCCACGGCCGCGCGGGCACTGCGCGCCACGCGAATGCCGTCGAGCAGGTAGAGCTTGCCGTTCTCGATGGTGAATTCGGCCTGCATCTCATCGCGGAGCTTCTCGCGCATGAGCGCGGTATGGGCCTTGAGCTCGGCGAAGGCCTCCGGCGCCAGCTCCTCCAGCGAGGGGCCGCGCGGGTCGCGTTCGAGATAGAGCGCATCGGAGCCCGCCGAGAGCGCATCGCGGCCCTGGCTCTGGCTCTGGTAGCGCCCGGTGATCTGGCGCGCGCCGGTCTGGCTGTTGACGAGCTGCATCACGCCCGAGCCGCATTCGCCCTGCCCCACGCCGAGCGCCATCTCCTGCACCACGAGGCCCAGCCCGGCATCGGCGGGCGCGCCCTTGGCCTGCCGGAGCAGCCGCGCGCTGGTGCCCTCCCAGGCGCGGGCCATCGAGCGGAGCACCTCGGCCAGTTGCACGCCGCGATCCTGCGGGAAGGGCTCCTCGGTTTCATCTTCGTAGGCGGCGAGCGCCTGCGACAGCCCCTCCACCGGGTCGTCGGAGACATCGTCGAACGCCTCGGCATCGAGCCGGGCCACGTGGATCGCGTAGGATTGCACGAAGCGCAGGTAGAGCCGTGCCGCCGCGCGCTGGCCGATGGTTTCGGCGAAGGCGGCAAAGCGGGCGTCGTTCATGCCGATATTGAGCACCGCGCCCGGCCCACCCCAATCGGGGTCTTCCGACGAGGGGCGCACGCAGAGGATGGCGGTGGGCTGGAAGGCCGCGAGAAAGAACCCGGCATCCGGCATCTCCCCGGCGGCGATGCGGCGCACGGTCTTGAAGGAGAGCGCGAGCGTTTGCGGCACGGGCAGTTCGAGCCTGACGAGGCGCTGCAGACATTTGGCCCGCCCGCCATGCGTTTGGGTGGCAACCGGCGCATCGGCCGTGATCAGGGTGATATGCTCATCGAATTGCTGCACTGCGGCAGTAATCGCGCTTTGCCGAGTCAAAAGCAAGCGCAGAGTGTCAAGCAGTTGTTACAGTTAACGACGGATGACAGGCCAGCGCCCTACCCCGCCAGCTTCGTGAGGTCGGCCGCCTGCAGGCAGATGCCCCGGATGCGGCTCAGCAGGTTCAGCCGGTTCCGGCGCAACACCTGGTTCTCGGTGTTGATCTGCACCGCCTCGAAGAAGGCGTCGATGGGCGCGCGCAAGCTCGCCATCGCGGCCATCGCGCCGGTGAAATCCTCCTTCGAAACCGCCTCGGCGATCTCGGCCTCGGCCCGGTCGAGCGCGCCGAAGAGCGCCTTTTCCTCGGCCCCTTCGGCATATTTCACATCCGCACCGAAGGAATACTCCACCCCATCCTTCTCTTCGGCCTGGGTGAGAATGTTGTTGGCCCGCTTGAAGCCCTGCACGAGGTTCTCGCCCTCTTCGGTGTCGAGCACCGCCTGCAGAGCGCGGGCGCGCGCCACGATGAGCCAGAGGTCATCGCCGCCGCCCAGTTCGAGACAGGCGTCGATCACGTCATGCCGGATGCCCTGATCGCGGAGATAGACCTTGAGGCGGTCGTGGAAGAAGGCGAGGAGATCTGTCGAGAGGTCGGGCACCGCGTCGCCCACGGTGCGCAGCACGCTGCCGTCGCCCGTTTCCGGCGCGTTTTCCTTCTTTTTCAAACGATCAACCACGGCCTGGAACGCGGCACCGAAAACGCCGTGATCGGCGATCTCGCCGAGAACTTCCTCCAGCGTATCGATCTCGCCTTCGCTGGCCTTGGCCTTGTAGAGCGTGATCTTGTGGCGCAGCAGCTGGCTGTCGATGAATCGGTCGAGAGAGAGCCGCACCCCGTTCTCCAGCACGATCCGGATGAGCCCCAGCGCAGCGCGGCGCAGCGCGAACGGGTCTTTCGAACCGGTGGGCTTCTGGTCGATGGCCCAGAAGCCGGTGAGCGTGTCGAGCTTGTCGGCCAGCGCCACGGCCATCGAGACGGGCGCTTCGGGCACCGCGTCAGACGGGCCAAGCGGCGCGTAATGCGCCTCGCAGGCCGCCGCCACTTCGGCGGGAAGGCCGGCCTCGCGGGCATAGTAGCGCCCCATCAGGCCCTGAAGCTCGGGGAATTCATAGACCATCTCGGAGGAAAGATCGGCCTTGGCCACCCGTGCGGCTTGCCCTGCCAGCGCCGCATCGGCCCCCACCACGGGCGCAAGCTCGCCCGCCAGCGCCTCGATGCGCGCGATCCGCGCGGCCTGCGTGCCGAGGCTGCGCTCGAAGGTGACGTTCTCGAGCTGCTCGAGCCACGCGCCCATGCCCGCCTTGGCGATGCGCAGGTCATTCTCCCAGAAGAACTTCGCATCCGAGAGCCGCGCGGCGAGCACCTTCTGGTTGCCCGCGAGGATCGTCGCGCCGTGATCGGCGGTTTCAATATTGGCCACGGTGATGAACCGCTCGATCCGGCCCGTCTTGGGGTTCATCACCGAAAAGAACTTCTGGTGCTCCTTCATCGAACTTTGCAGCACCTCCGGCGGCAGGCCGAGGAACTCCGCGCCGATCTCGCCCATGAGTGACACGGGCCATTCCACCAGCCCGGCCACCTCGGCCAGTAGCCCCTTGTCTTCCACCACTTCCATGCCGGCGGCGAAGGCGAGGTTGGTGGCCTCCTGCCAGATATGCGCGGCACGCTCCTCGGCGTCTAGCATAACCTTGTCGCGTTTGAGCTTGGCGGCGTAGTCGTCAAAGGAGGTGACGGCGAAGCGGCCCTTGCCCATGAAGCGGTGGCCCTGCGTGATGTTCCCGGCGGTGATGCCATCCACCTCCAGCGGCACCACGTGGGCTTCGCCCGCGTCATCGGTGAGAATGCAGAGGATCGAGTGCAGGGGACGCACCCAGCGCAGGCTGCCCGCGCCCCAGCGCATCGACTTGGGCCAGGGGAAATTGCGGATGACGTCTTCGAGCACCTCCGCCACGATCGCCGCTGCCGGGCGGCCGGGCTTGGTGATGCGGGCGATATACACCTGCCCCTTCTTCTCGTCGCGAATTTCCAGATCGTCCTTTGACACCCCCGCGCCGCGCAGGAAGCCCTCGATAGCCTTCTCGGGCGCATCCACGCGCGGGCCCTTGCGCTCTTCGGTCACGGTGGGGCTTTGCCCGAGCAGCCCCTGCACGGTGAGCGCCAGCCGGCGCGGCGTTGCGAAGGCGGCAGCACCCGCATAGGTGAGCCCGGCCTCGACAAGGCCATCCGTCATCCGCGCCTTCAGGTCTTCGGCGGCACGCGCCTGCATCCGTGCGGGGATTTCCTCGGAAAAGAGTTCGATCAGGAGATCAGGCATGGCTTATCGGTACCCTTCGGGTGGTTCGGGGCAGTCTTCTGGGGCGGGTTGGCCATCGAAGACCACCTCGCCGCAATGGTTGATCTGGTGCCACACGAAGCCGCGCCCATCCTCGGTGATGGCGACGATCCGGTCGATGCCATACTGGATGTTGCCAGTGCCCAGAAAGGCGAGCGCGGTGCCGGCCTCGAGCTCTGCGCCCAAGGCATCGGCATCGAAACACTCGAACCAGCCGGGCGCCTCGAGCGGAACGGGCTTCTCATAGGACATGTAGGTTTCGGTGAGCGTGGCAAGGCTCGTGGGCGTCTCGAAACAGGCGCGGTAACGGATGGGCGAGCTTTGGGCATCGATCCCGCGGAAGTTCTCGTAGAGGATCGGCTCGGGACTCGCGGTGGTGATGCTGGTGAGGCGCACGTCGTCTTCGCCGGTCACCACCACCTCTTCGTAGAAGGCGTAGACCTGCAGGTAATAGAGCGCCGCGCCCGCGAGAAGCGCGCACCCCACGATCAGGATGCTCAGGAACTTGCCCATCAGGCGGCGAGGCCTCCGGCTTCGGTCTGCACGAAGGCATCGGCGCATTGCTTGGCGAGCGCGCGCACACGCCCGATATAGGCCTGCCGCTCGGTCACCGAAATCACGCCCCGCGCATCGAGCAGGTTGAAGATGTGGCTGGCCTTGATGCACTGGTCA
>JAVKDQ010000214.1:0-59501 GCA_040222155.1 Roseovarius sp.
TCGTGATAGGCCCAGTGGATGGCGCCGCGCATCCCGACGAGCAGCCCGGCATAGGCGAAGATATAGGCCCCCGAGCAGAGCGCGCCGAGCGGCGTGCCGTGCGAGCGCTCGCGGCGCAGCGCCGAGAGCAGCGGGCGCGAGATATGCGCGCGCATGTTGAGCCCGGAGAGCAGGAAGAGCCTGTCGGCCTTCACCCGCGCGTCGAAGCCCGCATGCACCCGCACCACCGTGCCGTTGGAGCTGAGCGCCGTCTCGCCGTTCTCCGAGGCGAAGCTCCATTCGTAGAGCGTCTTGCCGGAAACGAGGTTGGCGATGCGCAGCGGCTCGATGGCACAGGAAAAGGACAGATGTGCAAACTCGTCGATCAGGTAGAAAACGAATTTCTGCGGTCGGGGCATCGGGGCGGCGTCACATCTGGCAAAGGCGCGTCGCAAGGCCGATAAAGCAAGCCGCGCGCGCGGGCAAGGGGTGGCCCCGGCCCGCGCCCCTTGGCCGCGCGCCGCCCCGTGTTACTCCGCCGCTTCCGCGTAGCTCTCCATCGGCGGGCAGGTGCAGACGAGATGCCTGTCCCCATAGGCGTTGTCGACCCGGTTGACCGGCGGCCAGTATTTATCCACCCGGAAGGCGCCGGGCGGGAAGCAGGCCTGCTCGCGGCTATAGGGCCTGTCCCAGTCCTTCACGAGGTCTTCCATCGTGTGGGGCGCGTTCTTGAGCGGGTTGTTCTCGGCGTCGATTCGGCCCTCCTCGATGTCGCGGATCTCCTGCCGTATCGCCAGCATCGCGTCGCAGAACCGGTCGAGCTCGGCCTTTGTCTCGCTCTCTGTCGGCTCCACCATCAGCGTGCCGGGCACGGGCCAGCTCATGGTAGGGGCGTGAAAGCCGTTGTCGATCAGGCGCTTGGCAATGTCATCGACGCTCACATGGGCGCTCTCGGCAAAGGGGCGCGTGTCGAGAATGCACTCATGCGCCACCCGGCTTTGCGTGCCCTTGTAGAGCACATCGTAAGCCCCCTCGAGCCGCTTCGCGATGTAGTTCGCATTGAGGATCGCCACCCGCGTGGCCTGCGTGAGCCCCTCGCCGCCCATCAGCAGCGTGTAGGCCCAGCTGATCGGCAGGATCGAGGGCGAGCCGTAGGGCGCCGCCGACACCGGACCCTCGCTGCCGCCGGTGGCCGGGTGGCCCGGCAGGTGCGGCGCCAGATGCGCCTTCACGCCGATGGGCCCCATGCCGGGCCCCCCGCCGCCATGCGGGATGCAGAAGGTCTTGTGCAGGTTGAGGTGGCTCACATCGCCGCCCACGTCGCCGGGCCGGGCAAGCCCCACCATGGCGTTGAGATTGGCCCCGTCGATATAGACCTGCCCGCCATGCCGGTGGGTGATCTCGCAGACCTCCTTCACGCCCTCTTCGAAGACGCCGTGGGTGGAGGGATAGGTGATCATGCAGCCCGCCAGTGTGTCGGCATGGGCTTCCGCCTTGGCGCGGAAATCCTCGAGGTCGATATCGCCCGTGGGCCCCGATTTCACCGGCACCACCTTCCAGCCTACCATCTGCGCGGAAGCCGGGTTGGTGCCATGCGCCGAGACGGGGATGAGGCAGACATTGCGATGCCCCTCGCCATTGGCGCGGTGGTAGGCGGCGATGGTCAAGAGCCCCGCATATTCGCCCTGCGCGCCCGAATTGGGCTGCATCGAGATGGCGTCATAGCCGGTGATGGCGCAGAGCTTGGCGTTCAGGTCGTCGATCAGCTCCTTGTAGCCAAGCGCCTGATCTTCCGGGCAGAACGGATGCAGCCGCGAGAAATCGCGCCAGCTCACCGGCATCATCTCTGCCGCCGAGTTGAGCTTCATGGTGCAGCTCCCGAGCGGGATCATGGCCCGGTCGAGCGCGAGGTCGCGGTCGGCCAGCCGGCGCATGTAGCGCATCATCTCGGTCTCGGCGCGGTTCATGTGGAAGATCGGATGGGTGAGATACTCTGATCGGCGCAGAAGCCCCTCGGGCATCCGGTATTCGGGGGCGAAATCGTCATCCTTGCGGGCAAGGCCGAAGGCGCGCCAGACCGCCTCGATATTCTCGGGCCGCGTTGCCTCGTCGAGCGTGATGCCCACGCGATGCTCGCCCACGCGGCGCAGGTTGATGCCCTCGTCCACCGCCGATTTCAGCACCGCCGCCTGCAGCGGCCCCACATCCACGGTGATCGTGTCGAAGAAGGTTGCCGGGTCCACCCGGAAGCCCGCCGCCTCGAGCCCGCGCGCGAGCCGAACCGTCTTGCGGTGGATGCGCTGCGCGATGGCCTTGAGGCCCTTCGGCCCGTGAAAGACCGCGTACATCGAGGCCATCACCGCCAAGAGCGCCTGCGCGGTGCAGACATTCGAGGTGGCCTTCTCGCGGCGGATATGCTGCTCGCGGGTCTGCAGGCTGAGCCGGTAGGCGCGGTTGCCGTGGCTATCCACCGACACCCCCACCAGCCGGCCCGGCATGGCCCGCTTGTAGGCATCCTTGCAGGCCATGTAGGCGGCATGCGGCCCGCCATAGCCCATCGGCACGCCGAAGCGCTGGGTGGAGCCCACGGCGATATCGGCCCCCATCGCGCCCGGCTCCTTCAGGAGCGTGAGCGACAGCGGGTCGGCCGAGACGATGCCCAGCGCGCCCGCCTCATGCAGCGCCGCGATCTGGTCGGTGAAATCGCGCAGGTGGCCATAGGTGCCGGGATACTGGAAAATCGCCCCGAAAACCGCCTCTGGATCGAGCTTTGCCGGGTCGCCCACGATCACCTCGATGCCGAGCGGCGCGGCGCGCGTCTCGATCACGGCGATGTTCTGCGGGTGGCAGTCGCGATCGACGAAAAACGCCTTCGCCTTCGACTTGGCCACGCGCTGCGCCATGGTCATCGCCTCGGCGCAGGCGGTGGCCTCGTCAAGCAGCGAGGCATTGGCGATCTCGAGCCCGGTGAGGTCCGACACCATCGTCTGGAAGTTCAGAAGCGCCTCGAGCCGGCCCTGGCTGATCTCGGGCTGGTAGGGCGTGTAGGAGGTATACCATGCCGGGTTCTCGAGGATGTTCCGCTGGATCGCCGGCGGCGTGACAGTGCCGTGATAGCCCTGCCCTATGAGCGAAGTGAGCACGCGGTTCTTCGCGCCCGTCATCCGCATCTTGTGCATCAGTTCCCGCTCCGAGAGCGCCTTGCCGAAATCGAGCGGCTCGGCCTGCCGGATGCTCTTCGGCACCGTCTCGTCGATGAGGTGATCGAGGCTTTCGGCGCCGATCACCTTCAGCATCTCCGCCATTTCCTCCGGCGAGGGGCCGATATGGCGGCGGTTGGCGAAATCGTAGGGCAGGTAGTCGGTGGGCTCGAAGGGCATGGGTCTGACCTCACTGTTGCGAAACCGTCAGGGGCGAGGCGCGCCGCCCCTGCTTCTTCTTGGCAAAAATACCTCCCGCGCGGAGCGCATGAAAATCACCTGCGCGGGGCCGGGGCGCGGCCGTCAGGAGATGAACTTGCGGTAGGCCGCCTCATCCATCATGTCGTCCATCTGGCTCGGGTCGGAGGGCTTGATGCGGAAGAACCACGCCGCGCCCATCGGGTCGTCGTTCACCTTGGCGGGCTCGTCGACGATGGCCTCGTTCACATCCGTGATCTCCCCGTCGATCGGGGCGAGGATGTCGGAGGCGGCCTTGACGCTCTCGATCACCACCACCTCGTCGTCCTTGCTCACCTCGGTGCCCACCTCGGGCAGCTCGATGAAGACGATATCCCCCAGCTCGTTGGCGGCGTGCTCGGTGATGCCGACGGTGATCTCGCCATCTTCCTCCTCGCGGAGCCATTCATGTTCTTCGGTAAACTTCATCCTTGGGTCTCCCTCGTTAAGGATCAGCGTTTGAAACGGGCCGGCGTGAAGGGCAGCGGGGCCACCGTCACGGGCAGGCGCTTGCCGCGCACCTCGCCGAAGAGCGCGGTGCCGGGGGCGGAGAGCGCGGCGGGCAGGTAGCCCATCGACACCGGCGCGCCCACGCTGGGGCCGAAGGCGCCGGAGGTGACGGTGCCCACGGGCGCGCCGCCGCTCTCTTCTTCAAAGAGTTCCGTGCCGGCGCGCATCGGCGCGCGGCCCTCGGGCGCGAGGCCCACGCGGGCGCGCGCGGCACCTTCCTCGATCTCGCGCAGGATGCGCTCGGCGCCGGGAAAGCCCCCTGCCCGCGCACCACCCGCGCGCCGCGCCTTCTGGATGGCCCAGCCCAGCCCCGCCTCGATGGGCGAGGTCGTGGTGTCGATATCGCTGCCGTAAAGGCAGAGCCCGGCCTCGAGGCGCAGGCTGTCGCGCGCGCCAAGGCCGATGGGCTCCACCGCCTCATGGGCCAGAAGCCTGCGGGCGAGCGCCTCGGCATGGGTGGCGTGAACGGAAATCTCGTAGCCGTCCTCGCCGGTATAGCCCGAGCGCGACACCCAGAGCTCGCCGAACTCCGAGGCGAATATCCCGGTATCCATGAAGCGCATGATGTCGCAGCCGGGCGCGATGGGTTCGAGCACCGATTGCGCGGCGGGACCTTGCAGCGCCAGCAGCGCGCGGTCGCGCACCTCGGCCACTTCCACCCCCGGCAGGCCCGCCTTCAGATGCGCGAGATCGGCGGCCTTGCAGGCGGCGTTGACCACCATCAGCACATGGTCGCCCCGGTTGGTGATCATCAGGTCATCGAGCAAACCGCCATGTTCATCGGTGAAAAACCCGTAGCGCTGGCGCTTCTCGCCAAGGCCCAGCAGATCGACCGGCACCAGCGCCTCGAGCGCCGTGGCCACCGGCGCATAGCCGCCCTCTGCGCGCAGCAGCACCTGCCCCATGTGGCTCACGTCGAAGAGCCCGGCGGCAGCGCGGGTGTGGAGATGCTCCTTCATCACGCCGAGGCCGAACTGCACCGGCATCTCGTAGCCCGCGAAGGGCACCATCCTGCCGCCGAGCTCGGCATGAAGCCCTGCCAGCGGCGTGTGCAGCAGATCGTCGCTCATCGCGCATCTCTCCCGTTCCTGGGCCGGCGCGCATCTGGGAAGTGCGGGCATCCGGCATCGTCCTCGCGCGTGCCGCCGCACGCGCCTTGCGATGCCCCCTCTGTCCTTTCGCCTGAGATCGCTATCCCTTCGGCGCCCCGGGCAGAAAAGCCGGGATCTCTCCAGAGTTCCGTCTGATCGGAGCGGTCCTTGTGCCTGAGAGTTTCCGGGGCGGTTGCTCCTTCGGCACCGGCATGCCCGCAGGGGGCGCCGGTTCTCCCGTTCCAATGCAGGTGTACGCTAGTATACCGACCGAGTCGTTGCAAGGCGTCTCGGTGGCGGATCCTTGGCCCTCGCGCAGCCCGGCGCATCGAAGAGCGTGAAGAGCAGCGCGTTGTCGCAGATGAGCGCGTCGAGGGTGATGCCGTCGAGATGGGCGAAGAAGGCCTCGGCCGCGTCGGCGATGGCAAGACGCAGGCGGCAGGCCTCGACGAGCGGGCAGGAATTGTCGACATCGGCGAAGCATTCGGCGAGCGAGCCATCGGGCTCGAGATGGCGGAAGACCTCGCCGATCGCGATCTGCCCCGCCGGGCGCGCGAGGCGGATGCCGCCCGCCCGGCCGCGCTGGGTGTAGAGGTAGCCCAGCTGCGCCAGCCGGTTGATGACCTGCGCGAGATGGCTCTCGGAGGTGTTGCAGCGCGCGGCGATCTCGGCCTTGGTCACCAGCCGCTCGCAATGCACGCCGCAGAACATCAGCACGCGCATGGCGATGTTGGTTCTCTTGGTGATGCGCATCGGCTCCGGCCCGCGATTGCTTGAATTCCGGCGAGGATGGGCGATAAACCGGGGGCGCGACATGACGCAGATCAACCGGAAGGCCAGCATGAGCGGCGCGAACGGCTATTTCTTCGGCTATGGCAGCCTCGTGAACCGGGGCACCCACGCCTATGGCGGGGCGGCGCCCGCGCGGCTCAAGGGCTGGCGGCGGGTCTGGCGGCATACGAGCCTGAGGCCCGTGGCCTACCTGACCGTCGTGCCCGATGCGGAGGCCGAGATCGATGGGCTGATCGCCGAGGTGCCGGGGCAGGACTGGGCCGCGCTCGACGAACGCGAACGCGCCTATGACCGCGTGGCGGCGCATCACCAGGTCACCCATGCGCTGGCCCATATGCCGGAGATCGCGCTCTACACCATCCCCGACGGCAAGCACGCCGCGCCGAGCGAGGCCTGCCCGGCGCTTCTGAGCTATATCGACGTGGTGGTGCAGGGCTATCTGCGCGAGTTCGGCGAGGCGGGCGTGCGGCGCTTCTTCGAGACGACCGATGGCTGGGACGCGCCGGTGATGGACGACCGCGCCGCGCCCGTCTACCCGCGCCACATGGTGCTCACCCCGCGGGAACGCGAGATGGTGGACGACCTGCTGAGCACGGCGGGCGTGAGGCGCATCGCCCGCGTTTGAGCGCGCGAAATCTTGAAAGATTTCGGACCGCTTTCTTTCTCAAGAAAGCGATTGCGCGTAGATCAGCCCTTGGCGCGGATGTTCTGGAGGAGCGGCAGAACCTGGCTCATGTCGGGGCCGTGGCTTTGGCCTGTGAGCGCCTTTCGAAGCGGCATGAAGAGCGCCCGCCCCTTGCGGCCGGTGGCCTCCTTCACGGCAGCGGTCCAGTTGCCCCAGGTCTCGCCGTCATAGGGCCCCTCGGGCAGCAGCGCCATGGCCTCGGCCACGAATTCGGCATCCTCCGGGTCGATCACCGGCTCGGCGCCATCGCGGAACATCTCCCACCACGCGCCGAGATCGTTGAGCGTGGTGATGTTCTCATGCGTGACCTGCCAGAAGCGCTCGCCCTGCTCGGGCGGCACGCCCAGCGCGAGGATGGTCTCCGAGACCGCCTCGTAGGGCAGGCCCGAGACGTGGCGCGCGGTCAGCGGGAAGAGATCGTTCGCGTCGAACTTGGTGGGGGCGGCGCCGAAGCGGGAGATGTCGAACCCCTCGATCAGCTCGGCCATGTCGGAGCGCAGCTCGACCGGGTCGGCGGAGCCGAGGCGGGCCATGAGCGACAGAAGCGCCATCGGCTCGACCCCTTGCGCGCGCAGGTCGCGCAGGGAGAGCGTGCCGAGGCGCTTGGAGAGCGCATCGCCCTGCGGGCCGGTGAGCAGCGAGTGATGCGCGAATTGCGGCACGGTGCCGCCCAGCGCCTCGATGATCTGGATCTGCGTGGCGGTGTTGGTGACGTGATCGGAGCCGCGCACCACGTGGGTCACGCCCATCTCGGTATCGTCGACCACGGAGGCCAGCGTGTAGAGCACCTGCCCGTCGCCGCGGATGAGCACCGGGTCGGAGACGGAGGCGGCATCGATCGAGGAGGCGCCGAGGATGCCATCCTCCCATTCGATGCGCTCCTGCTTTAGTTTGAAGCGCCAGACTCCGTTGCCTCGCTCGGCGCGCAGCTTCTCCTTCTCCTCCTCGGAGAGCGCGAGCGCGGCGCGGTCATAGACGGGCGGCTTGCCCATGTTGAGCTGTTTCTTGCGCTTGAGGTCGAGCTCGGTGGGGGTTTCGAAGGCCTCGTAGAAGCGGCCCATCTCGCGCAAGCGATCGGCGGCCTCGGCATAGCGGTCGAGGCGGAGCGACTGGCGCTCGACGCGGTCCCAGTGGAGGCCGAGCCATTCGAGATCTTCCTTGAGCGCATCCACATAGGCCTCTTTCGAGCGCTCCGGGTCGGTGTCGTCGATGCGCAGGATGAAGGTGCCGCCGGCCTTGCGGGCGATGAGGAAGTTCATCAGCGCGGTGCGCAGGTTGCCCACGTGGATATAGCCGGTGGGCGACGGGGCGAAACGGGTGGTGGTCATCGGGCTCATGCTCCTGGGGTCGGGGAGCGCAATGTCATACCCTCATGGCTTTGTCCAGAAAGAGCGGGCACAGCGGAGAGGTCAGGACGGCATCACCGGCCAGCGCGCGGCGAGATCCTTCAGGCCCGCGCGGATGAGCTCTTCGAGCACGGCCATGTCGATCTCTTCGAGCCGGGTCACGTAGAGGCAGGAACGGCCGAGCTTGTGCTTGCCCAGCCGGGAGAGGATGCCGCCGTAATCCTGGTAGCCGGGCAGAACGTAGATCGAGAGCGCCGCCTTGCGGGGCGAGAAACCGGTGGCGAGGAAATCGCCCTCGCGGCCCGAGGCGTAGGTGTAGTGGTAGCGCCCGTAGCCGATGATCGCGGGCCCCCACATCACCGGCGGGAAGCCGGTGACGCGGGCGAAGAAGGGCAGGAGCCGCTCGGCCTCCTGCCGCCGCCGCGCGGGCGCGACCGTGGCGAGGAAGGCCTCGGGGGAGGCATCGGTGGCCTGGGTCTTGTTCTCGGGCAAGGGGGGCCTCGGGGGATGGCAGCCGGCGGCGGCTCTGGTCACATTAGCGTGAAGGGGCCTGTGATGCCATCCGCCTGCGCTACGTTGCGCGCAAACCACCAAGGAGGACGCTCATGACCACCAAGATCACCCGCCGTTCGCTGATGGCCGGCGCCGCCGCCCTGCCCTTTGCCGCGAGCACCGCCGCCAAGGCCGCCGCGCCCATGCTGGGGGCCGCCACGCCCACCTTCAACCGCTTCAAGCTGGGGCAGTTCGAGGTGACGACGATCCTTGCGGCCACCGCGACCCGGCCGGACCCGCATTCGATCTTCGGGCTCAACGTGAGCGACGAGATGTTCGCCTCGGTCTCCGAGGATGCCAACCTGCCCACCGACGCGGCGCAGTTCTTCTTCACGCCGACGGTGGTGAACACGGGCTCGGAGCTCGTGCTCTTCGATACCGGGCTCGACCAGGCCGGGATCAAGACCGCGCTGGAGGCGGCGGGCTACTCGGCCGAGCAGATCGACCTCGTGGTGATCACGCATATGCACGGCGACCATATCGGCGGGCTGATGGAGGGCGAGAGCGAGACCTTCCCCAATGCGCGTTACGCGACCGGCGCCAAGGAGTTCGACGCCTGGGCCGAGAGCGGCAACGAACGTTTCGAGCAGAAGATGCGGCCGCTCGCCGAGAAGACCACGATGATGGAGGATGGCACCAGCGGCTTCTCCGGCCATACCGCGATGGCGGCCTTCGGGCACACGCCCGGCCACATGGCGCACATGATCGAGAGCGACGGGCGCCAGCTCGTCATCGCGGGCGATTTCGCCAACCACTACGTGTGGTCGCTCGCGAACCCCGACTGGCATGTGAGCTTCGACATGGACAAGGAGATGGCCACCGAGACCCGTAAGCGGATGCTCGACATGATGGCCACCGACGACCTGCCCTTCATCGGCTACCACATGCCCTTCCCCGGCATGGGCTACGTGGAGCGGCTCTCGGAGGGCTATCGCTACCAGCCGGCGAGCTACCAGTTCATGCTCTGAGCGACGCCCCGGCCCCGCGCGCTATCTTGGGAGGAGGGCGCGCTGGGGCCGGGCGACCGGGGCATGGGCCGCGCCTCTCGTGGGCGCGGCCTTTTCTTTTGGGCGGCGCGCGCGCATATCTCGCGGATGAGATCCCGCGCGCCCGGCCTTTCGGAATTCGAACAGATCGCCCTCGACACGGTCGAGGGCTTTCCGGAGGTGTTTCGCCCCGCCGCGCGGGCCGTGGCGATAAGGGTGGTGGACTGGCCCCCGGAACGGTTTTTGCGGGAGTTCGGCATGGACGACCCGCTGGAGCTGACCGGGCTCTACGACGGCATCCCGATGACCGAGAAATCGGTCTTCGACCAGCCGCTGCAGCCCGACACGGTGTGGCTTTTCCGCGAGCCCATTCTCGCGGAGTGGCGCGAGCGGGGCGATGTGGAGCTGGAATTGTTGGTGGCGCATGTGACGGTGCATGAATTCGCGCATCATTTCGGCTGGTCGGATGACGATATCGCCGTGATCGACCCGTGGTGGGAGTGAGGATGCCTGAGGCGCGAGTATTTGGGCCAAGAAGAAGCAGGGCCCTGCGCGTGATCCGGCGGCAGGTTCCGCCCGTAACTCTCACATGACGCAAAACAGTGACGAGACCGGCGGGGCGCGGCTGACCGTCTACCATGACGGGGCCTGCCCGCTCTGCCAGTGGGAAATAGGCCATTACAAGCGGCAGGCGGGGGCGGAGGCGATCGACTTCGTGGATGTCTCGCAGGCGGGTGCGGAGACGGGGCCGGACTTGTCGCGCGATGCAGCGCTGGGGCGGTTTCACGTGCGCGATGCGCAAGGGCGGCTCCGGTCGGGCGCGGCGGGATTCGCGGCACTCTGGCGGGAATTGCCGCGCTTCCGACGGTTGGGGCGGGTCGCGGGCCTGCCGGGGGTACGGCATTTGCTGGAACTGTTCTACCGGGGATTTCTGCCGCTGCGCCCGGCACTTGCGCGGTTGATGCGGCGGTTCGGGCGCGGCGGGCGGCGGGGCTCGAGCGGCGTGTGATTTGGAGGAACGCCCGAGTTGGGGTAAGCTTACGCTACGTCAACTGGGAGGTGTCCGGCATGACATATCACGATGACAACAGGCTGGTGACGCGGCGGGGCGCGGTTTTCGGCGCGCTTCTGGGTGTTCCGGCGGCGGCGCTGGCGGTGGTGCTTGCGGCGCAACCGGCCAAGGCCAGCGGCGATGGCCCGCCGAAGAAGGACAAGGACGACGACGGCTGCAAGGGCGGCGACTGCGAAGACGACTGATCAGCTCTCGTCGCGCCAGCGATTGACGATGGGATAGCGCCTGTCGAGCCAGAAGGCGCGCTTGGAGAGCCGTGTGCCCGGGGCGGACTGGAAGCGCTTGTATTCGGAGATGTAGAGCAGGTGCTCGACCTTCTTCGCGTCTTCGCGCGAGAAGCCCGCGGCCACGCAATCGGCGATGGAGCCGTCGCGATCGACGAGGATGTCGAGGATGCCGTCGAGCACGGGGTAGTCGGGCAGCGAGTCGCTGTCTTTCTGGTCTTCGCGCAGCTCGGCGGAGGGGGGCTTCTGGATGACATTGGGCGGGATCACCGCGCCCTCGGGGCCCAGCATCCACGGCCGGTGGTGGGCGTTGCGCCAGCGGCAGGCGTCGAAGACGCGGGTCTTGTACATGTCCTTGATCGGGTTGTAGCCGCCGGCCATGTCGCCGTAGATCGTGGCATAGCCCACCGCCACCTCGGACTTGTTGCCGGTGGTGAGCAGCATCTCGCCGAACTTGTTGGAGAGCGCCATCAGGAGGAGGCCGCGGAGGCGGGACTGGATGTTTTCCTCCGTGAGCCCCGGCTCGGTGCCCTCGAAGAGTGGCGCGAGGGTGGCGGTGACGGCGGCACGGGCCTCGGAGATGGGCACCGTGTCGTAGCGGCAGCCGAGGTTTTCGGCCACGGCCTTGGCATCGTCGAGCGAGGCTTGCGAGGTGTATTCGGAGGGCAGCATCACGCAGCGGATGTTCTCGGGCCCCAGCGCATCGGCGGCGATGGTGGCGACGATGGCGCTGTCGATGCCGCCGGAGAGGCCGAGCAGAACCTTGGTGAAGCCGGTCTTGCGCATGTAGTCGCGCAAGCTCAGCACCATCGCGTGGTAATCCTGCTCCATCGCGTCGGGCAGGCGGGCCAGATCGCCGCGCAGGGCGCGCCAGCCCTCGGGGGTGCGCTCCATGTCGAGATGGGCCGTGGCCTCTTCCATCACCGGCATCTGCAGGGCCAGCTCGCCGCCGGGGTTGAGCACGAAGCTGCCGCCGTCGAACACCTGGTCGTCCTGCCCGCCGACGAGGTTGAGATAGATAAGCGGCAGGCCGGTCTCGACGACGCGGGCCACCATGAGGTTCATCCGCGTGTCCATCTTCTCGCGGTAATAGGGCGAGCCGTTGGGCACGAGCAGGAACTCGGCGCCGGTCTCTGCCAGCGTCTCGGGGACGTCTTCGTGCCAGCTGTCTTCGCAGATGGGCGAGCCGATGCGCACGTTGCCCACAGCGTAGGGGCCGCCGATGGGACCGGGGGCATAGATGCGGACCTCGTCGAAGACGGTCTCGTTGGGCAAGTGATGCTTGAGCACGCGGGTCATCACCCGGCCGCCCTTGAGGATGTAATAGGCGTTGTAGAGCTTGCCCTCCTCTACCGCCGGGCCGCCGATGGCGAGGGCGGGGCCCTCGGCGCAGGCCTCGGCCAGCCGGCCGATCTCGGCGATGGCGGCATGGTGGAAGGCGGGCTTCATCACGAGGTCCTGGGTGTTGTAGCCGGTGATGAACATCTCGGGCAGCGCCACCATGTCGGCCCCGGCCGCGCGGCCCTCTTCCCAGGCGGTGCGGGCCTTCGCGGCGTTGCCGGCGAGATCGCCCACGGTGGCGTTGAGCTGCGCCAATGTCAGGCGGAACCTGTCGGTCATGTCGGGGCGCCTCTCCTGCCGTGCCGTTGCGCCTGATTTAGCAGATGCGCGCCGGAGGAAAACCCAATTCCCGCAAAAGCCGTTGTCAGCCTTGACCCCGTCCACTAGATTTGCCCCACTTGCGGGCAAGCTGCAGGATGGGACGGGCCGGAGCCGCAGCGGGGACCTGCCCCGAGGCAAACCAGGCGCAAACCGGGGCAAATCAGGGGCAGACATGACCAAGAGGCTGACGACATCGCTTGCATTGATCATCGCCGTGGCCGGGGCCGGGGGGGCCGCGTGGGCGCAGGATGGCGAGATCCAGACCAAGCAATACGAGGATGGCGGCATCTACGAGGGCACGTTCAAGGACGGGCTCCAGCATGGCACCGGCACCTACACCCTGCCCAACGGCTATGAATATACCGGCGAGTGGGTCGAGGGCGAGATCCGCGGACAGGGCGTGGCGCGCTTTCCCAACGGCTCGGTCTACGAGGGCGAATTCGTGCGCGGCAAGCCGCATGGCGTGGGCAAGATCGTGTTCACCGATGGCGGCACCTACGAGGGCGAGTGGGAAGACGGCAAGATCACCGGGCGCTGCGTGGCGATCGATGCCAATGGCGTGCGCTACGAGGGCGAGTTCCTGAACGCGATGCATCATGGCCGGGGCCGGATGGAGAGCCCGGGCGGCTATGTCTATGACGGCGAATGGGTGGAAGGCGTGAAGGAGGGGATGGCGAGCATCACCTATCCCGATGGCGCGGTCTACGAGGGCGAGGTGACGCGTGGGGCGCGCGAGGGGCAAGGCACGCTCTCGATGCCCGACGGGCTGATCTATTCGGGCCGCTGGAAGGATGGCCAGATCGACGGCGAGGGCAAGCTCACCCAGCCCAATGGCGATGTCTACGAGGGCGATCTGGTGAGCGGGCGGCGCGAGGGCGAGGGCCGCGTGGTTTACAACAATGGCGACATCTACGAGGGCCAGTTCGCCGATGACCGGCGCCACGGGCAAGGCACCTTCACCGGCACCGATGGTTACCGCTACGAGGGCAACTGGGTGGCCGGCAAGATCTCGGGGCAAGGCACCGTGACCTACCCGGACGGCTCGGTTTACGTGGGCGAGTTTCGCGACGACCTCGCCAATGGCGTGGGCAAGATCACCTATCCCGACGGCTCGACCTACGAGGGCGAGTGGGCTGGCGGGGTGATCGACGGCGAGGGCAAGGCCACCTATCCCAACGGGCTGGTCTACGAAGGCGAGTTCGAGAACGCCCGCAACCATGGCTATGGCGTGATGACCTATGCCGACGGCTACCGCTACGAGGGCGAGTGGGTGGACGGGCAGCGCCAGGGCAAGGGCAAGGCCACCTATCCCGACGGCACGATCTACGAGGGCGATTTCGCCGAAGGTCAGCGCCACGGGCAGGGCAAGATCGTGATGCCCGACGGCTTTACCTACGAGGGCGCGTGGGAAGACGGCGAGATTTCGGGCATGGGCGTGGCGACCTATACCAATGGCGATGTCTACGAGGGCATGTTCCTGCGCGGCAAGCGGCAGGGGCAAGGCACCATGCGCTATGCCACCGGCGAGGAGGCGAGCGGCGAGTGGCAGGATGGCGCCCTGACCGAGGCGGCAGCGCGCTCCGACACGGCTGGCGAGGCCGGGGACGAGGCGCAGACGACCACCGAATAGGCGGTGCGGCGCCCCTCTGCGGGCGGCGGCCGGCAGAGGCAGGGGCGCGCGACGGCATTGTTGCAGCCTGAGGGCACCACTGTTTCGCCTGCCTCAACAATATACTGATTCGATCCCATTTTTGCCGGTTTGGGCGGGCAAGGTGCCTCTCCATCGGGCGGCAATGGTGCCGTGATGGAGAGGACGGCACACCGCCACGGAGCGGGAGGCCGCGGCAGGTGATCGACATGCTGGATGGAAACAGCACTTGGGCTGCTTCGGAGAGCGACTGGAAGGCGCGGGTGCGGATGGGCCTCGCGGGGCGGTTCGATGCGATCGCGGAAGCCGTTTTCGGCACGCGGGAGGCGCAGGCGCTGCACTTCGACCTCGTCAAGCAGGGGCCGCGGGCCCTGAGCCTTCGGGTAAGGCTTGAAAATCACTCAATTTTTCTGAAAATCTTCGATGGCTCCGCGCCGGACCTACAGGATGCTTACCTGCGGGAGCGCAACAGCCTGCTCTGCTACAGCCATACCGGGCTCGTGCCTCGGCTTCTGGGCTTCGATGACGGCGCGCGCTTCGTGGCCACCGAATACGAGGCCGCGCCAACCCTGAGCCGGCTGGCGGAGACCGTGCCCCCCGCCGAGCTGGGCCGCAGGCTGGGCACCTGGATCGCGAAGCTCAACGCGGCCGCGCCCGCGCGCCCCGCCACCGGGAATTGGCTGGGCTACCTGCGCAAATATGGCGACAGGCTGGCGATTTCGGATGTGCCGGGGCTCGAGGAGGCGCTCTCGCGGGTGCCGCTCTGCGGGCTCTCGCTCTCGCGTGGCGACCCGGCGCTGCACAATTACATCGCGGGGCCGGGAGACAGGCTGCTGGGGGTGGATTTCGAGGAGGCCCGCCTGCGCCCGCATGGCTGGGATTTCATGATGGCGACCCATGCGCTGATGGTGCGCTATGGCCGCGAGGCGCAAAGCCGCCCGGCGCTGGAGGCCTTCCGCGCGGCGTTTCACACGCATCACCGGGGGGCGCTGGTGACCGAGGAGCTGACCAGCGTGGCCCATGCGCTCTATATCGCGCGGGCGCTGGCGAGAGGGGGGGGAGAAGGAGGTGGCCAATGGCAACTGAAACACTCACCGTCGGGATCACGAACGGGCAGAAGGATGTGGACGGCCGCGATTACATCTCGGGCGACAAGGATGACAACCAGATCGTCACCATCACCGATGACGGCTTTACCGGCGGCGACATCATGTTCGAGTTCTGGGGCAAGGGCTCGCCCACGGAAGCGGGCGCGGGCCCCGGCGGCGACGATGTGTTCATGATCGACCTCTCGGGCTTCGAGGAGGATTTCAACATCTCCGTCAAGAGCATGGACGAGGGCGACATCTTCAAGATCACCGGCTGGCAGACGCATACGGTGGATGCCAACGGGGTGCACACCTTCACCTATATCGGCGAAGACGGAAACACCTACACGATGACGATCGACCCGGTCTCGGAGAACGGCACCGGCACGGCGCAGGTGAACTGCTTCACGCGGGGCACGCGCATCCGCACGCGCCGGGGAGAGGTGGTGGTGGAGGCGCTCGCGGTGGGCGACGCGCTGCTCTGCACCGATGGCCTCTACCGGCCGCTGCGCTGGATCGGGCGGCGCCTGCTCTCGGCGCGGGAGCTGCGCGCGGCGCCGCATCTGCGGCCGGTGGAGCTGGCGCAGGATGCGCTCGGCCCGGGCAAGCCCGAGGCTCCGCTCGCGCTCTCGCCGCAGCACCGGGTGCTGCTCACGGGCTGGCGCTGCGAGCTCTACTTCGCCGAGGCGGAGGTGCTGGCCCCGGTGAAGGCGCTCGTCAACGACAGCACGATCACGCGGGTAACCGAAGAGCGGGCCGTGGAATATTTCCACCTGCTGCTCGACGAACACCAGGTGATCTATGCCAACGGCCTCGAATGCGAGACGCTGATGCCGGCGGAGCTGATGCGCGAGGCGATGCCGCCCGAGGGCCGCGCGGAGATTTGCGAGATCTTCCCCGAGCTCGCCGCCGATTTCGGCCATTACGGCCCCCTGCGCCACCGCGCGCTGCGCAGCCATGAGGCGCGCGTGCTTCTGGGCTAGACCTGGGCGCCGCTCTCGAGCCTTTCGAGAAAGGCATCGGCCTCGGCCAGCACCGTCTCGCGGCGGGTTTCGTCCATCCTCTCCCATGTGCGATACATCTGCGCCATGCGCGGGTTGCCCTTGAAGCGGTCGCGGTGGCGGAGGAGGAAATGCCAGTAGAGCAGGTTGAAGGGGCAGGCCTTCGGGCCGGTCTTGTCTTTCACCTTGTAGGCGCATCTGCCGCAGTAATCCGACATCCGGTCGATGTAATTGCCCGAGCTCACGTAAGGTTTGGACGCGATGATGCCGCCATCGGCGAACTGGCTCATGCCCACCGTGTTGGGCGCCTCGACCCATTCGAAGGCGTCGAAATAGACGGCGAGATACCATTCATGCACTTCGCCCGGGTCGATGCCGGCAAGGAGTGCGAAATTGCCGGTGACCATGAGGCGCTGGATGTGGTGGGCATAGGCCTCTTCCCGGGTCTGGGCGACGGCATGGGAGAGGCAGGCCATATCTGTTTTCGCACCCCAGTAGAGCGCCGGCAGGGCGCGGGAATGGCCAAGCCGGTTGCGGCGGGCATAATCCGGCCCCTCGCGGAAATAGAGCCCGCGCACATATTCGCGCCAGCCGATGATCTGGCGGATGAAGCCCTCGGCGGAGTTGAGCGGCACGCGGCCGGCTTTCCATTCCCGCTCCACGCGGGTGCAGATTTCCACAGGATCGAGCAGGCCGATGTTCAGATATGCGGAAAGAAGCGAATGGTGCAGGAAGCGGTCATTCGCCAGCATCGCATCCTGGTAGGGGCCAAAATCGGCAAGGTGATGCGTGGCGAAATGCTCGAGCGCCTTCAGGGCATCCGCGCGGGTGACGGCGAAACGGAAGGGGCGGAGCGTGCCGAAATTGCCGCCGAAGCGGGCCTCGACGAGGTCGAGCACCTCCTCGGTGATGGCGTCGGGTTCGAACCAGAGCGGCTTTTCGCGAAGCATGTCGTCCTGCGCGGGCTTGCGGTTGTCGTGGTCGTAGTTCCACTTGCCGCCCGCCGGTTTGTCACCCTCCATCAGGAGCCCCGTCTTGCGGCGCATCTCGCGGTAGAAATACTCCATCCGCAGCTCCTTGCGCCCCTCGGCCCAGGCATCGAACTGGCCGGGCTCGGCCACGAAGCGGGTATCGGGGCGCATCGTGACGGTGAGCGGCGCGGCATCCAGCGCCTCGATCAGCCGCCACTCGCCAGGGGTGGTGGCGAGCACCTGCGAGCTGTCGTGCTCCTGCCCGCGCCGCATGAGCTCGCCCACGATGGATTTGGTGGCGTTCTCATCGTCGAGCTTCGTATATGCCACCTGCCAGCCCGCCTCGCGCAGCTCCTCGGCGAAATGGCGCATGGCGGAGAAGATGAGCGCGATCTTCTTGGGGTGGTGGGGGACGTAACCCGTCTCGTCGGCCACCTCGGCCATGACCACCACGTCGCGCGCCTTGTCGGCCTCCGAAAGCGCCGAGAGGCCATGCGAGAGCTGGTCGCCCAGCACGAGGACAAGACGCTTCACCACGGCACGCGCTTTCCCTGCCAGTCGAAGAAGAGGCCGGTATTCTCGGGCGTGAGCCCGTCGAGAACCGACAACAGGTTTCGGGCGGCCTCGGCGGGCGGCACGGTGGGGTGGCCGCGCGCGTATTTCTCGGTGAGGGGCGTCTCGACCGTGCCGGGGTGGAGGCTCACGCAGATCGCCTGCCTGTGAGAGCGGGCCAGCTCGATGGCGCCGGTGTGCATCACCTGGTTGAGCGCGGCCTTGGCGGTGCGGTAGCTGTACCAGCCGCCGAAGCCATTATCGCCGATCGAGCCCACCCGCGCGGAGAGCGCCGCGAAGATGGCGCGGCGATCCTTCGGCAGGAGGCGCGGCGCGTGGCGGAGGATGAGCGCGGGCCCCATGCAGTTGACGCGGAACTGCGCGAGCATGGCCTCCGCGCCGAGCTGGCGGAGCGATTTCTCGGGCCCCTGCCCGTCGAGTTCGAGCGCGCCGGTGGCGACGAAGACGAGGTCGTAAGGCCCCTCGAGCGGTTCGAGCGCGGCCTCGACGGAGGCGGGATCGGTGATGTCGAGCCCGTCGCCGCTGCGCGACAGCCCGGTCACGGCCACGCCGCGCGCCGCGAGCGCCGCCGAGAGCGCCGCGCCGATGCCACCCGAGGCGCCGATGATGAGAGCGTTTTCCATGAACGTGCCAGCTAACGCCCTGCCCGCCCGGATCAAGGCGCAGCCCGCGCCACGGGGCGCGTTTTCTTTCAAAGAAAACGGGGCGGAATCTTTGCAAGATTCCGGGCGCGCGGGCGTGTATGCTAGCGCAAGGCGGAGAGGGAGGCACGACATGAAGATCACCGGCACATGCCATTGCGGCGCTGTCACCTACGAGGCGGAGATGAACCCCGAGCGCTTCGGCATCTGCCATTGCACCGATTGCCAGCTCATGTCGGGCTCGGATTACCGCACCATCGCCATCGTCCCGGCGGAGAGCTTCCGGCTGACCGGGGCGGCGCCCGTCGATTACGTGAAGACCGCCGACAGCGGCAGCAAGCGGCGCATCACCTTCTGCGGCACCTGCGGCGCGGGGATCTACGCCGCCCCCGCCGAGGAGACGCCCACGGTCTACAACCTGCGGGCGGGCACGATCAACGAGCGCCGGAGCCTCACGCCGCGTTACGAGATCTGGTGCAGCTCCGCGATGCCGTGGCTCGAGCGCTTCGAAGGCACGGCGCGCTACGACAAAGGCTTTACCTGATCGCCCGAATTGCGGGGTTTTCAAGCCCGCGCCCCATGCCTATACTGCGCTTCATGATGATGCAGGACCATATCGCCCCGAATGCACCGCGCCCTCGCGCGGCTTGCCTTCCTGTCCTGCTGCTCCTAAGCCGCCTCTGAGCGTGCCCTGATCCGGCGCGACCGCTCAGAGGATGTGCCCCTTTTCGCGCCCCCAGGCTTAGGACAATCGAAACGAGACCAGACATGACCAATACCGACAAAGACCGTGTCGTCATCTTCGACACTACCCTGCGCGACGGCGAGCAGAGCCCCGGCGCGACCATGACCCATGACGAGAAGCTGGAGATCGCCGGGCTGCTCGACGAGATGGGCGTCGATATCATCGAGGCGGGCTTTCCGATTGCCTCGGAGGGCGATTTCCGCGCGGTGAGCGAGATCGCGAAGAACGCGAAGGATGCGGTGATCTGCGGGCTCGCACGCGCCAATATCAAGGATATCGACCGCTGCTGGGAGGCGGTCAAACACGCGAAACAGCCGCGGATTCACACCTTCATCGGCACCTCGCCGCTGCATCGCGCGATCCCGAATCTCACCAAGGACGAGATGGCCGAGCGCATCCACGAGACGGTGACCCATGCGCGCAACCTCTGCGACAACGTGCAGTGGAGCCCGATGGACGCGACCCGCACCGAGTGGGATTATCTCGCGCGCGTGGTGGAGATCGCCATCAAGGCGGGCGCCACCACCATCAACATCCCCGATACGGTGGGCTATACCGCGCCGGTCGAATCGGCCGACCTGATCCGCCGGCTCATCGCCGAGGTGCCGGGTGCCGACGAGGTGGTCTTCGCCACCCATTGCCACAACGATCTCGGCATGGCCACGGCCAACAGCCTCGCCGCCGTCGCGGGCGGCGCGCGGCAGATCGAATGCACGATCAACGGCTTGGGCGAGCGCGCCGGCAACACCGCCCTCGAAGAGGTGGTGATGGCGATGAAGGTGCGGGGCGACATCATGCCCTTCTATACAGGCGTCGACAGCCGCAAGATCATGCATATCAGCCGGAGGGTGGCCACCGTCTCGGGCTTCAACGTGCAGTATAACAAGGCGATCGTGGGTAAGAACGCCTTCGCCCACGAGAGCGGCATCCACCAGGACGGGATGCTGAAGAACGCCGAGACCTTCGAGATCATGCGGCCCGAGGATGTGGGGCTCACCGAGACCAATATCGTGATGGGCAAGCATTCGGGCCGCGCCGCGCTGCGCTCGAAGCTGAAGGATCTGGGCTTCGAGCTGGCCGAGAACCAGCTGAACGATGTGTTCGTGCGCTTCAAGGATCTCGCCGACCGCAAGAAGGAGGTCTATGACGAGGATCTCGTGGCTCTGGTGACGGCGGGCGAGGATGCGGCGAAGGACCGGCTGGTGATCAAGTCGCTGCGCGTCGTCTGCGGCACGGGCGGCCCGGCGGAGGCCGAGCTGGTCATGAGCATCGACGGCGAGGAGCACAGCGCGAAGCAGACCGGCGACGGCCCGGTGGACGCCACCTTCAAGGCGGTGCGCGAGCTGCACCCGAACGACGCGCATCTCTCGCTCTACCAGGTGCACGCGGTCACAGAGGGCACGGATGCGCAGGCCACCGTTTCGGTGCGGCTCGAGGAAGAGGGCAACATCGCCACCGGGCAATCGGCGGATACCGACACGGTGGTGGCCTCGGCCAAGGCCTATGTGGTGGCCTTGAACCGGCTGCTGGTGCGCCGTGGCAAGGTGGGCGAGGACAAGCGCGAGATCAGCTACAAGGACGTGTCGTAAGGCACCGGCCTTGCGGAAAAGGGCGCCCCGGAGGCGCCCTTTTTTTCATGGGGGCTCCGCCCCCGGCCTTCGGCCTCCCCCGGGATATTTCCGGCCAGAAGACGCCTGGACCGGTCTCGTGCTTTTTCTGGCTCCAAATATCCCCGCCGGAGGCGTGAAAATCACTCTTCGGCGCCGGCCTTTCCGGCCCATTCCCACGGCCGCGTGAAGCGCCCGAGCGTGTCGGTGATCTTCGCCTCATCCACATCGCCGGTCTTCTCGACCTGCGCGACGAGGCCGCGCTTCTTCGAATCGATCACCGAGGTGACGCGCGCGGCGATGCCCGCGGTTTCGAGCTCGGCATTGTAGATGCGCGCGATGGCGCGTTTGCGCAGGTCGGGCTTGAAGACCTTGCCGACGGCGGTTTTCGGCAGTTCGGGGAGCACCTCGACATGCTTGGGCAGGGCCGCGCGCTCGTGGACATGGATCTTGCAATGCTCCATCAGCGCCTCGCCCGTCACCGTGCCGCCCGCGACCAGCTCGACATAGGCGCAGGGGATCTCGCCCGCATGGGCATCGGGCTGGCCGATGGCGCCGGCCATGGCCACCTCGGGATGCGCCATGAGCGCCTCCTCGATATCGGCGGGGTCGATATTGTGGCCGCCGCGGATGATGAGATCCTTCGCGCGGCCGGTGATCCAGAGATAGCCGTCGGCATCGAGCCGGCCCAGATCGCCGGTGCGCAGGTGGGTGCCGAAATGGTAGAGCTCGGCATTCTTCGCCGGCTCGGTATAGGTGTTGCCGGCATAGACGCCGGGGTTGGAGATGCAGATCTCGCCCACCTCGTCGGTGGCGGCCTCCACCGGGGCGCCGTCGGGGCCGGTGTTGAGGATGCGCACATCGGTATAGGGGAAGGGCACGCCCACCGAGCCTACCTTCTTGGCGCCCTCGGGCGGATTGCAGGAGACGAGGCAGGTGGCCTCGGTGAGGCCGTAGCCCTCGATCACGGTCATTCCGGTGGCGGATTCGAACCGTTTGAAGAGTTCGAGCGGCATCGGCGCGGAGCCGGAAAAGGCGTTCTTCACGGTCGAGATGTCGGCATCCACCTTGCGCTGCATGAGCGCCGAGACGGCCGTTGGCACGGTGATGACGAAGCTGGTCTTCCAGCGCGCGCAGAGCTTCCAGAAATTGTCGAAGACGCCGTCGCCCCGGTAGCCCGCGGGCGTTGGGAAGACCACATGCGCGCCCGACTTGATCATCGCCATCAGGATCACATGCGTGGCGAAGACATGGAAGAGCGGCAGCGGGCACATGATGCTATCCTGCTCGGTGAAGAGCAGGCGGTGGCCCAGCCAGCCATTGTAGACCATGCCGGAATAGCGGTGCTGCGCCACCTTGGGCATGCCGGTGGTGCCGCCGGTGTGGAAATAGGCCGCCACGCGATCGGCGCCGCCATCCCTGAAGGTGAGCGACTTGGGCTGGCGCGCGCATTCCTTGCCGTAGCTCTTCACATCGGCGTGGTGGTTGCCGGGGTTCTTGGGCCGGATGAGCGGCACGATCCAGCTTTTCGGCGGGGTCAGGTAGCGGTTGAGGTCGATCTCGAGCACCGTGTGCACATGCGGCGCGTGGCGCACGGCCTCGGCGGTTTTCTGGGCGATATCCGTCTTCGGGAAGGCCTTGAGCGTGACCACCACCTTCGCGTCCGTCTCCCGAAGGATCGCGCCGATCTGCTCGGGCTCGAGCAGCGGGTTGATGGGGTTGGCGATGCCGGCGACCATGGCGCCGATGAGCGCAGTGGCGGTTTCCACCGCGTTGGGCAGCACCAGCGCCACCACGTCCTTCTCGCCGATCTTCAGCGAGCGGAAGAGGTTCGCCGCCTGGCAGACCTGGTCGTGGAATTCCTGCCAGGTGAGGGTGACCGCCGGATCGGTGGGGCCGGAGAGCAGCTGGTAGCTGATGGCGGGGCGCTTGGGGAAGGCCTCCTTCACCGCCTCGAGCATCTGGTAGAGCGTTTCGGGGCGCTCGCGCGCCTCCCACGGCATCTCGTTCTGAATATCCAGCGCATCCTGTCGCGTGGCGAAGGTCATGAGCGGTCCTCCCGTACCGTTCCGCGCGGCGAGGGTCTCCTGCCCCGGCCGCGCTTGCGTTTCTCCCGTTCGCGCCAAAATGATGGGGAATGCAGGGCCACGCAACACTTACGCTACGTTTTGCGCGGCGTCGGGCCGCCGGGCGGGGAGCGGCGTGAGAGCGCGGGCCATGCGGCAAATCTTCACTTGACTGTTTCAGTCGGAAATTGCAGATATTCCCTACAACTTCACTCGGATTATCAGGAGAGACTTCCGGCCATGACTTCACTCACGCGTACCGTCACCGCCGCCGCGGCCCTTCTGGCGCTCGCCGCCCCTGCGTTCTCGCAGGAGGTCAACGTCTATTCCAGCCGCCATTACGACACCGATGACGCGCTTTATGCGAAATTCACCGAGGAGACGGGCATCGCCGTGAACCGGATCGAGGCCAAGGCCGACGAGCTTCTGGCGCGGATGGAGGCGGAGGGCGCGAACAGCCCGGCGGATGTGTTCATCACCGTCGATGTGGGCCGGATGGCACGGGCCGAAGAGGCCGACCTGCTGCAGCCCTTCGAGAGCGAGACGATCGAGGCGCGGGTGCCCGACCACTTCCAGCATCCCGAGAACCTGTGGTTCGGCGTGTCGCAGCGCGCGCGGATGATCTTCTATGCCAAGGACCGCGTCGAAAACCCTCCGCAGACCTATGAAGAGCTGGCCGACCCGAAATGGGAAGGCACGATCTGCATCCGCTCCTCCTCGAACATCTACAACCAGTCACTGATGGCCTCGATCATCGAGGTGCATGGCGAAGAGGTGGCGAAGGACTGGGCCAAGGGCATTCTCGCCAACATGGCACGGGAGCCGCAGGGCGGCGACACCGATCAGCTGCGCGGCCTCGTCTCGGGCGAGTGCGACATCGCGGTGTCGAACCACTATTACTACCTGCGCGGCGTCGTGGGCGAGGTGGATGGCCTCACCTCGGGGATCGACAACCTCGGCTGGGTCTGGCCCAACCAGGACGGGCGCGGCACGCATGTGAACCTCTCCGCCGTGGGCATGGCCGCCAATGCGCCGCATCCCGAGGAGGCCAAGGCGCTGCTGGAATTCTTCACCAGCGATTTCGCGCAGGAACACTTCGCGGCGCAGAACCATGAATGGACCGTGGTGGAGGGCACCGCCGATGACGCGGCCACCGCGACGCTCGGCGCCTTCAAGGCCGACGAGACGACCCCCACCGCCGCCTTCAGCCGCAATGCCGCGAAGGCGCAGGCGATCTTCAACGAGGTCGGCTGGGACTGATCCAGCACCAGATCGGGCCGAAAGGCATGTGTCCCCGCCGGGAGCCTCCGGCGGGGATATTTTTTGGCCAGAAGAAGCGGGGCCGGGAACTTGATGCGCGTCAAGGCGGGGCGGCCGCGGGCGGCGGCATGATGTGCCATGTCTGATGGGAAAGGAGGTCTGACATGGTAGAGAAGTCTCATTCCGCGGGTTTGTGGCCGTCGGTCTACGAACCTTTCCGGCATTTCGGGGCTCGGGTGGCCGAATGGCTGCAGCCGGCCTCGGATGCGAAGGCGGGCACGGATGCCTACGAGATCAGCATGGAGCTGCCCGGTGTCTCGGAGGGCGATATCGACATCTCGGTGCATGAGGGCGTGGTGACGGTGAAGGGCGAGAAGACCGCCGAGCGCCAGGAGACGGGCGACACCTGGTTCTTCTCGGAGCGGCAATACGGCGCCTTCAGCCGCACCTTCCGCCTGCCGGCGGATGCCGATGGCGAGGGGATCGGGGCGACGCTCAAGGATGGTGTGCTGCGGCTCAGCGTGCCGAAGCGGGCGAAGGATGCGCCCCAGCCCCGCAAGGTGGAGGTGCGCAGCGCCTGAGGCATGGAGCGGTTCAGCCGCGCAGGTCGAGGATGTCGTCGAGCTCCGCCCGCGACGTGCGGAAGGCGTTGGCGGGGTGGCCGGCATCCTCGTGACCGAAGGAGATGGCGCAGAGGATGAGGCGGCTTTCGTCGAGGCCGAAATGCGCGCGGATGAGGCCGGGATAGCTCGCGACGGAGGCCTGCGCGATGGTGGCCACGCCCTTGGCTTGCGCCGCCAGCAGGAAGGCCGCGACGAAGCCGCCGCAATCCATCGCGCCATAGGGGCCGAGCGCGGCCTCGGAATGGACGATGGCCACGTGGGGCGCGTCGAAGAAGGCGAAGTTGCGCAGCATCTGCGCCTGACGAGACGCGCGGTCGGAGCGTTCGATGCCCACCGCGTCGTAGAGCTGGAAGCCGCATTCGCGGCGGCGCGCGCCGTAGATGCCGGGATAGTCCTCGGGCCAGGGCAGATCGGGCGCGGGTTTCTCCGAGGGGACGGCGGCGAGCAGCGCCTCGCGGAAGCGGGCGGTCTCCGCGCCCCTGGTCACGGTCACCTGCCAGGGCTGGGCGTTGCACCAGGAGGGCGCGCGGCCCGCGGCCTGAACGATTTCGGCGATCACATCGTCCGGCACCGGCTCGGGGCGGAAGGCGCGGCAGCTGTAGCGAGCGTCGAGCAGGCGGGTGAGGGCTGCGAAATCGGGCCTATCCATTGGTGGCCACGAGGTAGCCGATGCCGCCGGCGATGGCCGCGCCGATGAGCACGGCGATGGCGATCTTCCAGGCCGACCAGGGCCGCTCGCCCTGCACGCGGCCAGTGCGGCCGTTGACCACGAAGCGGTAGGTTTCGCCGCGATACTTGTAGGCGGCGAGCCAGACCGGGAGGAGGATGTGCTTGAAGGTCACGTCCTTCACCTCGGTGTCGATGTCGTGGATGCGCTGGCGGTCGCCGCCGATGTCGAAGCGCACGTCGCGGGCGATGACATTGTCCATATGGGCGCGGGCCTCGGTGAAGCCGTCCTCGAGCTTCACCTGGTAGCCCTCGGCGCGGAAGCCTGCGAGAAATTCGGGGCGGTAGGGCTCGAGCGCGGAGAGATCCCACGGCTCGAGCGCATCGGTGTAGCGCTTGGGAAGCGTGCGGGAGGCCAGCACCAGCACATCGTCGAAGAAGCGCGCGACGCGGCCCGAGGCGGGTGTCCAGCGGACCTTCTGCACCTGCACCCGCTCGCGCTTGCCGTTGCGGGTGACGGTCTTGCTCTCGTAATAGACCGTGCCGCGCTCGCCCCGGTAGCGCGACTTGGTGTCGGCGTCGAAGGTCCAGTAGGGGACATAGATGCCTTGCATCTTGCGGCCCTTGCGGGCGTAGTCCTGCAAGCCGTTGGGGGCGAACCAGAGCCGGCCCAGCCAATCGGTCATCGCCTTGCGGGCGGCGCGTTCATCGAGCGCGAAGGGCAGCACGCCCCTCGGTTTGATATGCCGGTGCGTGCCGGTGCCGGTGACGACAGGGGTGGCGCAGAAGGGGCATTCCTTGGCGTGCACCGCCTCGTCGAACTCCACCTGAGCGGCGCAGTTGGGGCATTGGAGAACGCGGGTTTCCTCGACTTCCTCGGCACCGAGCGCGCCCGAGAGCGCCGCCTCGAAATCGAGCTCGCGGATGGTGGCCTGCCACGGGCCGGCTTGTGCGATCTCGTCGACATGGCCGCAATGGTCGCAGATGAGCTGGCCCTTGGCGGGGTCGAAGCGGTAATCGGCGCCGCATTGATCGCAGGGGAAACGGTGCTCTTCCATCGAGCCGGGCGGTGCCGGAGGGGCGTCGGGCGGCGGGGGCGGGGCTGTGGTCTGGTCGGTCATGGGCTTTCGGGGTGGCTTTCAGAGCATGTGGTGGATGGCCTTTGGCGTGATCCGGCGCAATGCGCCATCGCCGAGGCCGGTATGGCGCCAGAGGTGGAAGACGCTGTGGAGCGCGGTGGCGGCGGCGAGGGCATAATACCAGATGAGCAGGTCGCGGCCTGCAGGCTCGCCGGTGAGGAGCGCCTTGAGGGTGATGGCGGAGAGGAGCGCGAGGTAGAGATACATCGCCCGGTGCATCCACGGATGGAGCGCGCGCAGCGCGCCCTCGAGCGCCGGGCCGGGGCCGCTCATCAGGCCGAAGGGCAGCGCGAGGCCCGACATGGCGAAGCCGGAGAGCGCGAAGGCCCAGAAGACCCATGGGCTGGAGGCGCCCGCGATGATGAAGATCATCAGGAGAAGCAGCCCCCAGTGCAGGGCGATCGTGAGGCTCCGGCGGGCTTGCTTCATGGGCGGGCGTCCTTCCGGCTTGGCGCGCGGGTCAGGTGCCCGGCGGGGGCGGCGGCAGGATGGTGAAGAGCTGGGCGAGCTCGCGCACCTCGCCGGCTTTCAGCCAGCCATCTTGCCCGGCGGTCCAGACATGGGTGTCGCGGGTGAGCTTGCCCTCGGTCGCCATACGGCCCATCGCGGCCTTGGAATAGGGCCCGTGCGTCTGCCCGCCCTCGGCGATGTGCCAGACATGCTCGACGGGTGGCGGCGGGGGCGGCGCGGCGGCGGCGGGCGCTTGCGCGGCCTGCTGGGGCTGGCCCCAGGGGCCCTGATTGCCGGCGAGGTTCTGCGCCATGGCCATGCCCATCCCCATGCCGAGGCCCGCGCCGATGCCGGCCCCGCCGGAGGGATTCTTGGCGGCGGCGGTCATCGCCTCGGCGGCGGAATACTGGGTGAACTTGCCCAGATCACCGGCGAGGCCCATCGAGGTGCGCTTGTCGAGCGCCTCTTCCACGGCGGGTGGCAAGCTGATGTTTTCAATGTAGAATTCGGGGATGGCGAGGCCATACTCCGCCACCACGCCCGAGATCTCGGTGGCGATGAGCTTGCCCAGATCGGCGGTGTTGGCGGCCATGTCGAGCACCGGGATGCCGGAGCCCGCGATGATGCGGCTGAAGCTCTGCACGATGATGTTGCGGATCTGGTAGCTGATCTCGTCCATCGTGAATTCGCCATCGGTGCCGACGATCTCGGTGAGGAACTTCGCCGGGTCGATCACCCGCACCGAATAGGTGCCGAAGGCGCGGATGCGGGTGGGGCCGAACTCGGGGTCGCGCAGCATGATCGGGTTCTTGGTGCCCCATTTGAGATCGTTGAAGCGCGTGGTGGAGACGAAATAGACCTCCGACTTGAAGGGCGACTGGAACATGTGATCCCAGTGCTGGAGGGTCGTCATGATCGGCATGTTGTTGGTTTCGAGCATGTAGAGCCCGGGGGTGAAGACATCCGCCAGCTGGCCCTCGTGCACGAAGACCGCGGCCTGCCCCTCGCGCACGGTGAGCTTGGCGCCATACTTGATCTCGTGGCCCTCGCGCTCGAAGCGCCAGACCATCGTGTCGCGCGTGTCGTCGACCCAGTGGATGACGTCGATGAATTCGCCTTTGAGGAAATCGAGTATGCCCATCGCGGTTGTCTCCTTCTCGGTGTTCAGATCTGGCCCGGGTCGCCGGCGAGTATACGCCGGATCAGCGGCCGTGCCTGCCCCAAGGACATGCCGGGGCGCAGGTTGGGGTGGTAGAGCAGGCGCAAGAGCGCCTCGTCTTGGGTGGTGAGAAGCGCGAACTCCTCGTCGTCGTTGAAGATCGGGGGGCGCGCAGTGGCGCTGTCATTGCCGAGGCCGCGGCCCTGCGCGAGCTCTTCATGGATGCAGGAGCGGCGCATCAGCTCGGGCTGCTCGGAGCGGATGAGGGCGATGGCGCGGTTGTAGGTGCTCGGGCGGTCGCGATCCTCGAAGGTGAGGACAAGGCAGTAGATGCTGCGCGGCGGGTCGCGCACCAGTGCGAGCGTGGCGGCGCCGATATCGGGGACGATGCTGCGCACCCTCGCGACGGTCTCGGCGCGGTCGTCCTCGCTGGTGATGAAGACGTGGAAATTGGGCGCGTTGCCGGACATGGCGATGGGATGGCCGGTGACGCGCCCGAGCCGCGCGACGTAACCCTCGACCGCCGGGCCATCCTGCGCGCGGATCTCGGGCGAGACGGAGTTGCCGAACTCGAGCTCGACCCGCACCGGCGAGACCCATTTGCGCAGCACGTCGGGCTTGCCGTCGGCCGCGCGGAGACCGCCGCCGCGCTCGTATTCGTCATAGAAGGCGATGCGCTCGAAATTGCGGGCCACATCGTCGGCGTCATAGGGCGTATCGACACCGCCGCCGCCGGTGCGCAGCAGGCCCTGCGCGAGAAGATGCGCCTGCACGCGGCTGTAATGCCGGGCGAGCGCGGCGCTCTTCTCGGAGGGCGGCGCGGGGATGGTGCTGGTGTCGAGCCCGGGCGGGCGGGCATGAGGCTTGGGCCCGGGCGGGCCGAGATCGCAGGCGGCGAGCGCCGCGAGGCAGAGCGCGCCCAGCATAAGCCGTGCGGGGCGCAGGCCGCCCGCCCTGCGCCGCCTGTCCTGCGCGCCGCTGCCGCGGCCTGCCGTAAGCACTGGTGTCAAGTGCGGCGCTCCGGCTCAGCTGCCGGGGACGGCGGTGCCGGCGGTGTCGCCCACCCCGTCGCGGCGGGCCTTGGCGGCGGCGAGTGTATCGCGCAGCTCGGCCTCCATCTTCTTGAGGTCCTCCTCGGCGGCGGCACGCTTGGCCTTGCCTTCATCGGCGATCTGCAGGCTTTCCTGGATGGTGCCGATCAGGTCGGCATTGGCCTGCTTGACGGCCTCGATGTCGAACACGCCGCGCTCCATCTCCTCGCGGATCATCTTGTTGCTCTCGCGCAGGTTCTTGGCATTGGCGGTGAGCAGCTCGTTGGTGAGGTCGTTAGCGTCGCGCACCGCCGCCGCCGCTTCGGCAGACCGCTGGATGGTGACGGCCTGCGCGAGCTGGGTTTCCCAGAGGGGGACGGTGTTGACGAGGGTGGAGTTGATCTTCGTCACCAGTGACTTGTCGTTCTCCTGCACGAGGCGGATGGAGGGGAGCGACTGCATGGTGACCTGCCGGGTGAGCTTGAGGTCATGCACCCGGCGCTCCAGATCGTCGCGCGCGGCGCGCAGGTCGCGCAGTTCCTGGGCCTGCATCACCTGCGCCTCTTCCGGCGCAGCCTTCACATCGGCCTCCTTGGCGGGGATGTCCTTTTCATCGAGCTCCCTGATCTTGGCCTCGCCGGCGGCGATGTAGAGCGCGAGCTCGTCGTAGAAGGCGAGCGTCTTCTCGTAGAGCAGGTCGAGCGACTTGATGTCCTTCAGAAGCGTGTGCTCGTGGCTCAGGAGGTCATCGGTGATCTTGTCGATCTGGGTCTGCACCTCTTCGAAGCGGGCGGTGAACTGCGCGAAGGGCGCGGCGCGGCCCAGGAGTTTTTCCCACCATGTACGCTCGCGGCGCACGTCGAGCTCGGAGACGGAGAAGCCCCGGATGGTGGTGACGATGTTGCGCAGGCTGTCGCCCGCCGGGCCCACATCCTTGTTGCGCACGCCCTGCAGCATGGATTGCGAGATGGTCTGCAGCTCGGCCTGCGCGCCGGAGCCGAAGGAGACGATGGAATTGGTATCGCCCATGTCGATCTCGCCCATGCGACGGCGGATTTCGGCACTCTCGGCGGGCGCCGCCTGCTCGAGCGGCACGATGGCCCCGGCCTCTATCGGCTCGGGCAGGATGACGCGGCTGACTTCTTCCACTTCGGCGAGCGTCGCCTCGGCTTTCTGGCGGACAGTGTCGGACATGATCAGGAACCCTCGTTGGATGTGGCGGGCACGGGGCTTATGCCCTCGCGTTTGAGCCTGTCGCGCAGCACCTCGATCTCCACCTCCAGATCGGTGGTGTCATCGGAGAGGAGCGCGCGCGTCTTGGCGGTGAAATTCTCTTCGAGATCGGAGAGCAGGCCGAAATAGTCGGCCTGCGCCTTGGCATCGCGGGAATGGGCGTAAATGTCGGCGAACTTGATCGTCGCGTCGCGCGCGCCCACGAGATAGACGGTGAGATACTTGCGCGCGGTGGTCAGGTCGCGCGGGTCGCTCTCGACGGTGCGCAACATTTCGCGCACGGAGGCCTGAAAGCGCTCGACACGGCCCTCGGCCTGCCGGCTGCCCGCGCGCTTCACGGCCTCGGACATGGCGCGCAACCGCTCCTCGGCCTGATCGACGGCGCGCGCCACGCGGTCTGTCTGGAACTGGTCGATGCCTTCCATCCCCTTGTCGGCCATCGGGTCGAGCCCGAAGGCGAAGGAATGGAGCACGGCGCCGGTGATTGCGTAGACGATGGGCTCGATCAGCCCGCCGGAGGCCGCGAAACCCGCAAGCCCCAGCCCCGCGCCGGTGGCGAGGCTGCCGAGGATCTTGCGGGGAATGCCCGGGCGGCGGGCGACCTTGCGGGCGTTATAGGCCTCCTCGGCCTTGATGCCCTCGCGGGTGAGCCACGCGGCCAGCAAGAGCAGGCCCAGCGCGACGAGGTTCATCACCAGCCCCGAGGGGCCGGAGGTGAAGGCGGGCCAGATCAGCGGCAGGGGCGCGATGAAGAGCAGGTTGACGCGCCCGCCCGCGCGGGTGCGCACCGCACCGCGATAGGCGCCGGTGTCGCTTGCGGAAGCTCCCTCCGCACGCCCCTCGGGGCTGTATTTTCCGCCATAGCGTTGCGCCATCACACGCCTCCCGCGATGGAGACGTAAAGGATCAGTATGACAAGCAGAACAAATGCAAGTTTCTGCAGGCCGGTTTCGGACATGGCGCAAACTTCCTCATCACCCCCGATAACGTAGGCGATGCACTGGCAGCATTCCAGTGGGAAGTTCCGTGCCGGGGCCGGCCACGGCAAGGCGGGCGGTGTGCGGCGGGATCACGCCGGCTCGAAGAGCGCGGGCAGATCGCCCAGCGCGCGGGCCGCGTCGATCTCGGCGCGCCAGTCGGCCTCTAGGCAGCTGGTGAGCTGCGCGAAGCTCTCGAGCCCGAAATAGAGCGGCTGGACGATGTCGATGCGATAGGGCGTACGCAGGACGGTGGAGAGATCGAAGGGTTCGATGCGCGCCGCGCCCGAGGTGGCGTGGGCGGCCTCCGAGGGTGAAGAGACGATGCCCGCCCCGAAGGCCCGCCAGCCCTCGCCATGGCGGATCATGCCGAATTCGACGGTGAACCAGAAGAGCCGGAAGAGGTGCCAGCTGTAGCCCTTGCCAAGCGCCAGCGCCTTCTGCCCGAAGCCCTCGATGAAGGCGGCATAATCGGGGTTGGTGAGCAACGGGCAATGGCCGAAGACCTCGTGGAAGAGATCGGGCTCCTCGATGTAATCCATGTGCTCGCGGCGGCGCAGGAAAGTGGCGACGGGGAAGCGCTTCTGGCTCAGAAGCTCGAAGAATTGCGAGGGCGGGATGATGGCCGGCACGCCCTTGACGCCCGCGCCGGTGAGCGCGCGAAGGCGGGCGTCGATGTCGCGCACCTGCGGCACGCGGTCGGGCGTGAGGCCGAGACGCCTGACGCCGTCGAAGAACTCGGGCGTGGCGCGGCCCTCCAGCGCGGCCAACTGGCGGGTGAAGAGCGCACCCCAGACGGCATCTTCCTCGGCGCTGTAGCTGTAGCGCCCCTCGGGATCGGGGTGTTTGGATTCGTAGGCGGTATCCTTGGGCATGGCGTCATGGCTCCCTTTCAGCGGGTTTGAACAGTCATAGCGCCAGGACAGCGGAGGTTTTTGCCGGAATCGGCAAAAATGGGGCTTTGTTTGAGAGGAATTTTCCATATTCTGCGTATCATGGAATTTTCTGATCAGGAAAAAGCACTACTTCGGGAAATCCAGCAAGATGGTGCGGCCTCGCTCGCCACGCTGGCCGAGCGGGTGGGCATGGCGCAGAGCACGCTCTGGCGCAAGCTGCAGGAGTTCGAGGCGGCGGGCGTCATCACCGCGCGGGTGGCGCTGCTGGACCCCGCCAAGGTGGGCGCCAAGCTCTGCGTCTTCGCGCTCGTCTCGATCAACGACCATTCGGAGGCCTCGGTGGCGGGTTTCGCACGGCTGGTGGGGCTCCACCCGGAAATCCTCGAATGCCACGCGGTGACGGGCACAGCGGATTACATCCTGAAGATCCGCACCCGCGACGTGGAGAGCTACGAGCGCTTCATGACGCATACGCTCTTGCGCAGCGAGGTGGTGCGCTCGGTGCAATCGAGTTTTTCGCTGAAGGCGCTCAAGCAGTCGACAGTGTTGCCGCTGTAGGGGTGAGCGCCGTTCGAGTATTTATGGAAAGATGAAAGCGGGGGTCAGGCGCGCAGCACGGCGCCGGGATTCATGATTCCGTGCGGGTCGAGCGCCTGCTTGATGGCGCGCATGGCGGCAAGCAGCGCCGGGTCGCCGTAGCGTTCGAGATCGTCGACCTTGAGGCGGCCCACGCCATGCTCGGCGCCCACCGAGCCGCCAAGCTCGTGGACGAGATCGTGCACGCAGCGCTTGATGGCCTCGCGCCGCGCCTCGTGATCGGCGCGGGTTTCGCCCTTGGGCGGGAAGACGTTGTAGTGCAGGTTGCCGTCGCCCAGGTGCCCGAAGCAGTTGATGCGGTAGGGGCCGAGGGCCGCGAGGGCCGCGCCGCCCTCTTCGATAAAGCCGGGGATGGCGCCGGGGGGCAGGGAAATGTCGTGCGAACTTACCGCGCCGATGCGGCGGTTGGCCTCGGGGATGGTTTCGCGCAGATCCCAGAAGGCCGCGCGCTGCGCCTCGGATTGGGCGATGAGCCCGTCGCTGGCGAGATCGGCCTCCAGGGCCGCGCCGAAGAGCGTTTCGAGCGCCGCTTGCGGGTCGAGCCCCTGCGGCAGGCCCAGCTCGATGAGCACGCACCATTCGGGCGGCTCGGCGAAGGGCTGGCGCATCTCGGGCATGGTCTCGGCGAGAAAGTCGTAGCCCGCGCGGCCCATCAGCTCGAAGGCCGAAACGCCCTCGCCCACCTGCGCGCGGGCCAGCTCCAGCAGCTTGAGCGCGGAGGCGGGCGAAGGCACCACGAGCAGCGCCGTGCCGTCGCCTGCGGGCGGCATGAAGAGCTTGAGCGAGGCGGCGGTGATCACGCCCAGCGTGCCTTCGGAGCCGATGAGCAGGTTGCGCAGATCGTATCCCATGTTGTCCTTGCGCAGGCGGCGCAGGCCCCGCCAGATTTGCCCCGAGGGCAGCACCGCCTCGAGGCCGAGGCAGAGATCGCGCGCATTGCCGTAGCGCAGGACATTGACGCCGCCCGCATTGGTGGCCAGCAGCCCGCCGATGCGCGCGCTGCCCTTGGCGGCGATGGAGAGCGGGAAGAGCCGGCCTGCCCCGCGCGCGGCTTCCTGCACATCCGACAGGATCGCGCCGGCCTCCACCTCGATCACGTTTTCCTCGGGGAAAAGCCCGCGGATGGCGCGCATCCGCTCGACGCTGAGCAGCATCGGCGCGGGGCCCTCGGCACAAAGCTGCCCGCCCACGAGGCCGGTGCCCCCGGCGTAAGGCAGAACCGGCACCCGCGCCTCGGCGGCAAGCGCGATGGCGGCGGCGGCCTCCTCGACATTGGCGGGGGCCACGACGATGCCGGCCTGCCCGTGCCAGCGCCCGCGCGGCTCTTCGAGCTGGGCCGGCGTGGCCTCGCGGAGCGCGGGTGGCGGCAGGTGCTGGGCCAGGCGCGCGACGAAGGCCGGATCGGCAGGTGAGAGATGGGGGCCGGGCATGGTGACGGTGCTCATTCGAAGAGCTTCAGAAGGCCCTTGCGCGCCTCGTCTTCCAGCGTGTCGCGGATGACATCCTCGATCTTCTCGTCCTCGCCGATCTGGCGGCCGAGCTCCTTCTCGGCGGCTTCGCGCAGGGCCTTCTCGGCCTCGTCCTCGAGCTGCTTGCGCTCTTCGCCGAGGTTCATCTCGATGGCCTTGCCCACATCCGGCAGGATCTGCGGATCGGCCCACGGCCCCTTGATGCGCACCGGGATGGCGAGGCCGCGGCTGTTTTCGCCCTCGAGCAGGACGGGGGTGAAAAGGTAGTTGATGGTGCGCGCGCCGATGCCCACGCCGCCCTTGCCGCCGGCCTTGGCGAGCGGCAGCACCATCTCGAGATCGTCGCTCACGGCGGTGCCCTTGTCCATCGTGAAGCTGGCGCTCATCTTGTCGAAGATGGTGGTGCCGCCGGTCACGTCGCCCGAGCGCATGAGCTTGTCGAGGTCGATGCCCGAGATCACGCCGCGCCCGGTGGAGAACGAGCCAGAGCCGCTGAGCGAGTTCATGATCGCGTGCTCCGTCTGTCCCACGCCGAGGAACTTGAGCCGCGCATCGGCCTTGCCGGAAAAGCGGGTGAGCCCGGCGGCATCGGTGAGGAAGCTCTCCATGTCGATCTTCTCCACGGTCAGGTCGCCGCCCACCGAGAGGCCGGAGCGGTTGTTCATCACGAACTGGCCGGAGATCAGCCCCTCGTAGGCCTTCACGCGGCGCAGGTCGAAGACGAGGCGGGAGGCGTCGAGCGTGGCCTTGGTGCGGGTGGGGCCAAGCTTGAGGTCGCCGAGGTTCACGCTTTCGGCGTTGAGCACGACTTCGCCGTTCGCCAGCGCCAGCGCCGAGGCGTCGATCGGGGCTTTCGACCAGCCTTCGGCCGCCGAGGGCTGTGCCGCGCCCGCGCTCTCGCCCGAGCTGCCGCCGGAGAGGCCGGAGAGATCGAGCGCACCCGCGTCGAGCCGCGCGGTGATGGTGGGGACAGTGCCGGCAAGGGCCACGTCTATCCCGCCGGTGAGCTGGTTGCCGTCGAGCTTGAGCACCATCTGGCGCAGGGAAAGCTGCTGCTCGGCCGTAAGCACCAGACGCGCCTCAGCGTCGAGCGTGCGGCCGAGGCCCTTGGGGATCTCCGCCGCCGGAAGGCCCAGCGCGGCCATGAAGGCGCCGGTGTTCTCGAGCTTGGCGGTGAGCTTGCCCTTGGCCTGCGGATCGGTGCCGGCGCGGCCCTCGAAGGCCAGCGTGCCGCCCGTCGCGCTCACGTTCACCACCACGCCGGTGATCTCGCCATCGATGAAATCGGCCACGCGGTTGATATGGCCCTCGACCTTCACAGGCTCGCCGGCGGGGCGGAGCGTGGCATCGAAGCGCGCGCGCCCGTCCTGCTTGGGCCAGCGCAGATCGAAGCGCATGCCGCTCATCTCGGTGCGCTCGCCGGTGCCGTGATCGGTGTAGCGGAAGGTGGCGTTCCGGATGAGCGCGCGGTCGAGCGTGAGGGCGAGGCGCGACGAGCGCGCGGGGGCCTCCTCGGTGGATTGCCCGGACGCGGCCACGCCGGCCACGCCCAGCTCCCAGTTGACCCGGCCATCCCTGGCGCGCTCGAGGTTGATCACCGGGCTTTCGGCCTCGAGCCCGGTGATGCGGATATCGCCGCCCCAGAGCACCTGCGGCTCGACCCCGATCTTGAGGCTCGCGGCCTGGAACATCGGCGTGCCGTCGGACCACTCGGCATTGGCCACGGTCACGGCGCCGGTGCTCACGCCGAGGACCGGGTAGAAGCTGAGCTTGGTGTCGCCCGACATGACCACCTCGCGCCCGGTGAGCGCCGAGATCTGCTCGGAGGCGATCTTGGCGATGCGCTCGCCCGGCAGGAGCAGCAGCGAGCCCACGGCCACCGCCACGAACAGCAGCAGGAAAAGGATGGTTCGGATCAAGAAGCGCATTCTGCTCGGCCCTCCGTTTTGGTTCGATGGTAGGCCGGGCGGGCGCGCGCAACAAGAGCGGAGGCGAGCAGAGGGCCCCGCTTTTCGCTTTCCGGCGACGCTTCGCTTGAGTATATCGCGCCGCATGAGTGCGAACCCGCCAGACCTGCGCCCCGACCTTGCCCGCGCCCGCGTTGCCGAAACCCGGCGCGAGGGCCAGCCGGTGATCGGCATGGTGTCGCTCGGCTGCCCCAAGGCGCTGGTGGACAGCGAGCGCATCCTCACCCGGCTCCGGGCCGAGGGCTACGGCATCTCGCCCGATTACACCGGCGCCGATGCGGTGATCGTGAACACCTGCGGCTTTCTCGACAGCGCCAAGGCCGAGAGCCTCGAAGCGATCGGCGAGGCCTTGCGCGAGAACGGGCGGGTGATCGTCACCGGCTGCCTCGGGGCGGAGCCCGACTACATCACCGGCGCGCATCCCAAGGTGCTGGCGGTGACCGGCCCGCACCAATACGAGCAGGTGCTCGACGCGGTGCATGATGCCGTGCCGCCCAGCCCGGACCCCTTCGTGGATCTCCTGCCAGCCTCGGGAGTGAAGCTCACGCCGCGCCATTACAGTTACCTCAAGATTTCAGAGGGCTGTAACCACAAGTGCAAGTTCTGCATCATCCCCGACATGCGCGGGCGCCTCGCCTCGCGGCCCGCCCATGCGGTGCTGCGGGAGGCGGAGAAGTTGGTGGAGAACGGGGTTAAGGAGCTTCTGGTGATCAGCCAGGATACCTCGGCCTATGGCGTGGATATCCGCCATGCCGAGGAGCGCGGGCACCGGGCACGTATCACTGACCTCGCGCGCGATCTTGGCGGGTTGGGCGCCTGGGTGCGGCTGCATTACGTCTATCCCTACCCGCATGTGCGCGAGCTGGTGCCGCTCATGGCCGAGGGGCTGGTGCTGCCTTACCTCGACATTCCCTTCCAGCACGCCCACCCCGAGACGCTGAAGCGCATGGCCCGCCCCGCCGCGGCGGCGAAGACGCTCGACGAAATCGCCGCCTGGCGCGCGATCTGCCCCGAGATCACGCTACGCTCCACCTTCATCGTGGGCTATCCGGGCGAGACGGAGGCGGAATTCCAGACCCTGCTCGACTGGCTCGACGAGGCCCGGCTCGACCGGGTGGGCTGCTTCAAGTACGAAAACGTGGATGGCGCGCGCTCGAACGCGCTGCCCGACCATGTGCCCGAGCCTGTGAAAGAAGAGCGCTGGCAACGGTTCATGGAAAAGGCGCAGGCGATTTCGGAGGATAAGCTCGCCGCCAAGGTCGGATCCCTGCAAGAAGTGATCGTGGACGATATCGACGAGGACGGCATCGCCACCTGCCGCACGAAGGGCGACGCGCCGGAGATCGACGGCTGCCTCTTCATCGACGAGGGCACAGGGGCGCTCTCGGTGGGCGATATCGTGACCGTGGAGGTGGACGAGGCCGGCGAATACGACCTCTGGGGGCAGCTCGCCGCCCGCTGACCCGACGGCGCGCACACGCCCCACGCCGCGCCGCTTGCGGACAAATCCCCGAAAACTTGACGCGAAGGCACCGTAGCTTTTTGCGGCAAAGGCCCGAAATATAACACCATCCTGACCCGGATCTGTCATGCTGATGTCGAGGAGGCCTGTTTTGATGGGGGAGAGGAGGCTGGGAGAGATGTCCTATCCGAACTATACCCGCGCGGAACGCATGGCCGATGCCGTGGTGCATGGGATCGGGGTGATCGGCGCGATCGTGGCCGTCACGGCCTTTTTCTGGATGTGGTCGCCGCTCATGGGCTGGCCCACCTTCCTGTCGGTGGCGGTTTACGCGGGGGCGCTGATCCTGATGCTGAGCGCCTCGGCGGCCTATCATCTGGCCGCGCATACCGCCGCGCGCCCCATCCTGCGGCGGCTCGACCATGCGGCCATCTACCTCAAGATCGCCGGCACCTTCACGCCGCTCTCGGTGGTGCTGGGCACGGCCTTCGGCTACGCGGTGCTGGGCCTCGTCTGGCTGCTGGCGCTGGTGGGCGCGGGCGCGAAGCTGATGGCCAAGCGCGGCAGTATGACCACCTTCTGGTGGCCGCAGGTGGCGCTCGGCTGGGTGGGCCTGCTGCTGCTGGTGCCGCTCTGGAGCCTGCTGCCCGCGCAAAGCCTCGGGCTGATCGTGGCCGGCGGGATGATCTACACCGTGGCGGTGATCTTCTATTGCTGGGAGAGCCTGCGCTATGCCAACGCGATCTGGCACGCCTTCGTTCTGGTGGCGACGGGCTGTTTCTTTCTCGGCATTTCCTCGGCGCTGGCGGCGGCGCTGCAGCTGCCGCCCCTGCCCGGCTGAGCCGGCTCAGGCGATCGTCTTCGCCAGCTCTTCCAGCGTCGGGCCGTTGGGGCAGAACTCGGGCGCCCGCTCTGCACCGGCCCCGTTGCCCGCAAGCCACGCCATGCACTGCTCGGAACGCCCGCAGGCGCGGCACTGGTTGATGAGCTTGGCGTAATCGCCTGGCGTGAAGGCACCGTGATGCATCACCTCCGAGAGGTTCACCGAGAGCGCCCGCGCTATGGAGCGGGTGAGAAAGAAGGCCTGCGTGGGGTCGTTGAGGGGCAAATGGCTGCGAATCATGCTCTCTCGAGCTCCTGTTCCACGCGAAGCACGCCGAAGCGCGTGCGGTTGAGACATTCGCGGGGCGGCACCACCGCCCCCGCATCGCTTTCGAGCCAGGCATCGCAGCCCTCGGCCCAGGCACAGCCCCGGCAACGCTCGACCATGCCGGACCATGTGCCATTGTCGAGCCGGCCCGCATCGAAGGCCGAGACGAGATCGACCCCGGTGGCCTGCGCCATGCCCAGCACGCGGAAGTAATGGGCGCGCGAAGGGCCGAGCGGCTTCATCCCACGCGCCCGCCCTGCTTGAGGGTTTCGAAGAGATCGGCATTGCGGCACATCGGCGGCGTAGCCTCGGCCACGCCCTGCTGCGCCTGCAGCCATGCCTCGCAGCCTTCCGGGTCGGCGCAGCCCGTGCAGCCCAGCACAGCATCGCCCAGCGTGTCGATGGGCAGGCGGCCCTGCATGATGGCCAGTTCGAGATCGACGCCCTGGGCCGTTGCCATGCGGTCGACGAGATCGGCGTGACGTTTGTAGGTCAGATTGGCGGTCATGGGAGCCTCCCCGGCTTTGGTTCTTGCAAGTGTTACGAAGAGCCTATGCCGCGCGGGGCGGGCGCGTCCTTGACCTGCGTCAAACCGGACCGAAGGCCTCGAGCCAAGCGCGCACGCAGGTTTGGACATGGCGGAAACGGTCGCCCCCCAGCTGCTTGCCGCCGAACCAGCGGGTGACCACCACCACCTGCCCCTCGACGCCCTCGCGCTCGAGCATCCGCAAGATCACGTTGCCGGCCCCCGCCTCGCCGTCATCGCCCTTGAGGGGCGTGCCCCCGGGCAGCAGCACGGCCCAGCTGTTATGCGTGGCCTTGGCGAATTTCTTGTCGCGTTTCAGATCCTTGAGAACATCCTGCACGGCTTCCCGGCTCTCTGCGCGGGCGCCCGTCACGGCGTATTTCGAGCCCCTGTCGCTCACCACGTCGAGCAGCTGGCGCATTGTTCCCCGCCCCGCTTCAGAGGCTCGCGGCCACGCGGCGGACGATCTCCATGCGCTGCGCGTTGGGCGGGTGGGTGCCGAGGAAACGGTCGCCCGGATCGGGGATCTGGGTGAAGAACTCGGCGCCGCGCACCGGGTCGAAGCCCGATTCCTTGGCGATGATCGTGCCGATGGCATCGGCCTCGAGCTCGAAATCCTTGGAATAGCTGCGCGCGCCCACCGAGGCGCCGAGATCGACCGCCGCGTCGATCGCGCCCGAGCTTGCGCCCGAGAGCGAGGCCAGCCCGCCGAGCAGGATCGCGCCGGTCATGGCGTTCTGCCGCTGGCGGGGGATGTGGCCCGCGATATGGTGGGCGGCCTCGTGGCTCATCACGAAGGCAAGCTCGTCGGGGTTGCGCACATCGGCGATGAGCGCGGTGGTGAAGGCGAGAATCGGGCGGCCCGAACGGTCGAGCGTCTGGAAGGCGTTGGCGGGCTGGCCGGGGCGGTCATCCACCACGATCTTGAAATCGCAGTTGCCGCCCGGGTTCTGGCGCTGGCAGATGCGTTCGGCCACCGGCTCGACCCGCGCGACCACGCTGCGAAACCGGCTGACCTGTTCGCCCGAGGGGGTGACGGTGCGCGGCTGGCCGGGCTGGCCGGGCTGCGGGCCCGAAGGCGGCGGGGCCGACACGGCGCAGCCGGCAAGCGCGAGGATGAGGAGAAGGGCGGGAAGGCGAAAAGGCCAGCGCATGGGACACTCGATTTGATGCGGGTCTCGAAGGGGTGTTTTAGCAGGGTTTGGCCATCTCGCCAGCCCTCTTCACTGCCGTGGCATTGGCGGTTGCAATGACCCGCCGAAAAGGTAGGCTCGGACGCATGTTTTCGATTGAACACGAATTCGACGCGACCGTGGTGACGCTGGTGGACGAGGGCCGCCCGCAGCTCGAGGAGGACGTGGTGATTCACGCCTTCGAGGAATGCGTGACGGTGGAGCAATACGACCCGCGCACCGACCGGGTTCAGAAGGTGACGCTCTCGGCGGCGCAGCTGCGCGACCTCGGCGCGGCGCTGAACCTGCCCGAGGGTGTCTATACAATGAAGGATCTGGCGCAGCGCACCGACGGGTGAGCCGCGCCAGAGGGCTTCATGCCTCCGGCGGAGGTATTTTTGCCAATAAGAAGCATCGGGAAGAGGCGGGCCGGCGGCAGCGGGGCTTGACCCTCGGAGCGGCTGGGCCGACATAGGGCGGCGTGACTGCCTGAAGGAGGCCTCTGCATGCCCGAGCCCAACCAAGCCGCCATGGATTTCCTGCTCACCCGCCGCTCGCGGCCGGCCAAGACGCTGGCGGGCCCGGTGCCCGACCGCGCCGCGCTCCGGCCGATCCTGACGGCGGCGGCGCGCAGCCCGGATCATGGCAAGCTGGAGCCGTGGCGTTTCATCGTGCTGGAAGAGGCGGCGCTCGCGCGGCTCGCCATGCTGGTGGAGCGGCTCGGCCCGGAGCTTGGCCGCGCGCCCGAGGAGATCGCAAAGGCCCGCACGCAATATGCCGATGCGCGGCTTGCCGTGGCGGTGATCGAGTCGCCCAAGGTTTCCGAGAAGATCCCCGCCATCGAGCAGACCTACTCGGCGGGGGCGGTGTGCCTCGCGCTGCTGAACGCCGCGCTCGCTTCGGGCTGGGGGGCCAACTGGCTGACGGGCTGGGCGGCGCATGAGCCGCGCTTCGGGCAGGAGGGGCTTGGCCTCGCCGAGGGCGAGCGGATTGCCGGGATCATCCATATCGGCACCGAGACGGCCGCGCCGCCCGAGCGCCCCCGGCCCGAGATCGACGCCATCACCGAATGGGTGAGCGAATGATCTTCGCCTGCTTCTTCAAGGCCCTTGGCCAGATCGGCGACCGGCGCTTCCGCAAGGTGCTGTTCATCGGCGTCGGGCTCACGCTGGCGCTGCTGGTCGGCGCCTATGCGGGGCTTTTGTGGCTCGTCGAATGGCTTACCGGCGAGACCACCACCCTGCCCATCGTGGGCGAGGTGACATGGGTGGGCGACCTGCTGAGCTTCGGCTCGCTTGTCCTGATGGTCGTGCTCTCGGCCTTCCTGATGGTGCCGGTGGCCTCGGCCATCACCTCGATGTTTCTCGACGAGGTGGCGCAGGCGGTGGAAGACCGGCATTACCCGCATCTCGGCCCGGCGGAACGGACGCCCCTTGGCGAGGCGGTGAAGGACACGGTGAATTTTCTGGGCATCCTCATCGGGGCGAACCTGCTGGCGATCATTCTCTACGTCATGGTCGCGCCCGCCGCGCCCTTCATCTTCTGGGGGCTGAACGGCTACCTGCTGGGGATGGAATATTTCCAGCTGGCGGCGATGCGGCGGATCGGGCGCAAGCGCGCCAAGGAGATGCGGCGCAAGCACCTGCCGACGATCTGGCTCGCGGGTGTGCTGATGGCGCTGCCGCTCTCGGTGCCGCTCGTCAACCTGCTGATCCCGATCCTGGGCGCGGCGACCTTCACGCATCTCTATCACAGGCTGGCGCAGGCGCGCTGACAGGTCTCCCCGATGGCACCGCCGGGGCGGTTCAGGCCAGCGAGGTGACCCAGAGGATCGTCGCGTCCTCGTCGCTCACCGAGATCACGTTGTGGCCCATGGTGGCGTCGTAATAGGCACTGTCGCCCCGGCGCATCTCGATCGGTTCGTAGAACTCGGTATAGAGCCGCACCACGCCGGTGAGCACGTAGAGGAATTCCTCGCCATCGTGGCGCACCCAGCCGTCGAACTCTTCGAGCCGGCGGGCGCGGATGCGGGCGCGGTAGGGCAGCATCCGCTTCTTCGAGAGCGCCTCGCCCAGAAGCTCGTGCTCGTAGGTGGTGGTGGCGTGATGGGTGCCGTCGCCCGCCTTGGTGATCGACATGCGCCCGCTGATCTGGTCGCGCGAGGGGGGCGTGAAGAGCTGCGGCACGGAAATCTCCAGCCCCACGGCGAGCTTTTTCAGCGCCTCGTAGGTGGGCGACATCTGGCCGTTCTCGATCTTCGAGAGGGTGGAGCGGGCGAGGCCGGCCTGCCGGGCGGCCTGTTCGAGCGTCCAGCCGCGCGACTTGCGCAGGTCGCGCACACGCTCGCCGAGGTTGAGCGGCTCGGCGGGTTCGGCCTGCCCGTCCTGTCGGGCGATGCGAATGAGGTTTCCGGGCAGGTTGTCGGACATGGGCGTTGCTATACGCGGCGGGCGGTTGACTTGCAACTGGCGGAGCTTGGCCCTAAGCCGCTGGTCATGCTGTCGATCACCGCGCCCGAGCCCGCCTTTCCGCCCTGCCCCGCGCCCTTCAACCTCGCGGCGCATGTGCTGGCCCATGCGGAGCGGCTGGAGGACAAGGTGGCGCTGGCGGTGCTCTCGCTTTCGGGCGCCGAGCGGTGGAGTTACGGGCGCCTCAGGTCGGCGGTTCTCGGCACGGGAACGGGGCTTTTGCAGGCGGGCTTGAAGCCGGGTGACCGGGTGCTGATGCGGCTCGGGAACACTGTGGAGTTTCCCATCGCCTATCTGGGCGCCATCGCGGTGGGGCTGGTGCCGGTGCCGACCTCGTCGCAGCTCACCGAGCGCGAGGTGGCGGGGATCATCGCCACGGTGCGGCCGCGCGCGATCCTTCGGGCGCCGGGCATTGCCTGCCCCGAGGCGGAGGTGCCGGTGATCGGGCCGGAGGCGCTGACCGAGATGCGCGCGTTGCCGCCGGCGGCCTACGAGATGGGCGACCCGGAGAGGCTGGCCTACATCATCTACACCTCCGGCACCTCGGGCAGCCCCCGCGCGGTGATGCATGCGCACCGGGCGATCTGGGCGCGGGGCATGATGGTGCAGGGCTGGTATGGGCTCACCGAGGCCGACAGGCTCTGCCACGCGGGGGCGTTCAACTGGACCTATACTCTGGGCACCGGGCTGATGGACCCGTGGGCAGCGGGCGCGACAGCGCTCATACCGGCGGAGGGCACGGAGGCGGCGCAGCTGCCGCTCCTGCTCAAACGCCATGATGCCACGATCTTCGCCGCGGCGCCGGGCGTTTACCGCAAGTTCCTCAAGCCCGGCACGGCGCTATCGCTGCCGAAGCTCCGGCACGGGCTTTCGGCGGGCGAGAAGCTCGCGGAGCCGGTGCGCGCGCTCTGGCGTGAGGCCACGGGGCGGGAGATCTACGAGGCCTACGGGATGTCGGAATGCTCCACCTTCATCTCCGCCGCGCCGGGCCGACCCGCGCCGGAGGGGAGCCTCGGCTTTCCGCAGCCCGGGCGGCAGGTGGCGCTTCTGGGAGAGGATGGGCCTGTGGCCTTGGGCGAGGAGGGCACCATCGCCGTGCACCGGAGCGATCCGGGGCTGATGCTGGGCTACATGGGCGCGCCGGAGGCCACGGAAGAGAAGATGGCGGGCGAGTGGTTTCTCACCGGCGACCGGGGGCGGATGGACGAAAGCGGCGCCATTCATTACCTTGGCCGCGCGGATGACATGATGAACGCGGGCGGTTTCCGTGTTTCGCCGATGGAGGTGGAGGCGGTGCTCAACACCCATCCCGGCATCGCACAGGCGGCGGTGACGGATATCGAGGTGAAGCCGGACGTGCGGCTCATCATGGCCTTCTACACCGGGCCGGAGGCGCTTGACGAGGCGGCGCTCAAGGCATGGGCGGCGGAGCGGCTGGCGGGATACAAGTGCCCGCGTGGTTATTTTCATCTGGAGGCGCTGCCCACCGGCGCCAATGGCAAACTCCTGCGCCGCGCGCTGCGGCCGGTCTACGAGGAGCGACATGGTCAAGCTTGACATCATTTCCGACCCGATCTGCCCGTGGTGCTATATCGGGAAAACCCTGCTCGACCAGGCGCTGGCTGAGCGGCCCGGGCACCCGTTCGAGATCGAATGGCACCCTTTCCAGCTCAACCCCGACATGCCCGAGGAAGGCATGGACAGGCGCGACTATCTCGAGCGCAAGTTCGGCGGCAAGGAGGGCGCGGTGCGCGCCTATGCGCCGGTGGTGGAGCGCGCCGAGGCGGTGGGGCTCAGCATCGATTTCGAGGCGATGCAGCGCACCCCCAACACGCTCGACGCGCATCGGCTGATCCACTGGGCGGGCATCGAGAAGCGGCAGACGCCGGTGGCCATGGCGCTCTTCCGGGCCTATTTCGAAGAGGGCCGCGACCTTGGGGATAAGGAGGTGCTGGCCGATATCGCCGATGCCGAGGGCATGGATGCGGCGGTGGTGATGAAATTGCTGAAATCCGATGCCGATCTCGAAGGTATCCGCAAGAAAGACGCCGGATTTCGTGAAATGGGGATCTCGGGTGTGCCGGCCTTTATCGTGGCGGGCAAGCACGCGGTGCCCGGCGCGCAGCCGAAGGAGCTGTGGATAAAGGTGATCGACGAGATCACTGCGCAGCTTGAAGAAGATGATGGAGGGAAGGGATGAATCCAAGGCGGGTTGCCGCGCTCATCACCATGCTCGCATCGGTCATCCTCGGCGGAACGGTTTTCTTTCGCTATGTCGAGGGGTGGAGCTGGATCGATGCCTATTTCTTCTCGGTGGTCACGCTCTCGACGGTGGGCTACGGCAACCTCGTGCCCGCCACGGCGCTCGGCAAGATCGGCGCCACGGTCTTCATCTTCCTTGGTCTCGGCATCTTCGCGCTGGCGATCCAGCAGTTCGGCGCCTTCGCGGTGTGGCGGCGCGAGGCGCATTCGGAATGGCTGATCGGGCGGCTGGGGCCGCCGACGCAAGAGGACGAGCAGGAAAAACCCGCCAACGCCGATTTCAGACCGGAGCAGGACTGAACCGCGAGCGACGCGTTCGGGCTGCGTCGGTATCCTGTCGGTATTGCGTCGGTATCGCGTCGGTGCCGCGCCCCGCATCGCCTTGCCCCGCCTCACACTGTGCGCCGACGGCCTCTCGCCTGTGCGCCGCGCGACTCTGGCCTCTCGGCGGGACGCGTGCTAGCGGCTCTGCATGAGCACCTCCGACGACACCCAAGCGCCCCCCCGGCCCGCGCGTTCGGCCCTTGGCCCGGCCCTTCACCCGGTCGAGTTCGTGGCGATGATGGCGATGCTGGTGGCGACGGTGGCCTTCTCGATCGACGCGATGCTGCCCGCCCTGCCCCTCATCGGCGCCGAACTGGTGCCGGGAGACATGAACCGCGCGCAGCTTGTCGTCAGCTCCTTCCTGCTGGGCATGGGGATTGGCACCTTCTTCACCGGCCCGCTCTCCGACAGCTACGGGCGCAAGGCGGTGATCCTCGGGGGCGCGGGGGTGTATGCGGCCGGCGCCGTGGTGGCGATGGTCGCGCCCACGCTCGAGCTGCTCATCGCCGCGCGCATCCTGCAGGGGCTGGGTGCCGCGGCGGCGCGGATCGTGGCGCTCGCGATCATCCGCGACCTCTACGCGGGCCGGGCGATGGCGCGGCTGATGTCTTTCGTGATGATGGTCTTCACACTGGCGCCCGCCGTGGCGCCGCTGGCGGGGGCGGGGCTGATCGCGCTGACGGGCTGGCGCGGGATCTTCGGCAGCTTCATTCTCTTCGCGGCGATCACGAGCCTCTGGATGGGCCTGCGGCTGGCCGAGCCCCTGCCCCGCGACCGGCGCCGCCCGTTTCGCCTGGGCGTTCTCTGGGACGCGGCGAAGGAGGTGCTCTCCTTCCGCACCGTGCGGCTCTCGATCGCGGTGCAGATCCTCTGTTTCACCACGCTCTTCGCCTCGATCAGCTCGATCCAGCAGGTCTTCGCCGAGAGCTTCGGGCGAGAGGCGGAGTTTCCCTACTGGTTCTTCCTGCTCGCGCTCATCGCGGGCACCGGCAGCTTCCTCAACGCGTCGCTGGTGATGCGGCTCGGCATGCGGCGGATGGTGTCGGTGACGTTGCTGGCGCAGATCGGGCTCTCGGGGATGGTGCTCTGCCTCTTTCTCCTCGGGCTGCCGCCGGGGGTGGATTTCGCCGTCTACCTCGTCTGGCAGACGACGATCTTCTTTCAGGCCGCGATGACGCTCGGCAACATGAACGCGCTGGCGATGGAGCCTTTGGGCCATATCGCCGGGATGGCGGCGAGCGTGATCGCGGGGGTGGCCACGGTGGGCTCGGTGCTTCTGACGGTGCCGCTGGGCCTCGCCTTCGACGGCACGCCGCTGCCGCTCATCGCGGGCGTGCTGGCCTGCGTGACGGCGGCCAGCCTCATCATGCGCAAGCTCGAACGCATCGAGCATTTCGGCGATTGAGCTTTTCGGAAATTCATGTATACCGTCGCATACCGTCTTTTCAGACGTGCCGCGGTGCGCTATGACGCGCCCGAAGCCCCGAGAGGCTCAGCCCGAGTCGCGGCACCTGCCTTAACCTGATCGAGAGGGATCACCGATGGCCGACACACCCAATCCCGATATCATCTACACCAAGGTCGACGAGGCCCCGGAACTGGCAAGCGCCTCGCTCTTGCCGATCATCCAGCGCTTCGCGGCAGCCGCCGGCGTGAGCGTGGGCACCAAGGACATCTCGCTCGCGGGCCGGATCCTTGCCGCCTTCCCCGAGAAGTTGACCGAGGCGCAGCGCGTCTCCGACGACCTCGCCGAACTGGGCGAGCTGGTAAAGACCCCCGGCGCCAACGTGATCAAGCTGCCCAACATCTCGGCCTCGGTGCCGCAGCTGGTGGCCGCGGTGAAGGAGCTTCAGGGGCAAGGCTATGCCATTCCCGATTACCCGGAGACGCCCGAAACGGAGGCCGAGAAGGACGCCCGCGCACGCTATGACGCGATCAAGGGTTCGGCGGTGAACCCAGTGCTGCGCGAAGGCAATTCCGACCGCCGCGCCGCCGCGCCGGTGAAGAAATTCGCGCAGGCCAACCCGCACCGCATGGGCGAGTGGTCGGCCGACAGCAAGACGCGCGTGGCCTCGATGAGTGGCGGCGACTTCCGCTCGAACGAGGTGTCGGCCACCCTGCCCAAGGCCGCGACCGCGAAGATCGTGCTGGAAACGGCGGGCGGCGAGACGGTGCTGAAGGAGGGCGTGAGCTACCCCGAGGGCACGGTGGTGGACGCGACCTATATGAGCGCGGCCAAGCTCGATGCCTTCCTCGCGGAGGAGATCGAGAAGACCAAGGCGGAGGGCACGCTCTTCTCGCTGCACCTCAAGGCCACGATGATGAAGGTCTCCGACCCGATCATCTTCGGCCACGCGGTAAAGGAGTGGCTGAAGCCCGTCTTCGAGAAGTATGGCGACGAGATGAAGGCCGCGGGCGTGAACCCCAATTCGGGCCTCGGCGACCTGCTGGAACGGGTGAAGGACAAGCCCGAGATCCTCGCCGCCATCGAGGCCTGCCGGGCCGAGCGCCCGCCGATGTACATGGTCGACAGCGACCGGGGCATCACCAACCTGCATGTGCCCTCCGACGTGATCGTCGACGCCTCGATGCCGGCGCTCATCCGGGCCGGGGGCAAGGGCTGGGGGCCGGATGGCAAGGAGCATGACGCGGTCTGCGTGATCCCCGACGACAGCTACGCGCCGGTGTATGACGAGACGGTCAAGTTCTTCAAGGCAAACGGAAAACTCAACCCCGCCACCGCCGGCACGGTGCAGAATCTCGGGCTCATGGCGCAGAAGGCGGAGGAATACGGCTCGCACCCGACCACCTTCGAGATCCCCGAGGATGGCGTGGTGAAGATGGTGCTCGAGGATGGCACCGTGCTGCATGAGCACAAGGTGGAGAAGGGCGATATCTGGCGCTCGGCCTCGGCGCGCAAGGCGCCCATCGAGGATTGGGTGAACCTCGCCATCGAACGGCAGAAGGCCACCGGCTACCGCGCGATCTTCTGGCTCGACGAGACCCGCGCCCATGACGCGGAGCTGATCGCCTATGTGAAGCCCATTCTCGAGGCGAAAGGCGTGGCCGACCGCTTCGAGATCATGGCGCCGCGCGAGGCCACCCGCGCCTCGCTCGAGACGATCACGAAGGGCGAGAACACCATCGCCATCACCGGCAACGTGCTGCGCGACTACCTGACCGACCTCTTCCCGATCCTCGAGCTCGCCACCTCGGCCAAGATGCTCTCGATCGTGAAGCTGATGAATGGCGGCGGGCTCTTCGAGACGGGCGCCGGCGGCTCGGCCCCCAAGCATGTGCAGCAGCTTCAGGCCGAGAACCACCTGCGCTGGGATTCGCTGGGCGAGTTCTGCGCGCTGGGGGAAAGCCTGAAGTTCCTGGCCGATACGCATGACAACAAGCGCGCCCGGGTGCTGGGCGAGGCGGTGGAAGTGGCGACGCAGGGCATTCTCGATCATGGCCGCTCCCCCTCCCGCAAGGCGGGCGAGCCCGACAACCGCGACAGCCATTACTGGTTCGCCCGCTACTGGGCCGAGGCGCTCGCGGCCCAGGGCGAGGATGCCGCGCTCGCCGAGGAGTTCGCCCCGGTGGCCAAGGCGCTGGCCGAGGGCGAGGCGGCGATCGTGGCGGAGCTGGCGGCGGCGCAGGGCAAGCCGGCCGATATCGGCGGCTACTACCACCCCGACCCCGAGAAGCTCGCCTCGGTGATGCGCCCGAGCGCCACGCTCAACGCGATCATCGGCTAGAGCGCAATCCGAAAAGTGGGAACCGGTTTTCGGATCAAATTGCGCGTCGTATCAATTTGCTAGAGCGCAATCCGCGCGCTCTTGCGTCAGGGGCCGTCCTCGGGCATTCCGGGGGCGGCCCCTTTGCCGTTCCGGTCCCCCCGCGGCCCGGGCCCATGCGGGGCCATGTCACCAAACCGGATGGAGTGCCGCGCGATGTTGAAGGTGTACCTGATTCTGCTTCTGGCCGTGATCTGCGAAGGCGTGGGCACGACCTCGCTGCAGGCCTCTCAGCAATTCACCCGCTTCTGGCCCTCGGTGGGGGTGGTTGTGGGCTTCGGCGCGGCCTTCTACCTGATGATGATCGTGCTGAAGACCCTGCCGCTCGGGATCACCTACGCGATCTGGTCGGGCCTGGGCATCTGCCTCACCGTGTTCCTCGGCTGGCTGATCTTCAAGCAGCAGGTCGACGCGGCGGCGATTGCCGGCATCGGGCTGATCATCGCGGGGATCGTGGTGATCAACCTCTTCTCCAGCACCGCCACGCATTGAGGGGCGCCGCCCGAGGGGGCGACCAACATCCTGAAAACGGGGTTATTTCCCGCGATTATGCGTCCTGGCATACATCTCGGCGATCATCCGGCTCGCCGTCTTCTCGAAGAGGCAGGGGATGACGGCATGGACAAGGGCGCAGAAGCCGGCGGCAAAGAGCTTGAGGCTGAACTTCCCGGCAAAGGCGGCGTGCTCGAGATAGGATTCATCGACGCTGCGGGGATGCTCGAGAAAGGTCTTGGTGATCATGGCGAGTGCTCCTGTTGGCGTTTCCGGTGCTCGCAGGGTAAAGGAATGCGCCGGAGCAGTTATCCCATTATCATCGAGATATCGCTTCATGTTGGGATGATTTCTCGCTATTCGTCTACTTCATGGGAGAAATGGATGATATCGACCGCCGTATCCTCGCCGCCCTCCAGCGCGAGGCCGATCTGCCGCTCGACCGGCTCGGCGAGCGGGTGGGGCTCTCGCGCAATGCCTGCTGGCGGCGGGTGAAGGCGCTGGAGGCGGCGGGCGTGATCCGGGCGCGGGTGGCGCTTCTGGATGCCGAGGCCGTGGGGCTGCCGCTGACCGTCTTCATGCAGATCAAGGCCGACAGGCACGATGCGGATTGGCTGGAGCATTTCAAGCGCGCCACAAGGGCGATGCCGGAGGTGCAGGGCGTCTACCGGATGACGGGAGAGCTCGATTACCTGATCCGCGCGCGGGTGGCCGACATGAAGGGCTATGACCGGCTCTACCAGCGGCTCATCGCCAAGGTGCCGATGGGCGATGTCTCGGCAAGCTTCGTGATGGAGGAGATCAAGGAGACGACGGAGCTGCCGCTCTGACCGCCGCGCGGGGCGGGCGGCGTGGCATGAGTATTTGCACCAAGAAGAAGGCGGGGCGTGCCGAGGTGAAACCGGGTGCGACCAGGCGTCAGCCGCCCGAGGGCGGGCCCATGCGGTTGAACATGTCGAGATCGCGCACGGTGATCGTGCCCGTGAGGATGACATAGGCGGCGATGGCCCAGAGCACGACGGAGATCGCGGTGACGATCTTGAACTTCTTCTTCAGGTGATGGTGCTCGGGCGAGCCGGCATGGGTGCCGGGCACGATCTGGCCGAGGTCGCCCTGCGTCTGGATGCGGATCGGCAGCACGATCAGGAAGGTCATGAACCAGATCACGAGGAAGAGGACGATACCGGAGGCGATACCCATCAGACCTGCTCCAGCTCCACGAGGCAGCCGTTGAAATCCTTCGGATGCAGGAAAAGCACCGGCTTGCCATGGGCGCCGATCTTGGGCTCGCCCGTGCCCAGCACCCGCGCGCCGCTTTCCTTCAGGTGATCGCGGGCGGCGATGATATCCTCGACCTCGTAGCAGACATGGTGGATGCCGCCCGAGGGGTTCTTCTCGAGAAAGCCCTTGATGGGGCTGTCTTCGCCCAAGGGGTAGAGCAGCTCGATCTTGGTGTTGGGCAGCTCGATGAAGATCACGGTGACGCCGTGGTCGGGCTCGTCCTGCGGGGCGCCCACATTGGCGCCGAGCGCGGTTCTGTATTGCGCGGCGGCGGCCTCGAGATCCGGCACCGCGATGGCGACATGGTTCAGGCGTCCGATCATGAGTTCCTCCGGGTCGGCGTTACGGCGCCTGTTATGACGGCGTGGCGCGGTGGACGCAAGCGACAGGGAGACGCAGCGCCGGCGGCCGGCGGCCATTAACCCTTCATTAGCCGCACGCCCGTAACGTGACGGGGAACCGCAGCCTGAAAGGGGCCTCGACATGGATGAACTCAAGGAGATGTTCTCGCGCCAGCCGGCAACCGCGGGCCGCCCGCTTCTGGGCATGACCGTGCTGGTGGTGGAAGACAGCCGCTATACCTGCGAAACCCTGCGGCTGATGTGCCTGCGCAGCGGCGCGCGCATCCGCCGCGCCGATTGTCTTGCCTCGGCGCGGCGACATCTCAAGGTGTATCGCCCCTCCGCCGTGATCGTCGATATGGGGCTGCCCGACGGCTCGGGGCTCGACCTGATCCGCGATCTGGCGCAGGCGGTGCCGCGGGTGGGCGTGATCCTCGGCATGAGCGGCGATGACGGCGCGGAGGCCGCGGCGCGCGCGGCGGGGGCGGATGCGTTTCTCGACAAGCCCATCGGCTCGCTCTCCGAGTTCCAGGAGCGGATCCTCGCCGCCCTGCCGCCCGAGCAGCGCCCGGTCAGCCCGCGCGGCGTCTCGTCGGAAACGATCGACCCGGATCGCTCGGCCTATCGCGACGACATGTGCCACGCCGCCAGCCTGCTCAAGGGCGAGGACGGCGAGACGCTCGACTATGTCGCGCAGTTTCTCGGCGGCGTCGCCCGCTCGGCGCAGGACGGGCCGCTGGCGGAGGCGGCGAGCGATCTGGGCCAATGCCCCCGCGGGCAGGGTCTGCGGCGGCGCAAGGTGGCGCAGGTGATGGACCTCGTGCGCGCCCGGATCGAGAACCGCACGGCGATCTGAGAGGGATGGCCGCAAGGAAAAAGCGCCGGAAGGGCTATGCTCGAAGGGGCGCGGCACGCCGGGCTGGCGCCGCGCGACGTCCGGACCCATGAACCGACCTCTAGCCCCCGGATCCTAGCCCCCGAGGCTCGGGTCTGACTGGTTGCGGACGAGGCGCGTGAGATCGCTCAGCCGCTCCCGCTGCCGGCCATCGGAGGCGAAGTTCGAGGGGGCGAGCCAGAACTGGAACGCCTCCGAAAGCGCGGGCCATTCCTTGTCGATCACCGCGAACCAAGCGGTGTCGCGATTGCGCCCCTTGATCACCGTGGCCTGCCGGAAGACGCCCTCGTAGCTGAAGCCCAGGCGTTGCGCGGCCCGGCGGGAGGGGCGGTTGAGCGCATCGCATTTCCACTCGAAGCGGCGGTAGCCGGCCTCGAAGGCCCATTTCATCATCAGGTAGATCGCCTCGGTGGCCGCGCGGCGGCGCTGCAGCCGGGGCGCCATGGCGATGAAGCCCACCTCGATGGACCCGGCGGCAGGCTTCATGCGCAGGTAGGAGGCGAAGCCGCCGAAAGCCGCGGCATCCTTGTCGTAGATCGCGTAGAAGAGGATATCGTCGCGCGCCGTGGCGCCGCGCATCCAGCGATGGAACTGCGCGGACGAGGCGAAGGGGCCGTCGGGCATGTAATCCCAGACCCAGTCATGCCCGTCGAAGGCGCGGTAGAGCAGCGCGGCATGGCGCTCGGCCTCGAGCGCCTCTAGCCGGGCATAGCGGCCTTCCATCGGCGCGCCCGACGGCAGGGGCGGCGGGCTCCAGCCCTCCACCAGCGCTCCGCGCGGCCTCTCCTCCTCCATCTCGCCTCCTTTCAGCGTCTGCCAAAGCTTAGGCGCGCAACAGGCCGGGAGGAAAGCGAAAACCGCGCCCGGGGTTCAGAGCAGCAGGCCGGGATCGGCACCCAGATCGAGGCCGGGGAAGATCTTGGTTTCGATCACGCCCCGCTCGAGCCCGAAGAGCGTGCGCAGCAGCCAGCCGGTATGGGCGCGCAGATCGCGCGTGGGCATGAGATCGCGCCGCTCGTAGAGATCGGCCTCCGAAAGGCCTGGCCACTCCGCGATCACCCGCCCGCCCCGCACCGCGCCGCCCGCCAGCAGCATCGCGCCGCCGGTGCCGTGATCGGTGCCCTTGGTGCCGTTGGCGCGGGCTGTGCGGCCGAACTCCGTCATGGCGACGACGGAGGTCTTCTGCCAGACCGGGCCGAGCCCCTCGCGCAGGGCGAGGATGTTTTCGGCAAGCGTGCCGAGCGCCTTGCCGATGGTGCGCTCCTGCCGGAAATGGGTGTCGAACCCGTTGAGCGAATAGGTGGCGATGCGCGTATCGCCGCGCAGTCGCTCCGCCGCGAACCGCGCGATCTCGGCGGTGTTGTCCTTGCCCCGCGCCGCCATCATGTTGGCCTGCATCGCCTCCATCATCTCGCCGGTGTCGAGCGGGTCATCCTCCTCCATTCCGTCGGCGAAGGCGAGCCCCGAGAGCGAGAGCGCCTCGGTGGTCGCATCGCGGAAGAGCGGATCGTCATGCATCACCATCTCGATCAGCCGCTCGGCCTGCGGGCTGAGCGACAGCGACGCATCGGGCGACCAGTCGGCCACCGGGGCCGCGCCGCGCGCCAGCAGCATGGTGCCGCGCCCGATCACGTAGGCGGTTTCAGCCTCGACGCCGGGAACGGCCTGAAGCATCCGGTTCAGCCAGCCGTCGCGCACGCTCTCGACCCCGGTCGAGCCGGTGCCGGCTTCGAGAATGTCCTGCCCGTCGAAATGGCTGCGCTTGTTGCGATAGGGGGTGGAGACCGCGTGGATGAAGCCCAGCTCGCCCGCGCGCCAGAGCGGCATCAGCGGGGCAAGGCCCGGGCCCAGCGCGAAATAGCCGTCGAGATCGAGCTCGCCCGGCACCTCGCCGGGCTGCAGGAAGGGCGCGCGATACTCGGCGAATTCGGGCGCGCCGTAGGGGCGCACGGCGTCGAGCCCGTCGAGCCCGCCGCGCAGGATGATCACCACCAGCCGGTGATCCCACGGCGCGCTCGCGAAGGTGAGGGGCGTGACCAGCGGGCTTGCCGCCAGCGAACAGCCGAGGCCCAGCGACTGGGCGAGAAACCGGCGGCGGGAAAGGGAGCTTCGGGCGGTCATCTGCGGGGCATCCTCATGGCGCTCACATGCGCTGGAAGGCCGGGGAGGCGAGCACGATGCCCACCCCTTCAGGCCGTGTTTCGGCGGCGCGCGCGGCGAAGCGCACGGTCTCGTTGGCATAGCGGCCCAGCGCCACCTCGACGAATTCGCGCGGGTCGGGCAGCGCGCCGAGGATACGGAAGGGGGTGATCATCGCCCATTGCATCCGCGCCGCGAGGCGTTGCGGCGTGATCCAGATGTCGTCTTCCTCGGGCCAGCCGTCGGGGCCGAGCTGCGTGGCCCAGTTCTGCCCCATGAGCTCCAGCGGCAGGAGAAAGAATTCTCGCATCTTCTTCAGGTTGCCGCTCGGCACATACTTGGCGGAGATATCGAGCGCGCGCAGGGTGGAGCCCATGAAATCGATCGGCTGCTTCACGTTGGTGAGCTCGGGCGACCAGGCCGCCGGATGGTCGAGCAGGGTGGCGTAGACATCGGGCAGGTGGCCGTCGCTGCGCAGGTAGGCGGCCTCCATCGCGCTCACAAGGCCCGGGTCGGGCGTGTCGCCGGTGAAATGCATCGCCAGCTTGCCTGCGATGTGCCGCGCGGTGGCCGGGTGGCGCGCGAGATCGTCGAGCGCGGCATGGATATCCTCGATCCGGGGCGTGCCGCCGCCGTAGCTGCGCGACAGAACCGTTTCCGCCCCCGGTTCGGTGAAGTTCATCTTGAACATGAAGATGAAGTCGCGATCGAAAGACAGGCCGGTGAGCAGCTCCGCCAGCTGGCGCACGTCGGTCTGCGTGTAATTCGCCCCCACGCCCAGCGTATGAAGCTCGAGCAACTCGCGCGCGAGGTTCTCGTTGAGCCCCTGTTTGCCCTTGCGGTTCTTCGCGGCGCGGCTGTTTTCGCCCATCGAGGCGTTCTGGTTGAGAAAGAGCAGCATCATCGGATGCGTCGTGGCCGCGCGCAGCATCTCGGAGAAGTTGCCGGCCACATGCGGGCGGATCGCCTCCTCGACATAATGCGTCTGCGCCGGGCGCAACCGCTTGTCGGGCGCCACGGCGGTGAAATGATCGGCCCAGAAGGCGGTGAGGCGTTCGCGGAAGCCGTCCTCGGTTTGCGCCCGGCGCCGCAGCACCTGCGCGGTGGCATGGGCGCCTTGCTGCCGCAGCTCCCTGTAGGCCCTGCGCACCGCCTTCTTCGCGTCGGCATCGGTCTGGTTCTGCCGGTAATATTTTCGCAGCTCGCGCATCTCGTTGAAGGCTGCGGTCTGCGATGCGAAGGACGGGATCGGGAAGGCGTTGGCGGCCTTGTCGGGCCCGGTGAGGCTGCTCAGCATTTCCTCGGCGGATCGCGGCGCGGCGATCCGTGGCGAAAGGCCGGTGCCGAAGCGGATGGCGGCCAGCTCTGCGTCAAATCCCATCGCGATTCCCACGTTGCTTCTCTGAAAAGATATAGCAACCGGGGCGCCGGATTTCATCCTGTTTCACGCAAGGTTGTGCCGGGATGCGCGGAATGCCGCGCCGCCGCTCACTCCTGCGGGATAACGCGCAGGCCGAGCTCCATCAGCTGGTCGGAGGTGGGATCGGAGGGCGCGTTCATCATCAGGTCTTCGGCGCGCTGGTTCATCGGGAACATGATGACCTCGCGGATGTTGGAGGTGCCCGCGAGCAGCATCACGATCCGGTCGATGCCCGCCGCGCAGCCGCCGTGGGGCGGCGCGCCGTAATGGAAGGCGCTGAAGAGCGCGCCGAAGCGGGCCTTCACCTCGTCGGCGCCGTAGCCCGCAAGCTCGAAGGCCTTGAGCATCACCTCGGGCTTGTGGTTGCGGATCGCGCCCGAGACGAGCTCGTAGCCGTTGCAGGCAAGGTCATACTGGAAGCCCTTCACCGCGAGCGGGTCGCCCTGAAGCGCCGCCATGCCGCCCTGAGGCATGGAGAAGGGGTTGTGCTCGAAGTCGATCTCGCCGGTTTCCTCGTCCTTCTCGTAGATCGGGAAATCGACGATCCATGCGAAGGCGAAGCGGTTTTCCTCCGTCAGGCCCAACTCGCTGCCGATCACGTCGCGCGCCTTGCCCGCGACCTTCTGGAACGCCTGCGGCTTGCCGCCGAGGAAGAAGGCCGCATCGCCCACGCCAAGCCCGAGCTGCTGGCGGATCGCCTCGGTGCGCTCGGGGCCGATGTTCTTGGCGAGCGGGCCCGCGGCTTCCATGCCGTCGTCGCCATCGCGCCAGAAGATGTAGCCCATGCCCGGCAGGCCCTCTTTCTGGGCGAAGGCGTTCATCCGGTCGCAGAACTTGCGGGAGCCGCCGGTGGGCGCGGGGATGGCGCGGATTTCGGTGCCCTCCTGCTCCAGCAGCTTGGCGAAGATCGCGAAGCCCGAGCCGCGGAAATGCTCGGAGACATCCTGCATCTCGATGGGGTTCCGGAGGTCCGGCTTGTCGGTGCCGTATTTCAGCGCGGCCTCGGCATAGGGGATCTGCGGCCAGCTTTCGGGCGCATCCACCTTCGCGCCCTCGCCGAACTCCTCGAAGATGCCCGCGATCACCGGCGAGATCGTGTCGAACACGTCTTGCTGGGTGACGAAGCTCATCTCCATGTCGAGCTGGTAGAAATCGGTGGGCGAGCGGTCTGCCCTCGGGTCTTCGTCGCGGAAGCAGGGCGCGATCTGGAAATACTTGTCGAAGCCCGAGACCATGATGAGCTGCTTGAACTGCTGCGGCGCTTGCGGCAGGGCGTAGAAGCGGCCCGGATGCAGGCGCGAGGGCACGAGGAAGTCGCGCGCGCCCTCGGGGCTCGAGGCGGTGATGATGGGCGTCTGGTATTCGCGGAAGCCCTTCTCCCACATGCGGCGGCGCATCGAGGCCACCACGTCGGAGCGGAGCGTCATGTTGCGCTGCATCGCCTCGCGGCGCAGGTCGAGATATCTATAGCGGAGGCGGGTTTCCTCGGGATATTCCAGATCGCCGAACACGATAAGTGGCAGCTCGCCCGCGCCGCCCAGCACCTCCATGTCGCGGATGAACACCTCGATCTCGCCGGAGGGGATCTTGGGGTTCACGAGGCTTTCGTCGCGCGCCTTCACCTCGCCGTCGATGCGGACGCACCATTCCGAGCGGAGCTTCTCCACCTGCGCGAAAACCGCGCTGTCGGGGTCGCAGAGCACCTGCGTCACGCCGTAATGGTCGCGCAGGTCGATGAAGAGCACGCCGCCATGATCGCGAATCCGGTGCACCCAGCCCGAGAGGCGCACGGTGTCGCCCACGTTGGATTTGCCGAGCTCGGCGCAGGTGTGGCTGCGATATGCGTGCATGACGTCCTCTCAGGCGTGGCGCGCCCCTTGGCGCGCGGGGGTTCCGGTGGTCCGCGCCGATACACATGGGTGGCGCGGCAAAGTCAAGGGCGGAGGCGCGCGGCGAGTTTCGGCGTGGCTCCGCATGGCTGTTGCAAAATCATTTACAGAGTTCACGATTTCGTTAAAAGTGTGCGTTGCCGAGCAGTTAAGCGTTGGAAAACGAAGAAGGCGGCAGGTTTCGCTATCATCGCGTGGGAGCGCCTTGGAGGGGCGCAGAAACTGGGGTGAAACATGTGGAACAAGGTTTTGGACGGTTTTGTCACCCATCTCTTTCAGATCGGTGAGCTCGAACTGACATATCCGGACGGCACGACGCGGCGCTATGGCCCGGGCGGCGGCCCTTCGGCATCGGTAACGCTGCATGACGCGGGGCTGCCGCGCAAGATCCTGCTTTCGCCGGAGCTCGCCGTGGGCGAGGCCTACATGGACGGGCGGCTCACCATAGAGGGCGACGACCTCTACGGCTTCCTCGATCTGGCGATCCTCAACGTGGCGCGGCAGGGCGACCCGTGGTTCCGCAAGCCGCTCGCATGGGGGCGGCACGCGATGCGCTACGCGCAGCAGTTCAACCCGATGCACCGGGCGCAGGCCAACGTGGCGCATCACTACGACCTTTCGGGCGAGCTCTACGATCTCTTCCTCGACGAGGACAAACAGTATTCCTGCGCCTATTTCCGCCGCCCCGACATGACGCTCGACGAGGCCCAGCAGGCGAAGAAGCACCATATCGCCGGCAAGCTGCTGATCGAGCCGGGGATGAAGGTGCTCGACATCGGCTGCGGCTGGGGCGGCATGGGGCTGACGCTGGCGCGCGATTACGGGGCCGAGGTGCTGGGCGTGACGCTCTCGAAAGAGCAGCACGCGGTGGCCACGCGGCGCGCGAAGGAGGCCGGGCTTTCGGATCGGTGCCGCTTCGAGCTGATGGATTACCGCAACGTGCAGGGCCAGTTCGAACGGGTGGTTTCGGTGGGGATGTTCGAGCATGTGGGCGTGCCGCATTACCGCGAGTATTTCCGCCATGTGCGCGAATTCCTGAAGGAAGACGGCATCGCGCTCATCCACACAATCGGCCGCTCCGACCCGCCGGGCTCCACCAGCCCGTGGATCACCAAATACATCTTCCCCGGCGGCTACGTGCCCTCGATGTCGGAGGCGATGCGGCCCATCGAGGAGCAGAGGCTCTTCACCACCGATGTTGAGGTTTGGCGGCTGCACTATGCCGAGACGCTGCGGCACTGGTATCAGCGCTTCATGGCGAATATCGACCGCGCGCGGGAGCTTTACGACGACCGCTTCTGCCGGATGTGGCGCTACTACCTGATCGCCTGCGAGCTGACCTTCCGCCACAATTACCAGGTGGTGTTCCAGTTCCAGCTCACCAAGGAGCAGGACGCAGTGCCGCTGACGCGCGACTATCTCTACTGCGACGATGCAGAGCCAACGGGGATGCGCCACGCGGCGGAGTGAGTGCGGCTCAGGCCGGTTTCACCCGGATGAGGCCACGCAGGGCATTGCCGAGCCAGACGGCCTGCGCCGCCGCCAGATCGGCGGGGCGAAGCACCGCCTCGCGCGCCTGCTCCCGCGCGATCAGGTCTTCACGCAATATGCCCGGCAAGGCGCCGGAGGCGAGCGGCGGGGTCAGCAACCCTTCGCCCAGATCCACGAAGAGGTTGGTGATGGTCCCTTCGCAGAGCTCGCCGCGGTCGTTGAGGAAGAGCAGCTCGTCGCAGCCTTCGGGCAGCGCGGCGC
>JAVKDQ010000215.1:0-20185 GCA_040222155.1 Roseovarius sp.
CTGGATCAAGCGCGACGATTGCACCGGCATGTCGACCGGGGGCAACAAGACCCGCAAGCTCGAATTCCTGATGGCCGAGCAGAACGTTGCCGTTCATGTTGTAATTGTCGTTGTTATAGCTGGTCCGGTCTTCCAGCAGGATATGGCAGGCAAGGCCCAGCTTCGCCGCGAAGGCCGCCGTCTGCCGCGCGTGGTTCGATTGCGTGGCGCCCTGCGTCATCACCATGTCGGCGCCCTGCTCCAGCGCCTCGGCCATCAGGAATTCGAGCTTGCGGGTCTTGTTGCCCCCGGTCGACATGCCGGTGCAATCGTCGCGCTTGATCCAGAGGTCGATGCCCAGCTCCGCCGAAAGCCGCTCCATCGGTTCGAGCGGCGTGGGCAGATGGGCGAGGTGCAGGCGGGGGAAGCGGGCGAGATGCATGGGCTTTATCCTTCAGTGGCCGGTATCCGGCGCGATGCTACGGCGAATGGCGGCCATGCTCTAGCCTCGCATCCGGGTAAATTCCGGGTCGTAGGGCGAGGGCGCGATCACCGTGGCCGGCACCAGATCGCCGCAAAGGTCAAGCGCCATCTCGGTGCCCGGCTCCGCAAGCTCGGGCCGGAGGAAGCCATGGGCAAGGTTCATCCCCACCCGGTGCCCCCAACCGCCCGAGGTGATTGTGCCCACCACCTCGCCGCCCAGCATGAGCGAGCCGCCGGGGCGGGCCGGGGCATGGTCTGCGTCAATCCTCATGCTCGCGAGCTTGCGGCGCGGCCCGGCCTCCAGCCGCGCGATCAGCGCGTCGCGCCCCACGAAGCAGCTCTTCTCCATCGAAACGAACCGCCCGAGCCCCGTCTCGAACGGGTCGAACTCGGTGAGCAGGTCGGCCTTCCAGTGCAGAAAGCTCTTCTCCATCCGCATCGATTCGACAGCGCGCGCGCCGAAAAGCCTGAGCCCATGCGCCTCGCCCGCCTCTCTCAAAGCCAGATAGGCGGCATAAAGCGAGGCGTTGGGCACATGGATCTCGTAGGCCAGCTCGCCCGAGAAACTCACGCCCATCACCGTGGCAGGCGCGAAGCCCACGAAGCACTCTCGCACCGAGAGCCACGAGAAGCCTTGGGCAGACCAATCCCCCCGCGCGACCTCCGAGAGCACCGCGCGCGCCTTCGGGCCGGCCAGCACCAGAATGGTCTGATCGTTGGTCAGGCTCCGAATCCGCACGTCCTCGCCGGGTGCCAGATGCGCGCGAAGCCAGTCCATGTCGTGATATTCCGAGGCCGCGGCAGAGCCATACCACACCCGTTCGGGCCCCCTGTCCGACGCGGGCAGGTTCGCCACCGTGGCCTCGCCTTTCACCATGCCATGATGATTGAGCAGGTAGCCGAGACCCACGCGGCCTTCGCGCCGCTGCACCCTGCCGCAGAACATCCGGTCGAGAAACGCGTGCCGGTCGGCCCCGGTTATCTCGAAGCGGTTGAAGCCGTTCACCTCGCAAAGGCCCACGTTCTCGGCCACGTTCCGCACCTCGTCCGCCACTATCGGAAAGGCCTCGTCGAACCCGAAGCCAAGCGTCGGGTGAAACTCCGGCGCCGGCTTGATGTACTCCACCCGCTCCCAGCCGTTCACCACGGTAAATTCCGCCCCCTCGGCGGCCAGCACCGGCGTCAGCGGCGTCGTCTTCGCCGGGCGGCCCGCCGGGCGGTGCTCGTTGGGAAAATGAAAGCGGAACTCGTTGCGATAATCCTCCACCGCCTTCAGCGCGGTCAGTTCAACATTGGCGTGGCCGGTAAAGCGGCGCGGGTCGAGGCACCATGTGTCATAGCAGGCCTCGCCATGCACGATCTGCTGCGCCAGAAGCCAGCCATGCCCGCCGCCCTCGCCCAACCCCGCGCGCAGCCCGATGATGCAAAAGGCATTCCGCTTGCCGGGAATCGGCCCCACCAGCGGCGCGCCGTCGATCGTGTAGGTGATCGGCCCGTTGACGACGGTATGTATCCCCACGTCCATCAGCGCGGGCATCCGCGCAAAGGCGCCTTCGAGCACGTCGCTCACCCGGTCCAGATCATCCGGGCAAAGCGCGTTGACGAAGTTGGGGTCGATCCCGTCCATCCCCCATGTCTTGCACTGCTGCTCGTAGAACCCCACGAGCAGCCCGTTCTTCTCCTGCCGGCAATAGTAGTCGCTGATCGGGCAGCGGATGAGCGGCATCCGGTGCCCGGCCTCACGAATCGCGGGAATCTCCTCGGTCAGAAAGTACTGGTGCTCCATCGAGGCCACGGGGTGATGCACCCCCATCATCGCGCCCACCTCGTTCACCCGGTAGCCGCAGGCGTTCACCACGATATCGCAGGCGATGTCGCCCTTCTCCGTATGCACCACCCATGTGTCATCCGCGCGCTGGGTGAGCGCGGTGACGGGCGTGTTACGATACACCTCCGCCCCTGCGTTGCGCGCCCGCCGCGCCAGAGCCTGGCACAGCTGCGCGGGGTCGATATCGCCGTCGAGCGGATCCCACAGCCCGCCAAGCAGGTTCTCGGTGGAAATGAGCGGATGCCGCCGCGCACATTCGGCGGCGTCGATCACCTCGAAATGCACGCCCATCCCCCGCGCCATCGAGGCGAAGTGCCGATAGCCCTGCATCTGCGCCTCGGTGTTGGCCAGCCGGATGCCGCCATCGCCGTGGTGATAGTTTATCGGGTATTCCGGGTCTTCGGCCAGTTCCTTGTAAAGCGCGATGGAATGGCTCTTGAGGCCCACCATCGTCTGGTTCATGCCGAAATTCGTCACCTGCGCGGCGGAGTGCCATGTGGTGCCCGAGGTGAGCTCGTTGCGCTCCACCAGCACCACGTCGCTCCAGCCCTCCCGGGTGAGGTGATAGAGCGTCGAACACCCGGCGATGCCGCCGCCGATTACCACAACCTTCGTGCGCGATTTCACAGCGTGCCTCCCGCCTGTCACCGGGGCATTGGGAGCGGCTTGGCGTCATGCGGCAAGAGAGATTGTCTTGATCCGAGATTATCGCAATCCAGTTTCTACTTTTTGCAAGAAATACTATCCCGCTTGCGCTTTCGCCCCGCCGATCCTCCCACTGAAGGCCGGAAACCGGATGAGGGGGCGAGCATGTCCACAGAGCGGGCCAAGCGGGGAGGCCGGGGCGCGCGCCTTGCGTTGCGTGCGGCGAAGCCCTTGGTAAACCCGTGCCCGCCCGGCCAGATCGGCGGAATGTACAAGCCCCTCACCGAGGCCGAACTGCAGATGATCTTCGCCACCGCCCTCGACCTGCTCGAGCGGCTGGGCCTTGGCGACGTGCCCGCCCGCCTGCGCGCCGACCTGCTAGGCGCCGGCGCCCGCGAGGCCGGGAATGGCCGCGTGCTCTTCCCGCCCGCCCTCGTGCAAACCGCGATCGACCAGTCGGCGAAAACCTTCACTCTCCACGGCCGCGACCCGGCCCGCTCCATCGTGGTGGGCGGCAACCGCGTGTATTTCGGCACCGGTGGCGCAGCTGTGCAGACGCTGGACATGGAGAGCGGCCTCTACCGCCCCTCCACGCTGGCCGACCTGCACGATTTCACCCGCCTGCAGGACACGCTGGCGAATGTGAGCTGGTTCACCCGCTGCTGCATCGCCACAGATGTGCCCGACAATTTCGAGCTCGACGTCAACACCGCCTATGCCCTCCTGCGCAACACCACCAAGCCCGTCGCCACCGCCTTCACGCTGGCCGAGCACGTCGCGCCCATCGTGGAGATGCTCGATATCGCCGCGGGCGGCGTGGGGGAATTTGCCAAACGCCCCTTCCTCAAGGCACATATCAGCCCGGTGATCTCCCCCATGCGCTACGGCGAGGATGCGGTGGACGTGGTCTATGAATGTATCGCCCACAACATTCCCATGTCCTGCATCACCGCCGCGCAGGCCGGCGCCACAGCGCCCGCCACGCTCGCAGGCTTCCTCGCCCAGTCGCTCGCCGAGACGCTGGCAAGCCTCGTGATGGTCCATGCCATCCGCCCCGGCTTCCCGATGATCTTCTCCAACTGGCCCTTGGTGATCGACCTGCGCACAGGCGCCTTCTCGGGCGGCAGCGGCGAAACGGCCGTGCTCAATGCCGCGTCGGCGCAGCTCTCCAACTGGCTCGGCCTGCCGTCGGGCGTGGCCTGCTCGATGACCGACGCCAAGGCGATAGATGCACAATACGGCATGGAAAAAGGCCTCACCTCGCTCGCCGCGGCGCTGGCGGGCGGCAATCTGATCTACGAAAGCTCAGGCATGACAGCCTCGCTCCTCGGCGCGAGCTTCGAGGCCTTCGTGCTCGATGACGAGATGCATTCCCACACCTATCGCGCGCTCCGCGGCATCGAGGTCAGCCCCGAAACCCTCGGCTTCGACGCGATCTGCGACGCGGTTCTGGGCGAGGGCCATTTCCTCGGCGGGCAACACACATTCGAGGCGATGGAGCGCGATTATTTCTACCCTTCTCTCGCCGACCGCGACCAGCCGCGCACATGGGCCGAGAAGGGCGCAAAGGATGCCTGGGCGCGGGCCAGGGCGCGGGCGCGCGAGATCCTCGAAACGCACCGGCCCGATTACCTGACCCCCGATCAGGAAAAGGCCATTCGGGCGAAACTGCCGATTCTCTGATGCCTCAGTCGAGCAGGGTGAAGCTGCCCTTCAGCCACGGCGCGGCCTCCACCATCGGCGTGATCGCGTGCCGCGTCAGCAGCCGCCGCGTCTCCGCCTCCACCAGCTGCAGCACCGCCCGCGAGCAATCGGGCGTTGAAACCAGCGCCAGCGTCCGCGCGAAGCTCTTGCCGGGAAACCGGTGCATCTTCAGCTTTGGCTGAAACCGCCTTGCCCGCGCGAAGAGCAAGGGCGTCGTGATCGTCCAGCCCGCGCCCGCCGCGACCATCGCCATCAACGTCTGGTCATTGGCGCATTCAAACCGGTTCGGCGCCGAAATGCCCATCCGCCTCAGCTGCGCCTCGATCTGCCGCGCCATCATCAGCGTGCCGGAAAACCGCAGGAAGGGCAGCGCCGCGCGCCCCTCCACGATCGCCTCGGGCGTCTCCTCCACCTGCCGGGGCAGCACGGCCACGTAAGGGTCGCGCAGGAGCGGCTTGTCTTGCAGGTCGCGCAGCCTCTCGGGCGGAGTGCCTGTGATCCCGAGGTCGAGCTTGCGGTTGCGCAGCATGTCGATGATCTCGTGGCTGGCATCCGAGTGATAGAGAAAATCGCAACTCGGCATGTTGCGCGACAGGAACACCGCGAGCTCCGGCACGATATCGCTGTCGAGATCCTCGATCGTGCCGATCCGCAGGTAACTCGCCGCCGCGATATCCCCCGCCGAGGCCTCAGCCTTCGCCTTGCGGATCGCCAGAAGCGCGCCCTCGATATTGCGCAGAAACACCTCGCCGCGCGGCGTCAGCGCCATCGGGCGGCGGGCGTGGTTGAAAAGCTCCACCCCGAGATGCGCCTCGAGATTGCGCAGATGGTGCGAGACGGTGCTCACCGAAAGCCCGGTTTCCTTCGCCACCGCCTGAAGTGAGCCCTGATGCGCGCAGATCTGGAAGACTTCGAGCCACTTGAGGCTCAGATCCTTCGGGGCGGTGGGCTTTTGCATCGGGCGCGCTGGCTGCTGGGGTGAGATTATCGAAATCCTATTCCGAAGATCTCGAAACGCCAAGCGCGCCGTTCACCGCCCGTGCGAGCCGTCATAGCCGTTGCGGGGCGGGCTCCGCCACCCGTCCAGCGCGCCGGGCCGAGGCGCAAAAACCTCCACCATAAGCGGATAGCAGGCCGCCGTGTCACTCGAATGCTCCGCCGAGCAATCGCCGCCCGGGCAGGCCGAAAGCGCGCCCAGCAGGTCGATCTCCGCGAAGAACTCGAGGTAATCCCCCGGCCGCACCGGGCTCGCCTTCATGAAATACTGCCCCGTGTCGCGGGTGAAGCCCGTGCACATGAAGACGTTGAGCACGTCATGCACATGCGGCTCGGCCTCCGCCACGCTCACCCCCAGCGCGTCGGCGAGCGCGCGGGTCAGGTTCGAATGGCAGCAATGGTGATACTGCGAGCCCGCCAGCAGATTGCCGGTATAGGGGTCGCAGCGCGTGCCGATCACATCATGCACCGAGCCTCCGAACCCGTCGATCCCGTACCAACCCAGCGTATCCTCGGTGATCGTCGCCATCGGCCGCAGATACGGGAAGGAAGACCACATCCGCTCGCCCGTGGTCAGATGCGTGCCATGCAGCGCCCGCGTCTTGCCCGAATAGAATCGCTCCGAAAGATCCTGCGCGTTCCAGAGGTTCAGATCGCCCACCTGAGGGCCCTCCACGCTGGAGATGCGAAAGAACTGCCCTGCATCCACCCGAAAGCTCGCCGCCTCGCGCGGCTGGGCCAAAACCTCGCCCACCTTCTCCGCACCCTCGCGCGCCGCCGCATAAAGCGCCATGTCGGGCTTCGGCAGCGTCTCGTTCGGATAGCAGATCACCGGCTCCACGGCGCGGCGGGCGGTGGCATCGGCGGGTTCATGCATGGGCTCACTCCACGGGCTTGTTCCTGTGGCAGACAAGAGGCGGTTTTCCCGTGCTTGTAAAGGCCACCGCCCCGCAGGCCGCGCAGCGATACATCCGCTTCCCGTCGTGGTCAGCGCTACGGTCTTCGCGCCAGCGGCAGCCGCGCGTGGCCCGGTTCGAGAAGATCACGATCAGCACGAAGGCCAGAATGAGCCCGGCCACAACAATCATGCCGCCTCCTTACCCGTGCAGCATCAGGTGCCCCGCGAGCCCCAGCCCGAACCCGGCCACCGCGCCCAGCGGCGGCCCCCAGCGGTTCTCGAGTTGCACCTGCGGCGCGACATCCTGAAACATGAGGTAAATGATCCCGCCCCCGGCGAAGAGCATGATCGCCCCCAGAATCGCCGGTGCCTCGGTAAGCCACACCGCGCCCACCGCCGCCGCCAGCGGCCCGAGCAGCACCATCGCGCAGAGCACGACCATCACCCGCCCGGGCGAGGGCGCCTTGGGCGCCTCCTCGATCTCGCGATAGGCGTTGAAGCTCTCGGGCAGGTTCTGCAGCGCGATCAGCACCGCCAGCAGCACCGCCTTGCGCGGGTCGGCCGCCAGCAGCGCGCCGAGCGCCATCGCCTCGGGCAGGTAATCGAGCACCATCGCCATGAATTGCGAGGCGTGGCCACCGCGCCGCTCGAGCGCCCTGTCGCAGAGAAAGAACACCACACCGCCCGCCATGAAGGCCAGCAGCGCGGGCGGGCCGGGCAGCGATTCCACCCCGTCGGGCACCAGCACCAGCGCCACCGCTGCCAAGAGTGCGCCGCCTCCGAAAGCGATGACAGTGTGCCGCGCCTCCGCCGTCGTCCAGCCTGGCCAGACCGATTCGATACGTGCAAGAAACCCGCCCAGCGGGATGGAAAGCCCCGCCAGTGCCGCGAGGCCAAGGGCTGCCAGCAGCGGGCCGTCCGTCATCCGGCGAGATCCGCCGTCAGACCGCCCGCTCCAGCATCATCTTCTTGATCTCGGCAATCGCCTTCGCCGGGTTCAGCCCCTTCGGGCAGGTCTTGGCGCAGTTCATGATCGTGTGGCAGCGATAGAGCTTGAACGGATCTTCCAGATCGTCGAGCCGCTCGCCGGTTGCCTCGTCGCGGCTGTCGATGATCCAGCGATAGGCATGCAGCAGCGCCGCCGGTCCGAGATACTTGTCGCCATTCCACCAGTAGCTCGGGCAGGCGGTGGAACACGAGGCGCACATCACGCATTCATAGAGCCCGTCGAGCTTCTCGCGATCCTCGATAGATTGCTTCCATTCCTTTGCGGGCCGGTTCGTCTTGGTCTCGAGCCACGGCATGATGCTCGCATGCTGGGCGTAGAAATGCGTCAGATCGGGAATGAGATCCTTCACCACCGGCATGTGCGGCAGCGGGTAGATCTTCACGTCGCCGGTGATCTCGTCCATCCCGTAGATGCAGGCCAGCGTGTTGATCCCGTCGATGTTCATCGCGCAGGAGCCGCAGATGCCCTCGCGGCAGGACCGGCGGAAGGTGAGCGTTGGGTCGATCTCGTTCTTGATCTTGATCAGCGCGTCCAGAACCATCGGGCCGCAGCTGTCCATGTCCACGAAATAGGTGTCGACGCGCGGGTTCTCCCCGTCATCCGGGTTCCAGCGGTAAATCTTGAACTTCCGCAGGTTTTTCGCGCCCTCGGGCTTCGGCCATGTCTTGCCGGTGCGGATGCGCGAGTTTTTCGGCAGGGCGAGTTGAACCATGGTGAACCTCCAATCAAAGCCCCATCAGGGCGATGCTGTTCCTTGTGTAACACGTAATCGCGTCGGGGCGTTGGGCAATCTCCAGCACCTCCTCGACGGTGGCGGATGTGACGCCGGTCACCGACGCCCCCGCGATGCTCAGGATCTCTCCCGCCGAGGCGGCGTCGATGATGCAATCGGTCACCGGCGCCGGGTTGACGCCCGGAAACCGCTCCGAGACCACGCTGCGCACCACCGATTTCGCCTGATCGCGCGCCAGCGCGTCGGCGGCATCATTGGCGGCGGCACAGGCCGAGAGCGCCAGCGCCGCGACGGGCAGCATCATCGTCGCGGCCCTCATGCCCCCACCTCCGAAAGTCCCGGCGGCGCGTCCGTTGCAAGCCCGGCAAGCCGCGCCGCATCCTCGGGGAAAACCTGTTCGAGCTTCGCGCAAAACGCCGCGTCACGCGCGGCGAGCCAGAGCACGATGCGGTATTCCGTATCCGCGCGCATCGCCTCCCAGCGGCTTTCCGGGCGCAGTTCCTCGGCGCGCGTCGCCTCCGTCTGGAAGGACGAGCCGTTGCCGTAGCTCTGCACCTCGCCCAGCCCGTTGTCGCGGGCCGCGAAGCCGAGGCGCGCCAGCACCTCCTCGCGATACTCCGGCGAGCCGTGCCATGCGTCATACTGGATCACCGTCAGCCCCAGCGCTTCGGCCTCGAGCACCAGTTCGAGCATCTTGCCATAGGTCTCCACCGCGCGCAGCACGATGGCCGTGCGGCGGGCAGGCGTGTAGCTTGGGTTTGGCCTCAGCTTCTTCACCAGCGAGGCCGACCAGTTGAGGAAACTGCGGCAGATCACGATCTCGTGGCCAATCGCCGCTTCGTCGATATCCCCCGAAACCGCGCGCTTGCGCGTCTCGTTGGGCATCGCGTCTTCGTAGGAGAAGATCACCGCAGCCCCGTCGCCCGCCTGCGTGGCGAAGCTCGCCGGGTCATCCCCGGCGCGCCCCGGCCTGCGCCGCCCGTTCACCTCGACCATGGCGAAGGAGCGAAACGGGTTCTTCCCCGGAACGCAATTGTTGAAGAACACCGCCCCGCCCCCCGGCGCGTTGCGCTGCAGCCAATTGATGATCGCATGGTTGCCCGAGCGCCGCATCCCGAACACCCGGCACACCGGGCCGGGCACGATGCCAAGCTCGGGCAGCGCGCTCATCGGGCCGGGCACCGGCGCCGGCCGGCGGGTCGAAAGGGCCATGCTGTGCATCGGTCAGGCGACATCCCGTCTCAGAACGTCCGTTCCTTGGGCGCGATCTTCTTGAGGCTGATCCCGCCTTCCTTCTCGGTTGTGAGCGGCGCCTCGATGATCGGGCGATAGCTCAGGTCCACCTTCGCGCCCTCGACCCGCGCGATGGTATGCACCCGCCAGTTCTCGTCGTCGCGCTTGGTGAAATCCTCGTGCGCATGGGCGCCCCGACTCTCCTTGCGCGCCTCCGCGCCATGAATCGTGGCCAGAGCATTGGGCATCAGGTTGGTAAGCTCCAGCGTCTCCATCAGGTCGGAGTTCCACACGAGGCTCCGGTCGGTCACCTTGATGTCCGTAAGCTTGCCGGCAATGGCCTCCATCTTCTTCACGCCTTCCGCGAGCGTCTTCGAGGTGCGGAACACCGCCGCATCCTCCTGCATGGTCCGCTGCATCTCGAGCCGAAGCTCGGCGGTGGGCACCGCACCCTCGGCATGGCGCAGCCCGTCGAACCGCTCGAAGGCCTTCTCCACCTGGCTCGTGTTGGTGGCCGGCACGGCGCTCTCCGAGTCCACCACCTTGCCCGCCCTTATCGCCGCGGCGCGGCCGAAGACCACGAGGTCGATGAGCGAGTTCGAGCCCAGCCGGTTCGCCCCATGCACCGAGGCGCAACCCGCCTCGCCCACGGCCATCAGCCCGGGCACCACGGCATTGGGGTCTTTCTTGGTGGGGTTGAGCACCTCGCCCCAGTAGTTCGTCGGGATGCCGCCCATGTTGTAATGCACCGTCGGCAGCACCGGGATCGGCTCCTTGGTCACGTCGACGCCCGCGAAAATCTTCGCGCTCTCCGAAATCCCCGGCAGCCGCAGGTTCAGCGCCTCCGCCGGAAGGTGGCTGAGGTTCAGGTGAATATGGTCGCCATGCTCACCAACGCCGCGCCCTTCGCGAATCTCCATCGTCATCGAGCGGCTCACATAGTCGCGCGGCGCGAGATCCTTGTAGTTGGGCGCATAGCGCTCCATGAACCGCTCGCCCTCGGAATTGGTGAGGTAGCCGCCCTCGCCCCGCGCGCCCTCGGTGATCAGACAGCCCGAGCCATAGATGCCCGTGGGGTGAAACTGCACGAACTCCATGTCCTGCAGCGGCAGCCCCGCCCGCGCCACCATGCCCCCGCCATCGCCGGTGCAGGTATGCGCCGAGGTGGCCGAGAAATAGGCGCGCCCGTAGCCGCCCGTCGCCAGCACCACCATCTTCGCATTGAAGACATGCATCGTGCCGTCGTCGAGCTTCCAGCAGACAACACCTGTGCAGGCGCCGTCATCGCTCATGATCAGGTCGATGGCGAAATACTCGATATAGAACTCGGCATTGTTCTTGAGCGACTGCCCGTAAAGCGTGTGCAAGATCGCGTGCCCCGTCCGGTCGGCGGCGGCGCATGTGCGCTGCACCGGCGGCCCCTCGCCGAACTCGGTCGTGTGCCCGCCAAAGGGCCGCTGGTAGATCTTGCCCTCCTCCGTGCGCGAGAACGGCACGCCGTAATGCTCCAGCTCATAAACCGCCTTGGGCGCCTCGCGGGCGAGATATTCCATCGCATCCGTGTCGCCCAGCCAGTCCGAGCCCTTCACGGTGTCGTACATGTGCCATTGCCAGTTGTCGGGCCCCATGTTGCCGAGGCTCGCCGCGATGCCGCCCTGCGCGGCCACCGTATGCGAGCGCGTCGGGAACACCTTGGAGATGCAGGCCGTCCGCAGCCCCTGCTCGGCCATGCCCAGCGTGGCGCGCAGCCCCGCGCCGCCGGCGCCGACAACCACGACGTCATAATCATGCGTCTCGTATTCGTAAGCAGCCATTCGCTCGTTACTCCGAAATCAAAGGGCCATCTTGGCGATGGCAAAGAGGCCCGTCACCATCAGCGCGTAGGACAGGCAGGTTGTGAGGATGATCGCGTATTTCTGCGCCGTGCCGTGCACGTAATCCTCGATCAGCACCTGCACACCATCGGCGAAATGCTTGAAGCCCACGATCAGCGTGAGCGCCGCGACGATTGCCGGGAAGGGCCGCGCGAAATAGGCCAGCACCGCCTCATGCGGCTCGCCCAGCATCGGCCCGAAGGTGAAGACGAAAAGCGGGATCAGGATGAGCAGCGCCACCGAAGACACCTTCATCGCCCAGAAGTGATGCACGCCGGATTTGGCGGAGCCGAGCCCCACGGCGCGTTTGCGGTCGGTCAGATAACGCATGGCAGGCTCCTCAGATGATCACGGCGGTGAGAATGGTGAGCAGCCCCGAGCCGCCCACGACAGCCCAGCCCAGCTTCTCGGCGGTGGGCACGTCGAGCATCTTCGCGTTGTCCCAGATCAGGTGCCTTACACCCGCCAGCGTGTGATACCAGAGCGCCCAGAGCGAGGCGAACATGATCAGGTCGCCGAGCCCCGACGTGATCAGCCCGTCGACCATGGCGAAGTATTCCGCCGAGGTCGCCGCGGCGAGCAGCCACCACACCACGAGGATCGCGGCCAGCAGAAGCGCGTTTCCGGTGATCCGCGTGAGGATCGAGGTGATCGAGGTGAGCTGTGGGCGGTAGATCGTCAAATGCGGTGACAGCGGGCGATTGCCCCGGTTCACATCAGCCATGGGTTCTGGCTCCCTTTCGCTTGGGTCGGCGCCACGGCGCGCGGCGCTCTGCCTGACAGGCACTTTCTGATATGTTTTAACCGACCTGTCACGGGTGCAAAGCCCGAAATCCCGGAAATCGCAGGCAATTCGTCGCATTTCCGGCATTCGTGATCACAAGCCTTTTCGCGTGATCACAAAGCGCGGGCACCTCGAGCGACTCGCCACCCGATATCTGCTTCGCGACCTCCCGCAGCAGCTTGCGACGCATCCGTGCAGGGTATTCGGCATAGGTGTTCGCCGTGATCACAAACGCCCCCTCACCCAGAATCACGTTCTCCCAGAAATATTCCGTGATCCCCGGCTCAGCCCCCTCGATCACCAGCGCGTTCACCACGATGCCCGCCGCCTCCAGCCCCGGGCGCACTTCGCGCGGCGTGACGCCTTCGTTCGAGGAGCCGTCTCCCGAGATGTCGATCACCCGCCGCTTGCAATCGGGCGCCTCCGCGAATTGCAGCCGCGAGAATTCCAGCGCCTCGCCGATCGCAGTGGAGAAGTTGCGCCATTTGCGCGGCGCCGCCGCCACCTTCGCCGCGAAACCCTCCAGCGCCTCGAAACTCGTCATCTGCGTCCAGGGCACGGTCACCGCCTGCCGAGATGTGCCGGTCCATTGCAATACCATCACCGCCGCCTCCCCCGCCACCAGAGCCTCGGAGACGGCACCATCCCGCAACCCCTCCGCCAGCCCCTGCATCTGGATGCGGAACTCGGTCTCGTCGACCGAGCCCGACACATCCACCGCCAGCACCAGCGCCACGTCGCAGGCCACAGCCCGGCCGGCGGGCATAAGGGCCAGAAGGATCGTCAGGAGAAGGGCACGGCATCTCATGCATCAAGAATGATCAATCCGCCGCGCCTTGCCTAGCGCCGGATATGAGTATTTCTGGAAAGATGAAAGACAAGGCAGGCGGCTTTCATCTTTCTCCCAAATACTCCCGCCGGAGGCATCCCCCAGCCGCCACACGTGCCGTCAGAGCGGCATGAGCGCCCAGTAATCCAGATCGAGCATCACATGGGGGAGGTATTTGCCATCCTCGCCCTTCAGCTCGAACGGCGCGCCGCCCTTGGTGGCAACCAGCCGCAGGCGCAGCGCGCCCACGCCGGGCGCCGCCGTCTCGGCCTTGTCCAGCACCTCCGACCATGCCTTGATCGTGTCGCCCGCGTAACAGGGGTTGGCATGGGCGCCGCCATTGAGCCCCACCACCATCTGCGCGTTGGCGAGCCCGTTGAACGACAGCGCACGCGCCATCGAGATCACGTGACCGCCATAGATCAGCCGCCGCCCGTCCTCGCGCAGCGTGGCGTCGAAATGCACCTTGGCGGTGTTCTGCCAGAGCCGCGTGGCCATCATGTGCTCGGCCTCTTCCACGGTCACGCCATCCACATGGTCGATCCGCTCGCCGATCTCGTAATCGCCCCAGCGATGCGGCTCGCCCGCCAGCGTGAAGTCGTAATTCGAGAAATCGAGCCCTTCCGGCACCACGAGGTCGGCGGCCTCGAGCGCCGGCTTCAGCTCGGGGATCACCGTTTCGGGGGCGGGCGCCTCCGCATCGCGCTTGCGCACCATCGCCCAGCGCACATAGTCGAGCACCGTCTCGCCATGCTGGTTGCGGCCCTTCGTGCGCACCCACACAACGCCCGACTTCCCGTTCGAGTTCTGCTTGAGCCCGATCACCTCGGAGGTCGAGCGCAGCGTGTCGCCGGGCCAGACGGGCTTCAGCCAGCGCCCTTCGGCGTAGCCGAGATTGGCCAGCGCGTTGAGCGAGATATCCGGCACCGTCTTGCCGAAGACCACGTGGAAGGCCGCCATGTCGTCGATGGGCGACGCGGGCAGCCCGCAGCCCTGCGCGAAGGCGTCCGACGAGTAGAGCGCATGGCGTGCCGGATAGAGCGCGTGGTAAAGCGCGCGCTCTCCCCCCGACACGGTGCGCGGCACCGCGTGCTCGATCGTCTCGCCAACGGTGTAATCCTCGAAGAAGCGCCCCGGGTTGGTCTTCGCCATGCTCACTGCTCTCCCAGTTTCATGTCGGGGTGGTAGGTGCCCTCCACCTCCTTCACCACCGCCTGCCCGCAGCGCATAACACCATTGGCGTCGTCATAGGCATAGGTGGGTGAGCCGTGCAGCTCCCAGCCCTTGTTGAGCGCCTCCGTCACCTTGTGGCAGAAGGCCGAAGTGTCATCGGCACTCAGAAAACGGTAGAGTTTCATGAGGGTTCACCCGAAAACCGGATAGCCGAGCCAGCCGTGAATCCCGGCGATGGCGCCGAAGATCACCAACGTGGCCACCACGGCGATGATTTCCTTGCGCATGGGCGCGGGCGCGGGCCGCGTCCAGTTGGGTTCGGCCTTGTTGATGAGGATCATCGCCAGCACCGCCCAGCCCAGCAGCCCGCCAAAGAGCACGAAGGAGGGCACGTCGCCGTTCACCAGGAGGTGCGCGAGCGCCCACACCTTCACCGCCCCGAGCATCGGGTGGCGCATCTTGCGGGCGAGCGCCGTCTTCATGCCCGCCGCCGCGAACATGTAGATAGAGAGCAGCATCAGCAGGTTGTTGATGCCCACCAGCATCGGCGAGCGCCCCCAGAAGAAGGCGCCCTCCGCCATGCGGTAGCCGATCACCATCAGCACGATGGCCGCGAGGTTCGCCACGGCGATCACCCCCTTGCCCGCATCGCCCATCGCCGCGCGCGGCCCCGGCGCGAGCCGTTTCAAGAGATGCGAGCCCGTCCAGAGAAGAAGGCCGAGAATGAGCCAGATCATGCGCGTTACTCCGCTGCCATTTCAGAAATCGCCTGCGCCTTGGCGAGGATGCGCTTGGCGGCCACCACGTGGAGGTTCTCCACGATCTGCCCGTCCACCACCGCCACGCCCTGCCCCGAGGCCATGCTCTCCTCGTAGGCCGCGATCTGCCGCTTGGCGAGATCGATCTCCGATTGCGTGGGCGCGAAGGCGGTGTTCGTCACCTCGATCTGCGCGGGGTGGATGAGCGTCTTGCCGTCGAAGCCGAGGTCGCGGCCCTGTTCGCATTCGGCCTTGAGCCCGTCGCCATCGCGGAAGCGGTTGTACACCCCGTCGATCGCCACCACGCCCCGCGTCGCCCGCGCCGCCATCACGATCCGCTGCAGCGCGGTCATCAGCGGCAGCCGGTCGGGGCGGTAGCGGCAGCCCAGGTCTTTCGTCAGGTCGTTGGTGCCCGTCACAAGGCCTCTCACCCGGTGATGCGCCGCGATCTCGGGCGCGTTGAACACCGAGGTGGGCGTCTCCATCATCACCCAGATCGGCGTGGTGTTGTCGAGCAGGTCGGCGAAGGCATCCACGTCCGAGGGGTTGTTGACCTTGGGCAGCAGGAAGATGTCGGCGCCCGCGTCGCGCAGCGCGCGCACATCCTCGTTGCCCCATTCGGTGGTCAGCGCATTGGTGCGCACGATCTTGGCGCGCTTGCCGAAGCCGCCCTCCTTGAGTGCCGTCTTCAGCGTCTGCCGCGCCTCGGCCTTGGCCTCGGGCGCAACCGCATCCTCGAGATCGAAGATGATCGCATCGGTCGGCAACTCGCGCGCCTTCTCAAGCGCGCGCTCCTTGGAGGCGGGAATGTAGAGCACCGAGCGGTAGGGATGCGTGGCAAGGTCCATCTGCCGGTCTTCCTTTGTATGCCGAAATATTCTTGCGCCTCTCCTGCCAGATTTTTCCGGAAAAGTTCAAGCGCTTTTCCGCCGCGCCGCAGCAATTGCCGACAATGCGACGCGAGCCGGCAAGGCGGCGCACGGTCCGTTAACCCTGTCTTGGTAGGCTTGCCCAAGGCTTTTGGCATCCAAGTCGGCAGGAACCAGACCTGAAAGGGGTATGACATGAAGACACGGAAGATGCTTTGCTTCGCCGCCACCGCCGCCAGCCTCGCGGCGCCGGCCCTGGCCCAGCAGAACTGCGCACCGCGCGAGATGGTGGTGGCCCGCCTCGCCGAGCGTTACGGCGAGAGCCGCCAGTCGATGGGCCTCGGCGCCAACAACGCGGTGATGGAGGTGTTCGCCTCCGAGGAAACCGGCACATGGACGATCACGGTCACCACCGTGCACGGCCTTACTTGCCTCGTCGCCAGCGGGCAGGCCTACGAAGGGCTGGCCGAGGCGCTGCCCGAGGCCGAGGGCAACCCGGCCTGAGGCAAGGCGATTTCAGGCAGATGCAGAGCCGCGCCATCGCTGGGCCGCGGCGCAGCGATCCAACGATCGATCTGCAGAGTTTTATGCCTGCAACTGCCGCAATGGTTAGAAACGAAGTGCTGGCGTCAATCAATCGCTGGGCCGTGGGGGCGGCCCAGCGATGGCGCGGCAGCCCTGCGGGCCTTTGTTCCGCGCTCACAGCTAGGTTAGCGCATCCCAGATGAGCTTCGCCCCCGTCACCATCAGCAGCACGTAGGTCACCGCGAAAAACGCACGCTCCGGCACCACCCGATGCGCGCGCACGCCCAGCCAGGCGCCAATCAGCGCGAAGGGCGCCATCAGCAGGTCGAACAGAAGCGTCTCGCGGGTGAAGATGCCGAGCGCCGCGAAGGGCACCAGCTTGGCGAGGTTCAGAAGCCCGAACACCAACACAGTCGTCGCCTGAAACGGCGTCTTCCCGATCCGCCGCGAGAGCAGGTAGACCGCCACCGCCGGCCCGCCCGCATGGCTCACGAAGCTGGTAAACCCGGCCACCACGCCCGCCAGCGCCCCGCCCCAGCGCGGAATTTCCCTTTGCCCGAGCCGCAAAAGCCCAAGCGCGAGGCTGCCCTGCCAGGCCACGAACAGAAGCGCCACCGCGCCGATGAGCAGGCGAAAGAGATCCGGCTCCGCCACCTCGTAGAGCGCCGCGCCCAGCGCCACGCCGGGCAGGCCCCCCAGCACCAACAGCTTCGCATCGGACCAGCTCCATTGCCGCCAGTAGGGCCTGAGCGTGGCCGCGTCGATCAGCATCAGAAGGGGCAGCATGATGCCCAGCGCCACCCCCGGCGGCACGAAGAGCGCCAGAATCGTCGCGCTGGCGAAGGCCGCGCCCGAGCCGAACCCGCCCTTCGAGATGCCGGCGAACAACGCGCCGAACATGCCTGCCGCGTAAACTTCCCAGCCGAACCCCATTGCGCCTCGTCAACCGAATTTCGCCGCTTTCCAAAGGCCTATCCCATCGCGCGCCCGAGTGCGAGGCCCCCGCCCCGCTTATGCCGCAGCGCAGCACCCTTGCGCGCCACCCGCTTTGCGACTACGCAAATGCGCGAAATTCAAACCACTGGAGACAGGATCCCATGGCCAGACCCAAGATTGCCCTCATCGGCGCCGGACAGATCGGCGGCACGCTCGCGCATCTCGCCGCGATCAAGGAGTTGGGCGATGTCATTCTCTTCGACATCGCCGAGGGCGTGCCGGAGGGCAAGGCCCTCGACATCGCCGAATCCGGCCCGGCAGAAGGGTTCGACGCGCATCTCAAGGGCACGCAGGACTATGCCGATATCGCGGGCGCAGATGTGTGCATCGTCACCGCCGGCGTGCCGCGCAAGCCCGGCATGAGCCGCGACGACCTCCTCGGCATCAACCTCAAGGTCATGAAATCCGTGGGCGAGGGCATCGCCGCCAACGCGCCCGACGCCTTCGTGATCTGCATCACCAACCCGCTCGACGCGATGGTCTGGGCGCTGCAGAAATTCTCCGGCCTGCCCGCCGAGAAGGTCTGCGGCATGGCCGGCGTGCTCGATTCCGCGCGCTTCCGCCACTTCCTCAGCCTCGAATTCGGCGTCTCCATGCGCGATGTCAGCGCCTTCGTGCTCGGCGGCCACGGCGATACGATGGTGCCCTGCGTGCGCTACTCCACAGTCGCCGGTATCCCGCTCCCGGATCTCGTGGAGATGGGCTGGACCTCGCAAGACAAGCTCGACAAGATCGTGCAGCGCACCCGTGACGGCGGCGCCGAGATCGTGGGCCTGCTGAAGACCGGCTCCGCTTTCTACGCGCCCGCGACCTCCGCCATCGAGATGGCCGAGGCCTATCTGAAGGACCAGAAGCGCGTTCTGCCCTGCGCCGCCTATTGCGATGGCGATCTCGGCGTTAAGGACATGTATGTAGGCGTGCCCACCGTGATCGGCGCGGGCGGCATCGAGCGCATCGTCAACATCAAGCTCAACAAGGACGAGCAGAAGATGTTCGACACCTCCGTGAAGGCCGTGAAGGGCCTCGTCGACGCCTGCAAGGAAATCGACAGCTCGCTCGCCTGAGGCGCTGTCCCCACGACAGCACAAAAGAACGCGCCCGGTCCTCCGGGCGCGTTCTTCTTTTCAGGGCGCTGCAAGCCGGCTCAGTTCGCCGTGCTCTTCTTCTCCCCGGTCGCATTTTCCGCGCTCCGGTCATCCTGCGGCGCGTCGCTCTCGGCGGTCTTTTCCGAGCCGCTCTCCTGCGACCCGCTCTCGCCCTGCGGCGCCTCGGCGCTCTGCGCAGTTGCGCCATCGCCCGACGTTTCCGCACTCGAGGCCTCGGTCGTTTCGCGGCCCTCCGCGTCTTTCGCCTCCGAAGCCACCGTGCCTTCGCTCTTCGACGCACCTTCACTCTCCGAGGCCTGGCTCTTCGAGGACCTGTCGGCCTCGTCGGACGCTCCAGCGCTGTCACCCGCATCGGCCGCGCTGGCCGATTGGGCCTTGTCGCCCGCCGTGTCGACCCCGGAAGACTGGCCCGATTGCGCCTCGCCCTCCGTCGAGGCCGCCGTCTCGCCCTCCGAGGTTCCGACCTCCGCCTGCGAACCCAGCTTCGCGATGCGCTTCTCGATCTCCAGCAGCTTGTTCGAGCGCGACTCCACCTCGTTGGTGAGCGAGGTCACGAGCTTCTGGAGGTCGTCGCGCTGCGCCTTCGCCTCGGTCACGTCTTCCGCGAGGGCGCTCCGGCGCTCGGCCAGCGCGGCCACCTTGTCTTCAAGGCCGGTCTTGTCGTCCTGCAGCCTGCCCACTTCGGCCTGCAGGCTCTCCATCTCGTCACGCAGCCCGGCTTCCTTCTCCACGGTCGCCTGCAGCGCCTCTTCCTCTGCGGCGGCCTCGTCCGAGAGCCGCGCGACCTCGTCGGTCAGCTTGGCCTGCGTCTCGCGCAGCTCCGACTCCTCGGCGCGGGCCTCCTCCAGACGCTCGCCCACCGCGGCGAGCCGGTCGCTCTGCTCGGCCACCTTTTGGCTCAATTCCTTGCTGCGGGTCTCGTAATCCTCGAGCACCTTCTGCAGCGGCCGGGCCTCTTCCTTCAGCTTCGCAAGCCGCTCCTCGCGCGTGGCGATCTCGCTGGCAAGCGTCTCGGCTCTCTCGCTCCTCTGCGCCACCTCGTCCTCGAGCGTGCCGACCTCCTCGCTCAGGCTCGTCTCCGTTGTCTCGAGCTTTTCCACCCGCGGTTCGAGCTCGCTCAGATCGGCGCGCGCCTCCTCGAGCGATCCCACAACCTCCTGCTGGGCGTCGAAGTCGTTCTGCAGTTTCGATTTCGCGGTCACGGCGTATAGTCCCATGCCCCAGCCGATCGCGGCCACGCAGGCCACCGCCAGCACCTTGCCACTCAGCCAGTCATTGCCTTGCTCGGCCATGAATCACATCCTCTCCTCGGTTTGTCGGGCTCCTGCGGCAGGCGCCACAGGTCTTCCCGATCAACCGCCACGCGCGCCGAAATGTTCCATGCCGCGCGTGAAATGCCCCGCCCGGAGCGAATCGTGCCATTGGCGCGCCCCTTGTGATCACACGTTTCGCACCCGTGATCACAAATCGGAAAAAAGCGGCGCAGAACCGGGCCGGAGCGCAAAAACCCGTTTATCTTGCCGTCGCACTTGTGTGAATAACTGTCACTGACCACAGCAAAACGGGACAGTTTCGATGAACATCCACGAGTATCAGGCCAAGGCTCTGCTCCGCTCCTACGGCGCGCCGGTTTCCGACGGGCGCATCGTGCTGCGCGCCGAAGAGGCGAAAACCGCGGCGGGCGCGCTCGACGGGCCGCTCTGGGTCGTAAAGGCGCAGATCCACGCGGGCGGCCGCGGCAAGGGCACCTTCAAGGAGGCCGG